>JBOHSH010000271.1:0-27889 GCA_050733195.1 Gemmatimonadales bacterium
GCGGCGAGCCGCGCGCCATACCGCAGCACCAGCGAGCGCACCTCCTCGAGCCGGGCGCCGAGCGCCATGCGGATCCCGATCTCCCGGGTGCGCTGCGCCACGGTGTAGCTGAGCACGCCGTGGACGCCCACCATCGCGAGGAGCAGGGCGACGCCGGCGAACGCGCCCAGGACGAGCATGGTGAAGCGCCGCTGGCCGACCGAGTCCGCGAGAGTCTGGGTCAGGGTCTCGATTCCGAAGAGCGGGAGCGCGGGATCGAGCTCGCGCACGATGCGCCGGAGCGCGGGTGCCAGCGTCTCCGGATCTCCGGAGGTCCGGACCAGGATGCTGCCGGCGGCGACCGGTGCCTGGGAGGTCGGCATGTAGACGGCGGGCATCGGCTCCGACGCCTGGCCGCGGAAGCGCTCGTCCCCGATGACGCCCACGACCCGGCGGTCGGCGCCCCAGAGCCGGATGCGCTGGCCCAGCGGATCGGCCCCGCCGAAGAAGCGCCGGCGGCCCGCCTCGTTGATCAGCACGACCGGCGGCGCGTCCACGTCGTCGGAGGCGGCGAACGGCCGGCCGGCGAGGAGCGGAACCTTGAGCGTGGAGACGTAACCCGCGTCCACCCGCCGAATGGCCGGCTCGGGCCAATCGCGCGCCTCCGCCTCCCGCCCCACCACCACGATCGAGCTCGTGAAGCCGGCGTCGAGCGGGTGATTCCCCCCGATCGCCACGGCGGTCACGCCCGGCAGCGCCGTCACCCTTCGAATCACCTCGGCCTGGAAGCGCTGAGCCTCGACCCAGCGGGGAAACGTGTTGTTGCCCTGCGGATACCGGCTCGGGGGAAGCTGGAACTCCGCCTTGAGCACGCCCTCCGGGCGGAATCCGGGATCCACCTGCTGCAATCGCCAGAGACTCCGGACCAGCAGGCCGGCACCCACCATGAGCATCACGGCGAGCGCCAGCTCCGCCACGACGAGGAGCGACCGGAAGCGGCGATGCTCCCGCGAGGCCGACGCGCCGCGGGTCGTCTCCGACTGCAGGGCGAGATTCCGCGTCATCCGGCGGGCCTGCACGGCGGGGACGAGACCGGCCGCGAGGCCGATGACGCTCGTCACCAGGAGGGTGATCGCCAGCACCCGACCGTCGACGCTCACCGACTCCACGCGCGGGAGGCTCTGGGGCGCGAGGGCGAGCAGCAGGTCGAGCCCGACCACGGCGAGCGCCACGCCGAGCGCGGCACCGGCCAGCGTGAGCACGCCGCTTTCCACCAGGAACTGGCGCGTCAGCCGCCCGGCCCCCGCGCCGAGCGCGGCGCGGACCGTCACCTCCCGCATCCGGCTCGCTCCGCGCGCGAGCAGGAGGTTGGCGACGTTCACGCAGGCGACCAGCAGCACCAGCGCGACCGCTCCCAGGAGCACCAGCAGCGCGGGCCGCACGGGCCCGAAGACGACCTTGCTCAGCGGCTCGACGAACGCCCCGCGCGCGTCGTTGGCTTCGGGAAAGGTCCGCTCGAGATCGGCGGTGATGCGGGTCATCTCGTCTTGCGCGAGCGGAATGCTCACGCCGGGAGCGAGCCTCCCGAGCACCAGAATCGGGTGATTGCCGCGGCTCGCCTGGGCCGGATCGGCGCGGAGCGGCAGCCAGAGGTCGACGCGGGTCCGGTCGCCCCGGTCGGCGAAGCCGCGGGAGTAGGCCGCGGCGCCGAGGATCTGAAGCGTGCCGAAGTCCGCGTGCGACGGGAGAACCCCCACGACCTCGTGGGGAACGTCGTTGATGCGCACCTGGCGTCCGACGGCCGGCTCGGCCGCCGTCCAGAGACGGTTGCGCAGGGCCTCGCTGATGAGGGCGACACGCGGGGCGCCCGGGGCATCTTCCGCCGCGGCGAATCCTCGCCCTTCGAGGGGCCGCACGCCGACCATCGGGAAGAAGTCGTGGGTCACCGCGAGCGCGGCGAGTCGCACGGGATCCCCGCGCTCCGGGTTGAGGCTCACCTCGCCGGCCGTAAACGCGCCCAGCGCGTCGAAGCGCCGGACCAGGCGCTTGAAGTCGGCGTAATCGGGAATCGAGGCGGGCTCGCGGGTCGTGCCGCTCTTCCGGTCGGTCTCCCAGACCATCGCCAGGCGGTCGGTTCCCTCGAACGGCGCCGGCCGGAGCAGCACCCCGTCCACCACGCTGAAGATCGCGGTGTTGGCGCCGATGCCGAGCGCCAGCGTGAGCACGGCGGCGATCGTGAAGCCGGGCGCGCGCCGCAGGCCGCGCAGCGCAAAGCGGAGATCGCGAAACAGCGATTCCATGGCGGGTTACTCCGTACGCAGGGCCACGATCGGATCGACGCGGGTTGCCCGGCGCGCCGGCAGCCAGGCGGCGAGCACGGCGACGCCGATCAGGGCGGTTACCACCGCGGCAAATACTACGGGATCGGACGGGCTCGTGTCGAAGAGCACCCGCGTCACGAGGCGGCCGAGGCCCAGGGCGGCGACCAGGCCCGCGAGAACCCCGAGCCCCGAGAGCACCAGGCCGCGCCGCAGGACGTAGCCGAGCACGTGGCGCGGGTCCGCGCCGAGGGCGAGCCGGATGCCGAACTCGCGCGTCTGCTGCACCACGAGATAGGACATGACTCCGTAGATCCCGATGGCGGCGATGGTCGCCGCGACCAGCGCGAACACTCCGAGCAGAAGCGACAGAAAGCGCGGCTCCGCCGAGGAGGTGCCCAGCCGGTCGCGCATCGTCTGCACGTCGAAGATCGGCTGCTCGGGATCGATCGCGAGCACCGCCTGGCGCACCGGCTGGGTCAGCGCCATCGGATCGCCCCGGGCCCGGAGCACGAGGCCGAGCTGCCCTTCGGAGAGCTGCGCGTACGGGACGTAGAGCTGGGTGTGCTCGTCCTCGCGAGGATTGTTTTGCATCGTGTGGGCGACCACGCCGACGATCTCCCGCCACTCGGGATTGTCCTCCGGGCCGAAGCCGACCCGCTTCCCGATCGGATCCTGCTGGGGCCAGTACTTCCGGGCGAGGACCTCGTCCACGATCGCGACCAGCCGCGACCCGGCGACGTCGCCGGGCTCGAAGTCGCGACCGCGCCTCATCGGAATCGCGAGCGCGCGGAAATAGCCGGGGGTGACGATCCGGAAGTCGCCCCAGGGCCCGCTGGCGTTCTCGGGCGGCTGATACCCCAGGACGTTGAAGCTCCGGGTCCAGTTGTCGCCCGTCATCGGCAGCGCGACGTTGGCGCCCACCGCCTCGGCGCCGGGCAGCGCCGTCAGGCTCCGAATGAGCTGCTCCGCGAACAGCGCGCGCTTCTCCCGGGTGTCGTACCTGGCCGGCGGAAGGGCGAGACGCACGGTGAGCACGCCGTCGGCCTGGAAGCCGGGATCCACGGCGGTCCACTTGAGGAAGCTCCGGAGCAGAAGGCCGGCGCCGACGAGGAGCACCAGGGCGAGCGCGACCTCGGAGACGACGAGCGTGGACCGCAGGCCGCCGGTTCGCGCGGCCGACCGGCCGCCTTCCTTGAGAATCCCGTCGAGCGCGGGGCGAGCCGCCTGCAGGGCCGGCGCGAGCCCGAAGAGGAGCCCGAACAGCACCGTGACGCCCAGCGTGAAGAGGAGCACCGGGCCGTCGATCCCCACCGCCTCGATGAGCGAGAGGTTCATCGGATTCGAGGCGACGAAGGCGCGGACAGCGACCGCCGCGAGCCCGAGCCCGGCGAGGCCGCCCAGGAGCGCCAGCACGACGCTCTCGGTCAGGAGCTGCCGGGCGAGTCGCCAGCGCCCGGCGCCCAGAGCGGTGCGGATGGCGATCTCGCGCTGGCGCGCGGTCGAGCGGGCGAGGAGGAGATTGGCCAGGTTGGCGCAGGCGATGAGGAGGACCAGCCCGACGGCGCCCATGAGCACCAGCAGCGCGGGGCGGATGTCGCCGGCCAGCGCCTCACGCGACCCCCGCGCGTAGAGGCCCCACGCGCTGTCGCGGTAGGTCTCCGGCATCGCCCGGACGGTGACGGCGATCCGGTCGAGGTCGGCCGAGGCGTCGGCGAGCGTGGACCCTTCCTTGAGGCGGGCGACCATCGACATCCACTCGCAGCCCCAGCACCCGGACGTCTGCTCCTGCGTGAAGGCGAGCGGCTTCCAGATGGCGACCGGCTCGACGCCGAACTCGAATCCGTTCCGCATGACGCCCACCACGCGGTGGGATTCGCCGTTCACGATCAGGCTCTTCTCGAGAATGCCCGTGTCGCGGCCGAACGCCCGGGACCAGAGCCCTTCGCTCAGGATCACCACGCGATCGTTGCCGAGCTGCTCCTCCTCGCGAAGAAAGCCGCGCCCGATGACGGGCCGGAGCCCGAGCGTGCTGAAGTAGTCCGCCGAGGCCCGCTGGCCCTGCAGCCGCTCGGGCCGTCCGTCGAGGCTCAGATTCGCCGCCCAGCCGGTGAAGGCAGCGGTGCGCTGGAAGACCCGGCTCTGTTCGGTGTAGTAGCGGAACCCCACCGCAGACACGCCGGTGCGGAGGTTGATCTGGGTGTAGTTGTGGCCGACGGTGATCAGGGACTCCGGCCGGTCGAACGGGAGCGGCCGGAGGAGGACGCCGTGCAGGACGCTGAAGATCGCGGTGTTGGCGCCGATGCCGAGCGCGATCGACAGCGCGGCGGTGAAGGTGAATCCGGGTGACTTGCGAAGGGTGCGAAGGGCGTAGCGAAGGTCCTTCAGCAGGGAGCCCATGGCTTCACCTCACGGACGGCCGGTGCGGATCGCGATGTCTCCGGACAGTGATTCGACGTCGAGCCGCGCGGAACCGTTACCCCAGACCGCGGAGTGGCGGTGCCGGCGGCGGCGGGTCTCGTCGCTCGTCGTCGGGAACGCGGACGAGAATCGGCCGGAGAAGGTGGCGGCCGAGAAGGTGGCATTGGGGCGGTCGGGGAGGACGACGTTGATGTCGCCGCTCGTCGTGACGAAGTCGTACGTACCTCCATCCTGGATCGGCCCCTCGAAGGTGACCTCACCGCTGATCGTCTGGCCCAGGACGTCGCGCGCGCGGATGCGCAGCAGCTCGACGTCGCCGCTCACGGTCGCAAGCTTGATGCGCGGGCCCTCCCCTCCGTCGAGGCGCACGTGACCCGAGACGCTCCGGATGTCGAGATCTCCGGACAGGCTCTCGGCGTAGACGTCGCCGCTCACCGTGCCCGCGTGGAGCCGGAGCCCCGGCGGCACCTTGAGGGTGAAGTCCACCTCGGTGTCGTTCCGGATGGTGCCCTGATTCCACGACTCCCGCTCGCAGGGCGATGCCTCCTCGTCCCGCTGACGCCGGGGGTTCTGCCACTTGGAGCGCTGGGCGGGATAGATGACGCAGATGGCCACCCCGCCCTGCAGCTCCACGGTGCGGATCTCCACGTCCTCCGGATCGCCGTGGCGGCCCGCCCGCTTGACCGCGGTCACCTCCACCGTGCGTCCCGAGGCCGGGGCGATCCGGACGTCGCCGATGATGTTGGAGACGTGGAGCCGGCTGCCGGCCGCGAGGTCGCGGCGGAACGCGAAATCCTGGGCAGCGACCGCGGCAGGAACGACGGCGACGGCGGCGAGAAGGAGCAGGCGTCGCATGGCATCAGCTCCGGGGCTCGAAGAGGGCGCCGGCCGGGTGGGCATCGTGCTCGTCGTGCTCGGGCTTCGGTTTCACCGCCGCCCGCGCCCGGCGCCGCGCCTCCTCCCGCTGCTGCAGCCGGGTATCGAGCTCGGCGGGCCGGAAGAGCCGGACGTCGCCGGAGAACGTCTCCGCCTCGATCGAGGCGCTGCCGGACCCGAAGCGGAAGCTCTGGCGGCGCCGGCCGGGCCGGTCGGTGGTCGGCAGGGCGAACGTCGCGCGGACGTCGCCCGACCCGATGGCGGTGTTCAGGGTCGCGTTGGTGTTCTCCGCGATGGAGAGCGTGATGTCGCCGCTGTGGGTGAGGAGCGAATAGCGGCCGCCGTCTACGATGCGGCCGTCGAACACCAGCTCGCCGCTCACGGTCTCGATCTCGACGGTTCGGGCCTGCACCCGGCGCAGCATGATGTCGCCGCTCACGCCCTCCACGACCACGTCGCCCTGCACGTCGGCGATCTCCACGTCCTCGGACACCGAGTTCACTTCGATCCGGCCGGTCGCGCCCTGCACGGAGATCCGCCCCTGCACCGACGTGACCTTCACCTGCTCGGCGCCGCCCTTCACCGTCACGTCACCCTCCAGGGTCTCCACGGTGATCGGGGCGCGGACGCCGTCGATGTCCACGACCGCGTACATGCCGCCCAGCTCGAGCGCCATCCAGGTGGGGACGGTGAGCTGGTAGTCCACCATGTTGCTCGGTCCCCGGGAGGCCCGGGACTCGATCGAGAGCACCGCCCCGCCGCGCTCGACGACGACGCTGGTGCGGCGGGAATGGCTCGCCTGAATCCGGACCTGATTGCGATCCCAGGCGCGCACCACGATGTCGCCTCCGACGTTCTTGACGTGAAGGCGGGTCCCCTGCGTGACGGCGACGGTGGTGTCCGTCTGCGGCGTCTGCGTCGCGGCGGCCTGAGCCGTCACGGCGAGCAGGGCGGCAACCGATGTGGTCAGCAACATGAAGATCCTCGTTCAGGATTCGGCGATCGCCTTCGCGGCGGCTCGCAGCAGGTTGAGCTTCCGCCGCATGTTCGCGGCGATCTGATGGCTTAGATACGCGTTGGCCGGATCCCGCTGGATCGCCGCACGCGCGCCGGCGATCGCGTCATCGATCCGGCGAAGACTCTCGTCGATCACCCGCACCGTCGCGGTGTCGAGACGGCTCCGGCCCTCCTCGACCAGCTGCTCGAGATCGGCGACCGCGGCGTCGTAGCGCGCCTCCGCGTACGACGCGGGCAGCGTCGCGGCCGCCGAGGCGACTGTGTCGGGCACGCCGGCGGGCGTCGGGGCGGGCGTGACGGCGGTTTCGACGGCCGCACCGTCCAAGCCGAGCGCGAGCCAGGCACTGCCCGCGCCCACGACCGCCATCGCGAGGGAGGCGGCAATGAGCTGGGGAAGCGAGAAGCGAAGAACTCTGCGCTCGCGCGGCGCGGGCGCGGGGGCCCGCCGAACGTCGGCCAGATCGATCACCTCCGGCTCCCCGAGCCGCGCGGCGATGGCCGGCCAGAGATCGCGCGCCGGCGCCGTGCCCGAGTACCCGGGGGCGGCCGCCACGATGTGCCGAAGCTCGTCGAGCACCTGCCGGCACCGGGCACACCCCGGCAGGTGCGCTTCCAGATGCGCGCGCGTGATCGCATCGAGCTCGCCGTCGAGATACTCGGAGAGCCGTTCGGTAAAAGCGTCGGGGCGCGTGGTCATAGTGCTTCCCTTCCCCCTTCTCCTGTTTCCTTAGGCGAGGTGCTGCCGGAGCAGCATCCGGGCCCGGTGCAGCTGGGAGCGCGAGGTGCCCGGGTCGACGTCGAGCATCCGGGCGATCTCCTCGTGCTTGTAGCCCTCCATGTCGTGGAGGACGAAGACTTCTCGAGCCCCGGCGGGCAGCCGGTCGACGGCTCGCTCGATCGCGATGCGGAGCTCCGGACGCTCGGCGCGCGCCGGCGCGGCGAGCAGCGGCTCTACGTCCGCCGTCTCCCGGCGCTGCCGGATCCCGATCCGCTCCCGGCGCCGGAGCAGGAGATTTACCGTCACGCGGTGCAGCCAGGTCGAGAAGGCCGCCTGGCCCGCGAACGTATGCAGCTTCTGCCACACCCGCAGAAACACCTCCTGAACGGCGTCGTCCGCATCCGAGGGGTCGCCGAGCCAGCGTGCCAGGCTCGCGACCCGGGCAACGTGCCGGCGATACAGCCGCTCGAACGCGGACTGGTCGCCGTCCGCCGCGAGCGCCGCGTCGTGAGCGTCCAGGTCGGCAGGGATCACGGCAAGCTGGGCGACCAGAAGTTCCCCCTTCGAACCGGACGCACGGACGAGATGTCGTGCTGGGTTCGATCCGGGCCGGGCCTGCAACGTTGGAACGCGACGGTTGACGGGGTCATATCATAGTGATATCATTCCGCTATCAACCCCTTCGGAGCCGCCGCAAGATGATCCGCGAAAAGGTGATGCGTGCCGTGCCGGGCCTCCCCATGGTGCTGGCGATTCTGGCGGGAGCCGCTCTCGACACCTGGTTGTTCGTCCAGGCCGTCCGGGCCGAGAATGCCACGACCGCGGTCGTCGCGGCCGTGATCGTGATGGTGCTGATCCTCCTGCTTCCCGGGTTCGCGATCGTGCTGCCCGGCGAAGCCAAGGTCGTGACACTCTTCGGCACCTACACCGGGACGATCAAGTCGGCCGGCTTCTGGTGGGTGAACCCCTTCTCGGTCAAGAAGCGGATCTCCCTCCGGGTCCGGAACTTCGAGACGGCCAAGCTCAAGGTGAACGACGCCACCAGCAACCCGATCGAGATCGGCGCGATCGTCGTCTGGCGGGTCGTCGACACGGCCGAAGCACTGTTCGAGGTCGACGACTACGAGAACTTCGTCAAGGTGCAGAGCGAGTCGGCCGTCCGGGGACTGGCCTCGGCCTATCCCTACGATTCCCATACGGCGGGAGAGCGGGCGCTCGCCACCCACGCGACCGAGGTGTCCGCGGACCTGCTCAAGCACGTCCAGGAGCGGCTGACCAAGGCCGGCGTGGAGGTCCAGGAAGCCCGGATCGCGCACCTGGCCTACGCTCCCGAGATCGCGCACGCGATGCTCCAGCGCCAGCAGGCGAGCGCCATCATCGCGGCGCGGTACAAGATCGTCGAGGGAGCGGTGGGAATGGTCGAGCACGCGCTGGAGATGCTGTCGGACAAGAACATCCTGCATCTCGACGACGAGCGGAAGGCCGCCATGGTGTCGAACCTTCTCGTCGTGCTCTGCGGCGAGCGAGGGACCCAACCGGTCGTGAACACCGGCACGCTGTACAGCGGCTGAGCGGGCCGGACCGGCATGCCGCCGCCTCCGCGCAAGGGGTTTCTCCTCCGCCTCGATCCGGCGCTGCACGACACACTGCAGCGCTGGGCCGGGGCGGAGCTGCGGAGCCTCAACGGCCAGATCGAATTCGTCCTGAGGCAGGCGCTCGCCGACGCCGGCCGGCTGCCGGCCGCGCTCGAAAACACTCCGCCCGACGACGGCCCTACCGGAGCGTGAGCCCGGCGGCGATGTTTCCCCCGGTACCCGTCTCCAGGTGTCCGCATGTCCCGTCTCGCCGCCGTGGTCGCCGCGTGCGCCCTGCTGGTTCCCTCGCTCGCCGCCGCCCAGGATTCCACCAGGAACGCCCCCAAGCCCAGGCGCAGCCCGGAGCTCATCACGTTGCAGGAGATCGACGCTGCCGGTGAGGACCTCCGGACGGCCTTCGAGCTGGTCGAGCGGTTGCGGCCGATGTGGATGCGCCAGACCCGGGGCGCCCAGAGCATCACGCAGGGAACGCCTCCGGTCATGGTGTACGTGAACGATGTCCGGCGGGGGACGGTGGTGGCCCTGAACGAGATCCCCCGGGCGGCGGTCAAGGAGATCCGGCATCTCCGCCCCACCGACGCGACCCAGCGCTTCGGCACGGATCACGGCAGCGGGGCGATTCTGCTGTATCTGAAATGACGGCACCCGGCCACCGGATAGCGGTGACCGGTGACCGGTGTCCCTACCGCTTCATGCTGTCGTAGACGATCCCCAGAAACGTGGCCGGGTTCATGAAGCCCGCGCCCCACGTCGCGTCCCATTCGGCGGTCGGCTTCGCGGCAATCACCTCCTCGCGGGTCTTCCCCTGCCGGATGAGGTTCCGGACCCGATCGCGGACCTGGGTCAGGATGTCCCGGTACTTCGCGAGATCGGCGCGGGTGGCGAGCGGGCCGTGGCCGGGGATGATCTTGGTCGCGTCGTTCGCCATGCCGAGCGCGGTGTTGACCGCCTCGATGACCCCCTCGAACGAGCCCCCGCTGTCGAGGTCCACGAACGGATAGAACCCGTTGAAGTAGATGTCGCCCATATGGAGCACGTTCGCGGCGCTCCAGTGAATGATGGCGTCGCCGTCGGTGTGGGCGGGCGGCACGTGCACCGCGTGGATCGTGTCCGCGTTCAGGTGGAAGGTCACCTGATCGGGAAAGGTGATCACCGGAAGCGCGGCCCTGGGAGACGCCGGCTCCCGGCGGTTGAGCCGGGCGATGAACTGCTCCACGCTCATCCGCTTCCGGACGTTGTCGTGCGCGACGATCACCGTGCCGGCCTTGCCGAAGTTCTCGTTCCCGCCGGTGTGATCGAAATGCCAGTGGGTGTTGACCAGGAACCGGACGGGCTTGTCCGTCACCGTGCGGATCGCGGCGAGGACCTTGGCCGTAAGCGGGGCGAACTGATCGTCGACGATGAACGCCGCGTCGTCACCGACGGCGAGCCCGATGTTGCCGCCGGCACCGGTGAGCATGTAGACGCCGCGGTTGAGCGCAGTGGTACGGACCTGGACGGTATCGAAGTTCACCTGGGACCACGCCGGCGCGGCCAGGGCCGTCAGCGCGGCGAGCGGGAGTGCGAAAGCGAGCGGACGCATCGAATCCTCGGAAGGCGAAGGACGCAAAACTACGTCGAGCGGCGGGGGATTGCCCCGCCGAGCACGGCGGCGCTCCAGGCGAGCAGCGCCCCGAACGCGATGGTGGCGAGCAGGAGGAGCGGTCCGGGAACCGCGAGCAACCCCTCCAGCTGTGCGCCGATCCGCGAGAGCGCGCCCCGGCCCATCCAGCCGTTGCCGGCCAGCCACGCCGTCCAGGCGACCGCGGCCGCGAGTCCCGCGGCGGCGGCGGGTCGCGGCACCGAGGGGCGGAGGGCGCCCCAGAAGCCCGCGATCGCCGGCACCATCCACCACGCGACGAAGGTGCCCGCCGCGAACGCGGCGACCAGGAGCAGAAACCCGGCGACTCTTCCCGGGGTCATCAGGGCCGGAGCCGGAGTCGCGCGGTGACGCGCGCCGCCGGAACACCATCCGGCGACCGCGGCAGGAGCACCGTGTCGAGCTCTCCGGCGGACCATCGGGCGATGCGGTCGCGGTAGCGCCGGCTCGCGGCGTGGCCCGACTGGCCTCCGGGATAGATCGCCTGGGCGGTGACCGTATCGCCGAGCTCGACGACCATGCGCCAGCTCGCCCCATGGGCCCCGTTGCCGCTCGAAGGGCTGAGCGTGCCGTTGCCCGCCTGCACGGGAATCCCGAGCGCCGACAGGGCCGGAATCCCGAGCAGGTGACGGATGCTGGCGTGGCGAATGCGGTCCCATCGCCACGCGTCCCCGTCCGGGAGGCCGTGCGCGCGCACGGCGCGTCGAAGCGCCGATCGCAGCGCCCCGGCGAGGAGCGCGTCGCGGGTCTCCACCGGCTCCGTCCGCCGGTCGTCCCACCACACGCTCGACGAATCGCCCGCGAGCGCCGCCATCACCGCTTGCGGAGGCATGGCGACGGGGCGGGCCGAATCGCCGGCACCGGGCGGCAGCAATTCGTCCCACAGTCGGTCCTGCAGCTCTCCCATGGCCATCTCGAACAGCACGGCCCGCCGGTTCTCGCGGGTGTACCGCCGATCCCATTCGGCGAGCAGCCGCGCGGCGAGACGAAGCGAGTCGTCCACGCCCGACGCCCGTTCCGCCGCGGTCAGGAAGAGCGGAACGAAGCGATCGGCCCGCGCACTGCCGGGATCCGTCTGATAGCGTCGCATCGCATCCGCGGTGACCGCCGAGTCGGCGCGGAGGAGAGCGTTGATGCGCATCGCGCGCCACGGTGACGGCCACTGGGCGCCCAGATAGCGAGAGCTGATTGAGGGATCCACGGGCTCCTGATTCGCCGAAGCCAGGAACCCCTGCCCCGGGTTCAGGCTGAACGGGTAGTGTTCGAGCGGCAGGAAGCCGAGCCAGTCACTCCCGCTCGAGGAGCCGTCACGGATCACGTCCCCCCGCCCGTCTCCGGGGCGGATCGGGAACTTCCCTGTCGACCGGATAGCGATCGTGCCCCGCCGGTCCGCGACGACCCCGTTCTGCGCCGGGGCCTCGTAATCCTTCCAGACCGTGAGCCAGTCACCCGCGCTCCGGGCCCGTCCGAGCCGGAGGAAGTCGCCCCGTTCCGGCGTGAGATCGAAGAGGGTCCAGCGCATCGACCACCAGGCTCCCGCTTCCTTCATGAGGGGCCCGCGATGGGTGAAGTAGAGGGTGTCCGTCGCGATCGCGACGCCCCCGCGCCCCCGGTGCGTCTCCACCCGGACCTCGAGCGGCCGCCAGACGCCGTCGACCCGGTAGCGCTTCGGGCTCGTGGAGTCGTCCACCGTCTCCGTGTAGAAGTCGAGGACGTCTGCGCCGGTGTTCGTGAACGACCAGGCCACGTCGCGATTGAACCCGATGACGATGCCCGGAGCGCCCGGAAGGGTCACGCCGGCGACATCGAGCGAATCGGGAACGACGACGTGGGCCTCGTACCAGATCGACGGCAGCGTCAGCTCGAGATGCGGATCTCCCGCCAGCAGCGCGCGACCGGTGGCGCTGCGGGACGGACCGACCACCCAGTTGTTGCTTCCGACGCCGTCACCATCGCCGGGCGCCGTTCCGGTCACGGCGGCGAGCATCCGCTCGATTCGCCGCGCGGTGATCCCGGTCTCCGCGGAGGGCAATCCGGGAGGAGGAAATCTCTTCGTCTCGAATCGCGGCCTGCCGAGCCCGTTCGGCTGAATGGGCTCGTGAATCGGGCCGTGTACGGGGAAGAGGGCGTCGGCCGCGGAATCCCCGACCACCGCCGCGGCGCGGAGGCGCGCCCGGGCGGGATCGAAGTAGCTGAGAGTGAATCCCATCCGCACGAGGAGATACGCCGAGTAGCCGGGCTCCCACGGTGAAGGTCGCGCGCGCAGCAGGCGGTACTCGAGCGGCAGGGCGGCGCGAGGCATCGTTTCGATCCAGTGATTGACGCCCTCGGCATAGGCGCGGAATGCGGTGTATCCCGGTGCCGCCGTATCTGCCCGGGCGATCTGCCGCTCCGCTCCCCACGCCAGTCCTGCCCGGCGCGCCTCGCGGTCGGCCTCGAGCGTCCGGGAGCCGAGCAGCTCGGACAGCCGCCCGCCGGCCGCGCGCCAGGTGAGCTCGAGCTGGAAAAGCCGATCGCGGGCGACCAGGAGCCCGAGCGTTCGCCACGCGTCCGCTTCGTTCCGCGCGAAGATGTGCGGCACTCCGCGGTCGTCGACGACGACCTCGACCGGCGCCTCGAGCGCGGCCCACCGGAGATCGGCCCGGCCGGCGGGATCCACGACCCGGGCCAGAGCCCAGACCCCGTTGGCCGGCTCGAGCAGCGGTCCGAGCGGCGGCAGCGGTCCCAGGGACCGGGCGCCGGCGGCTCCCAGGGCGAGAAGCACCACGACGGCGAGGATGACGCGGAGGCGAGAACGGGACATGCGGGGGCAAGCTTCCTCCGTCCCGGCGGAGTTGTCAACCCGACTGAGTCACCGTATCCTCGCCGGCTACGCCCCCACCGGCCCGGACTGGTCGGCCTACCCCCTCCGCAACGAGATTTCCGTCCTTCCGGCGCGGAGGCTCCGCGCTTACCCAGATACCTGTCGAGGATTCCCGATGACCGGCATTCCCTTCCCCCGTACCGGACCCCGGGTGATCAAGGATGCCCCCGACCACCACGACGCGGAGCTGGTGCTCCAGCTCTACGCGCTTCGGCGCGAGCCGCTGTTGCGGGAGGCGCGGCGGTACATGACCGCCGAGTTCTGGCCGGCGAGCGCCGATGACCTGCTCGCGATCGTAAAGGGCGACCACCCGCAGAACGCCGCGTACCGTCAGGTAACGAGCTACTGGGAGATGGCCTACGGCATGGCCAGGCAGGGGATCGTGAATCCCGACTACCTGGCGGACAATGCGAGTGAGGGCCTCTTCATCTTCGCCAAGATCGAGCCGTGGCTGGGCGCGCTGCGCGAGGCCCGCGGTCCGCGCGACTTCCGGAACGCCGAGTGGATCGCCACGCAGTGCGAAGCGGGACGCGAGCTCCTGCTGCTCCTCCGGAAGCGGGTCGAGACGGCGCTCGCCGCGAGGAGCCGGCGTGGCTGAGGAGACGAAGAAGAAGAAGGTCACGCTCTCGAGTGCCTGGCGCGAGACCCGCGAGCTCCTCTGGCGCTACCGGGGACGGCTCGCGCTGGGCATGGCCGTCATGCTGGTGAGCCGGCTGGCCGGACTGGTCCTGCCGGCCAGCTCGAAGTTCCTGGTCGACCGCGTGCTGGTGAATCGCGAGGTCACGCTGCTCGGGCCGATCGCGCTGGCGGTCGTGGGTGCCACGATCGTGCAGGCGGTCACCTCGTTCGCCCTGGTCCGCATCCTGGGCGTCGCGGCCCAGCGCGCGATCACCGAGATGCGGCGCGACGTCGAAGCCCACGTGCTGCGGCTTCCGGTACGCCAGTTCGACGCCACGCAGACCGGCGTGCTCCTCTCCCGCATCATGAACGACGCGGAGGGCATCCGGAACCTGGTCGGCACGGGGCTGGTCCAGCTCGTCGGCGGCCTCCTGACCGCCGCCATCGCCATGGTCGTTCTCTTCTGGCTCAACTGGCAGCTCACCCTCGGGATGCTGATCGTGCTGCTCGCGTTCAGCGGGGGCATGGCGCTCGCCTTCACCAGGCTCCGGCCGATCTTCCGCGAGCGCGGCAAGCTCATGGCCCAGGTCTCCGGCCGGCTCACCGAGAGTCTGGGGGGCATCCGGATCGTGAAATCCTACGTCGCGGAGCGCCGTGAAGATCTGGTGTTCGCCAAGGGGGTACACGCCCTCCTCCGGAACGTGGCCACCACGATGACGGGCATCGGCGGCGTCACCGCCCTCTCCACCGTCGTGGTGGGACTCTCCGGCGCGATCATGATCTGGATCGGCGGGCGCGACATCCTGGCCGGGCGGATGACGCTCGGCGACTTCGTCATGTTCGTCTTCTTCACCGGGCTCATGGCGGCGCCGCTGATCCAGATCGCCTCGATCGGCACCCAGGTCACCGAGGCGTTCGCGGGTCTCGACCGCATCCGCGAGCTCCGGCAGATGTCCACCGAGACGGACGAGGATCGCGGCCGCGAGCCGATCGACACCGTGCGGGGAGAAGTCGAGTTCGAGAACGTGAGCTTCGAGTACGTGCCCGGCGTGCCCGTCCTCAAGGGCGTGGCCTTCCGGGCGCCGGCCGGCTCGACCACGGCGCTCGTGGGGTCCAGCGGGTCGGGCAAGAGCACGCTGATGAGCCTCGTGATGGCGTTCAACCGTCCGACGGCGGGGCGGGTGCTGCTGGACGGCCGCGACCTCGTGTCGCTCCGGCTCCGGGACTACCGGAGCCATCTCGGGATCGTGCTGCAGGACAACTTCCTCTTCGACGGGGCGGTCGCCGACAACATCCGGTTCTCCCGACCGGATGCCTCGCTCGAGGAGGTGACGGCGGTCAGCCGGATCGCCCACTGCGACGAGTTCATCGAGCGCTTCCCGGACGGGTATCAGACGATCGTGGGTGAGCGCGGCGTGAAGCTCTCGGGCGGCCAGCGGCAGCGGGTGGCGATCGCGCGCGCCATCCTGGCCGATCCGGCCGTGCTGCTGCTGGACGAGGCGACGTCGAGCCTCGACAGCGAGAGCGAGGCGCTCATCCAGGACGGTCTCCGCGCGCTCCGGTCGGGCCGGACGACGTTCGTGATCGCCCACCGGCTGTCGACGATCATGAGCGCCGACCAGATCCTGGTGCTCGAGGCCGGTGAAATCGTCGAGCGGGGCACGCACCGCGAGCTCCTCGCTGCGGGTGGCCGCTACCGTCAGCTCTACGACAAGCAGTTCCGACTGGAGCGGGACCGCTTCATCAATCCGGGAGAGGATTTCACACCGGAGCCCGAGCGGACCCCGATGGCGATGCCGGTGTCACGGCCGGGCGCAGACTGACCAAGACGTCGACCGTTGACCGGAAATGACATCTCTCCCACGAACCCTCGCACGGTGGGCCCTCGCCGCCACAGCCCTGACGCTCGTACTCATCGTCGTCGGCGGGATCGTCCGGATCACGGGCTCGGGAATGGGATGCGGCGACCACTGGCCGCGCTGCAACGGCGAGTGGTTTCCGCCGCTCGACTTCCCGACGTTCGTGGAGATCTCGCACCGGTGGGTGGCGGCACTCGCCAGCGTGGCCATCGCCGGGACGGCCCTGATCGCGTGGCGACGGCATCGCGCCGAGCGCCGGCTCCTGACCCCCGCCCTGCTGGGCGCCGGGCTGCTGGTGGTGCAGGTGCTTCTCGGCGCCGTCACCGTGAAGCTCGAGCTGCCGCCGGCGGTGGTGATCGTCCATCTGCTCAACGCCATGCTGGTGCTGGGTGCCGTGATCTGGACGGCACTCGAGGCGGGCTTGGCCCCGCACGAAACCCTGCGGCCTGAGACTTCGAATCCCGTATCCCGATCCACCGCCGCCGGCCTGGCCGTGTTCGGGCTCGTCGTAATCCTCTGGGGCGCTCAGGTCGCGAATCTCAACGCGGGCGCGGTCTGCCGCGGCTTCCCTCTCTGCGCCGGCGCGGGCATCGGGCCGCCGGATACGGCGCTCGGACCTCTCCACTGGGCGCACCGGGTCCTCGCGTACGGCTTCCTCGTGGCCTCGGCTGTGGTCGCCTGGAGGTTGCGGGGCGCCACCTCCGCATTGCGCCGGGCCGGCTACGGCGTCCTGGCCGCCACCCTCGCGCAGATCGCGGTCGCGGCCGCGATGGTCCTGCTGGCCCTTCCGGCTCCTCTCCGGGCCCTCCACCTCCTGACCGGCACCGGGGTCTGGGCTACGCTCGTCGTCCTGACACACCGCGTGTGGCGGGCCCCGGCGGCGGCGCGGTCACCCGCCGGGGTGATGGAGGCGGCCGCGTCGGCGACCTCACCATCACGGTGAACCGTGACTGGTGTCGCGGCGCCCTCCGTTGGAATGCACAGATGATTCGTTCTCGCGCGACATCGATGAAGCGAGCGAATGCCGTCGGTCACCTCCCCATCTGTGTCATCTGTGAAATCTGTGGTCAGGCTTCTGGCGGCGTCGCGGGAGGCGGCGGGGTCGCGGGCGGCCTGGCGGGAGCCGCCTGGGGCGCGGGGGCAGGCGCCTGGACCGGCGGCAGGTCGCTGTTCCAGATGGCGTCGAGCAGCACCCATCGACGTCCGATCCGGTGCCAGTGGTGAACGTACTTCCCTGAGTCCGCCAGCGACCGCTGTCCGGCGGCCGTCCACGCGAGGGTGTAGCGGCCCCGCTCCATCGCCAGCGGACCGCTCGCGGTGACACTCTCGGTCCGGAGCTCGAGCCTGGGTGCCGCGCCGCGGAACCGCTCGAACGCGCCGGCAATCGCCGTCCACCCCACAGCCGCCGGCGCATTGGGCCCCATGGCGCGGCCCCGCTCAGCGTAAAGGCTGGCCGCCGAATCGAATCGCTCCGCAGTGAAGTGCACCATGAAGCGCTGCAGCGACGCCTCGATGGCCTGTCGTGCCACGGCGGTCTCCTGATCCAGGCGCTGCCGGTCGGCCGCGCCCGACCCCGGTTCCCGGGAGCACGCCAGCCCCACCAGCGCCAGCCCCACGGCACCGAGCCGGCAACCACGCGCCGACATGGGATTCTCCTAGAGTGAGAGGGGGAGGGCGCGGAGGCGACGACCCGTCGCGGCGAAGACGGCGTTGGCGACGGCCGGCGCGATCGGCGGCGTGCCGGGCTCTCCGACTCCCCCGGGCTCCCACGGGCCGGGCACGATGTGCACCTCGACCGCGGGCATTTCTCGCATCGTGAGCATCCGGTAGTCGTGAAAATTGCTCTGGCGCGCGCGACCCCGCTCGATGCTGATGCGGCCATGAAGGGCGGCGGTGAGTCCGTAGACGATGCCGCTCTCCATCTGGGCCGCCACCGTATCGGGATGCACCACCGTCCCGCAATCCACCACGCAGACCACGCGGTGAACCCGCACACCCTGCTCGGCGCCGACCGAGACCTCGGCGACCTGGGCCACCCAGCTCCCGAAGGACTCGTGCACCGCGATGCCACGCGCGCGTCCGGGCGGCAGCGGTGAGCCCCAGCCGGATTTCTCGGCCGCGAGCTCGAGCACGCCGAGGTGGCGGGGAGAGCCACGGAGCAGAACGCGCCGGAACTCCACCGGGTCTCGACCGGCGGCGGCCGCCAGCTCGTCGACGAACGACTCTACCGCGAAGGCGTTCTGGGAATGTCCTACCGATCGCCAGAACCCCACGGGCACGCCGAGATCGGCACGGCTGTAGCTGATCTCGAGATGAGGGATCGCGTAGGGAAGCTCGGTCGCTCCCTCCATGGCATTGGCATCGACCCCGCCCTTGAGGGGCCCCGCCAGGCGGGTCGCGAAGCCCGGCAGCCAGCCGGGAAGGAACTTCGCGATGATCGACGGGCAGACCACGCGATGGCTCCAGGCGATCGGCACGCCGTCGGGGCCGAGCGCGCCACGCAGACGGTGCAGGCCCACCGGCCGGTAATGATCGTGCCGGAGGTCGTCCTCCCGCGACCAGATCAGCTTGACCGGCGCACCCACCGCGCGGGCGATGCGACAGGCTTCCTCGACCACGTCGAGCTCGAACCGTCGCCCGAAGCCGCCCCCGAGGTGCGTGGTATGGACCGTCACCTGCTCCGCGTCGAGGCCGAGCAGCCGCGCCGCGTGCTCACGGGTGCCGCCGCCCACCAGACGGCCGCCGTGCTGAAACTGGATGGGGACCCAGACCTCGGCGTCGCGCGGACCGGGACGCACGACGCAATTCATCGGCTCCATCGTCGCATGGGCCAGATACGGCAGCTGGTACTCCGCGCTCAACACGCGCGCGGCGCCACCAAACCCGTCCATGCCGAGCCCGGCCTTCCGGGCAACATAGCCGCGCTTTTCCCCGAGCTCGCCGAGCCGGCGCCGGATCGCGGCGTCGTCCAGGGCGGCGTTCTCTCCTTCGTCCCAGGTGATACTCAGCGCGTCCCGTCCCCGGCGCGCGGCCCAGAACCCGTCGGCGACGACCGCGATTCCTCCCTCGAGGGGAACGATCCGGCGGACGCCTGGAACGCGCTCGGCCGCGGTCGCATCGAACGAGCGCACCGTGCCCCCGAAGACGGGGCACCGCTCGACCACGGCAACGAGCGCATCGGGTGGTCCGGCGTCCATGCCGAAGACCGCGGCGCCGGTCACTTTCTCCCGCAGATCGAGCCGGGGAACCGACGTACCGATGAGGCGCCAGTCGGAGCGGGCTTTGAGCGAGACGCGTTCCGGAACCGGCATCCTCGCCGCTTCCGTCGCGATCTCTCCGTAACCCAGTGTTTGGACGCCGTCCGGATGCAGGATTCTTCCCCGCTCCGTCCGGCAGGCGGGAGCTTCGACGCCCCAGCGTGCCGCCGCGGCCGCCACGAGCATCGCCCGCGCGCGGGCGGCACCCTCCCGCAGCGGCAGCCAGGCGGCGCGCACGCTCGTGCTCCCACCGGTAGCCTGCATGCCGCCCTGGAAGAGGGGGTTGGCGTAGACCGGATTCGCCGTCGCGAACTCGTAGCGGACCGAGCTCCAGTCGGCATCGAGCTCCTCCGCGACGAGCATCGGCAGGGCCGTGCTGACGCCCTGCCCCATCTCGGCACGGTCGACCATCACCGTCACGACGCCGTCGGATCCGATCCTGATCCAGGCGTCGGGAGCGAAAGCCGCGCCCGGGGACGCCGGCAGCGGCTCCCGGGCGCAGCTCGAGAGCGAGACCGCAACCACGAGACCCCCGCCCGCCGCCGCCGACAGGCGGACGAACTCTCGGCGGGTGAGGACGTCGCTCACGCCGGCACGGCCCGGAACGGCAGGCTGCGCAGCCGCTGCCGCGTGAGCGCGTAAACCGCGTTCGCCACCGCCGGTGCGATCGGCGGCGTGCCCGGCTCACCGATGCCGGTCGGATCCTCCGTGCTCTCGACGAGATGAACTTCGACGACCGGCATCTCCCGCATCCGGAGCATCGGGTAGTCGTGGAAGTTCCCCTGCACGACCCGCCCGCCCTCGATCGTGATCTCCCCGTGCAGCGCGGCGGTGAGCCCGTAGACCACCGCGCTCTCCACCTGCGCCCGCACCCCGTCCGGATTCACCACACGTCCGCAGTCGACGGCGCACACGACCCGGTGCACCCGTATGGTGCGATCCGGGTTGAGGGAGACCTCCGCCACCTCGGCCACGTAGCTGTCGAACGATTTCACCAGCGCGATCCCGCGGCCACGCCCCTCCGGCAGGGGCGAGCCCCAGCCGGCGCGCGAAGCGGCGAGATCGAGCACGGCGCGATGGCGGGGAGCGTCGGCCAGCAGCCCGCGACGGAACTCGACCGGATCCCGGCCCGCCTCCCACGCCAGCTCGTCGATGAACCCTTCGATGACGAACCCGTTCTGCGAGGATCCGACCGAGCGCCAGAAACCGAGCGGCACCGGCCAGTCCGGATGCACCGCCTCCACCAGCAGGTTCGGAATCGCGTAGGGATGATCGCTCAGGGCCTCCACCGCCGATCCGTCGAGCTGATCCTTCGGCGCCCCGAACGTCGTCATGATGGAAGGGCAGACGACCCGGCAGGTGAAGGACTGCGGCCGGCCCTGCTCGTCGAGCGAGGCGGCGAGCTGCACGAACGTCGGCGGGCGATAGAAGTCGTGCTGGATGTCGTCCTCCCGGGACCAGATCACCTTCACCGGCGCACCGACGGCCTTCGAAGCCTCCACGGCCTCGACGACGAAATCCTGCATCACCCGTCGGCCGAAGCCCCCGCCGAGCAGGGTGGTGTGCACCGTCACCTGCGCGGGGTCGACCCCCGCGATCCTGGCGGCGGTCTCCTGGACGCCTCCTCCCAGCGCCGGCCCGCACTGATACTGGGTCGGAGCCCAGACGGTGCACTTCCCCGCTTCGACGTGCGCCGTCGCGTTCATCGGCTCCATGCACGCATGCGCCAGGTACGGTGCGTGGTACTCGGCGCTCACCGTCTTCGCGCCCCGCGTGAGCGCTCCAGTACCGGCCCGCTTCGCGACGTGGGCTCGCCCGCGCGCGAGACGCGCCGCGTCACGGCGCATCGCTTCCATCGAGAAGGCACCCGCGGCCGTGGTACCCCACTCGACGGCCAGGGCTTCGCGACCTTTGTGCGCCGCCCAGTAGCCGTCGGCCACGACCGCGATGCCGGTGGACAGCTTCACGACCCGCCGGACCCCGGCAACCGCGAGGGCGGCCTGCTCGTTCCATTTCACCGGCTCCGCGCCGAAGACCGGGCTCCGGGCCACCATGGCGACCAGCGCGTCGTTCGGGCCCGCGTCGATCCCGAACACGGCCCGGCCGGTGACCTTGTCCGGAACGTCCAGCCGCGGCGCCGGCGTTCCGATGATTCGCCACTGGTCGGGAGACTTGGGCGCCACCCCGGTGGGCACCGGAAGCCTGGACGCGGCCTCGGCGAGCTCCCCATAGGGCATTCGGCGGCGGCTGGCCGGATGGAGCACCACGCCGTTCTCGGTCCGGCACTCCGAGACGGGAACACCCCAGGCCTCCGCCGCGGCCTGGACCAGCATGGCCCGCGCGGCGGCACCCGCCTCGCGGAGCGGCTTCCACGCCCCGCGCACGCTCGTGCTGCCGCCGGTGAGCTGGGACGGAAAGATCGAGTTGTAGTACGCCTTGTCCGCCGGGGCGGGCTCGATCCGCACCCGGTCCCAGGGCACGTCCAGCTCCTCGGCCAGAAGCTGCGGCAGCGACGTGACTACTCCCTGGCCCATCTCGGAGCGGTCGGTGATGAGCAGCACGGAGCCGTCGGTGCTGACGCGAACCCAGGCGTTCGGCTTGAAGGGCGTGGTGACGACACGGCCTTCCCCGGGCTGACAGCCGGGGAGGTACACCGCGATCGTGAGTCCCGCGCCGGCCACGGCGCCGGCGCGCAGGAAGTCGCGGCGCGAGACGCTCGTGGTCATGCGGTCACCTCCCCCGCCGCGCGATGTATCGCGCGGCGGATCCGCTGATAGGTCCCGCAGCGGCAGATGTTCTCCGACATCGTGTCGTCGATCTGCGCGTCGGTCGGCCGGGGCGTTTGGGCGAGCAGCGCGGCGGCCCGCATGATCTGGCCCGACTGGCAGTAGCCGCATTGCGGCACCTGCTCGGCGATCCACGCCTGCTGCACCTTGTGCCCGCCTCGCCCCGAGGAGTCGAGCCCTTCGATCGTGGTCACCGATTTCCCGGCGAGCGCGCCGATGGGGAACTGGCAGGACTTCTGGGCCTCGCCGTCGATGTGCACCGTGCACGCGCCGCATTGACCGATCCCGCAGCCGAACTTCGTGCCGTTGAGGTGCAGCGAGTCCCGCAGCACCCAGAGGAGCGGCGTGTCCTCCGGGGCATCCACTGAGACGTCCCGGCCGTTGACGCGAAGCTGGATCATGACGACCTCGAGGGGAGGAGAGTGTGCGGGGCCGCACGGGCGCGACGCCGTACCGCCGACGGCGTAATCTGAACGACGACTCCCGCCCATGCCAGAGCGGCCGGGCGAGCGTGGCCGGGCCCGAAGCCCCGGCCGGATCAGCGGTGGATGGTGAAGCTGTAGCCGGCGGGATCGATCAGCGCGAAGGTCTGACCGTCCGCCACCTGCTCGGTGCGCGCCGAGTACGCC
Organism: Gemmatimonadales bacterium; assembly: GCA_050733195.1. Lineage (GTDB taxonomy): Bacteria > Gemmatimonadota > Gemmatimonadetes > Gemmatimonadales > GWC2-71-9 > JABFSM01. Next base: position 22,576 of record JBOHSH010000271.1, read on the forward strand.
GCGAACTGGGTCGGGTCCGGAACCCGAATGGTGAGGAGATCGCCGGTGGAGAGCGGGCCCGTGAGGATCACCTTCGTCACAGTCCCGGAGGGCGAGGCCGACATCACCTCGACCCCCGGCACGCGACTGGTGATGGATTCCACCGGCCCGCCCGAGATGGTGAGCAGGATGGCGCCGGCCGGCATCCCGCCCTGGAAGTAGGTGACGACCAGGTCCCCGGGAGTCGGCGGCGGCGTTCCGCCGTCACCCCCGCAGCCCAGGCCCAGCAGCACCAGACCCGCGAGAGCCAGACGGCGCATCATGGCCGCTCCTCGCGTGCATGGACGGCCGGCCGGTCGGCCGCGCGGGCGCCGACCGCCGGGGGCGCGGTCTGCGCGCTCCGGCGAAGCATCGCCAGCAGGTCGCCGACGTCGAAGATCTGATTCCGGTTGCCGAGCTCGTCGAGGAAGCCCTTCTGCGCGGCGTCCAGCCTCGGCGTTCCGAGCAGCTCCGCAATGGCGTCCGCCTGCGCCACCACGACCGCGGACACGAACCGCGCCTCGACATCGTACCCTCGAGTCATCGCGAGCCGGAGGGAGAGCGACGTCGTGACCGTGTCGCCGCGCCAGCCCGCGAAGACGAATCCGGGCGGCACGGTGGCGGTGAGCGTGATCGGCGTCGCTTCCGGAACGAAGACCCCGAGAGCGAGGTCGCCCGCGACGGTCGCGGCCACCGAGCCGGCGCCGACCGTTGTGACCAGGACGCGATGCTCGGCCGTGAAGGTCGCGCTCAGAGTATCCGGCTTCGCCAGAGCGCTGATCAGCGTCTGATCCTTCGGCCCGCCGTTGCTCCAGGCGGTGAAGCGCAGCCGCGTGCGCCCGACATCCACGAGCTGCAGGTCCTGCACCCCGATGCTGATCTGGTCGCCGGCGGGCACCACTTCGACGTACTGCCCCCAGCTCTCGCCGTTCACGAAGATCAGCGCGCCGGGCCGGCCGGCGCGAATTACCGTGGGCTCGCGGCGGGTGAAGCGGAAGCCCATGACCCCCGCGCCAAGCTGCTGGATCCGGTCCAGCACGAAGCCCAGATACTGATCCTGATTGTCCCGCGCGCCCGGATTCGACAGGAGCATGAGGCGGGTATTGGCGGTCTGGCCGGGATAGGCGTCGCCGCGGTCCCCCCGGTTCCGGATCCCGGCGGTGCGCAGCTGGTTCAGCCCGTCGGCCTGCACCAGGGCCACGCCGTGCGGAAACCCGGTGTTCACCTGATTGGACGCGTGCCCCAGGTCGATCTTCTGCTGGTTGATCAGCCAGACGAGAAGACCGGGAGACTTGGGGCAGAAGCCGGAGCAGGTCGAGGGCAGCGCGGGGTTCATCTGCGCCGAATCGCTCCGGATGGCCTGCCGGTTCTCCAGCAGAACGAACTCGAGGGGATTGTGCGTCGCCGCGAAGAAGATCGTGTCGCTCAGCACCCTGGGCGCGGTGGTCGTCGTCCGGCTCGAGACCAGCGTGTCGACCGTGACCCAGCCGAGCTCGTGAATGGACCAGGCGTCCATCGAGGAGGGGCTGTAAGGGCGCGCGTAGTTGCCGCTCCCCATGAGGCTCCACTCCCCGACGCCCTGGGTGACGCCCTGCGTGTCGTAAAGATCGGGAAGGCCGAACGCGTGTCCCGTCTCGTGGGCGATCGTGCCGACCGGCATGATCTCCGACGCCTGACACGCGGTGGTGCCGCCGAGCTGCGACTGGATCGTGTAGTCGTTCACCCGGAGGAACTGGCCCGGGAGCGGCTGCCCGCCCGCGCCGCGCCGGGGCGTCTTCGTGACGTACCCAGCGCTGCCGTTCCAGACGGACACGACCCACCGATGACTCCAGATGCCGGTGGGCGGCGGATTGAGCGAACGGCACTCGCCGCCGACTTCGGGCTGCAGGAAGGTGACGAAGTCCACAGCGCCGTCGTCGTCGCCCGAATTGGGCAGGCCGTCGGGGCCGTCGTTGTCGTAACGCGACCAGATCGTGTCGCCGCCGGGGCCGTTGGAGATGGAATCCAGCACCGTCACCAGCATCTCGCCCATCCGGTTGCGCGGACGCGCCGGGCACGTGGTGACGCCGGGGATGGTGAGGCCGTTGCACCCGTCGGTGTAGTATGCCGCGTTGGAGTCCACCCGGATGGGCCGGAAGAGCTGGCCGTCCATCGCGATCCGGCCCCTCGAGACCTCCTCGTAGTAGGTCTTGAGCGTGTACGGGCGGTCACCGGGAGCGGGACTGAAGAGGAGCCGCTCGTATTCGCTCGCCGGGAATCGCAGCCCGGCATTGCGATACTCGATGGCGATGACGGGGATATAGAACTGGCCGGTGACCGCCGTCGCGAAGGCCCCGACAGCCTGCACGGCGGCGGGACCCCGAAACGGTCCCGGGGCGCGCACCGCGTTCAGGGCCCCGAAGTTCCGCTGCCTGAGGAGATCCGCGCGCCGGGCGCGCACCGTCGCGGCGCGACGTCGCCAGGCCCCGTTCGGCGAGAAGTCGTGTGGCTCGAGGCGGACCGGACCCGGCCCCTGCGCCCGGACGGACGCGGGGAGGGCGGCGACCAGAGCGCCGGCCGCGAAAAGAAGGCAAAGCGATCGCATGATGCGGCGGGAAATCTATGCAGGAAGCGCACCTGGGCCGACAGCCGGAAGCCCTCCCGTCCCCCGGAGGAGGCACCCGGGCGGCGCGCATGCAAGCTCTTGTCGGCCCTGGGCCGCGGGCTTAAGTTCATGTGATTATTACGCATGGGGATGCACCGGTTACCCTTCCTGTTGCGCGAGGTCCCGTGTCGAGCCCGACGCTGAATACCGACATTGTGCTGTTCGAGAAGTGCCGGCAGTTCACGAAGGCCGACGAGGTCAAGGCCAGAGGACTCTATCCCTACTTCAAGCCGATCTCCGAATCCGAGGACACCGTCGTCGTCATTGAAGGACAGCGGCGGATCATGCTCGGGTCGAACAACTATCTCGGGCTGACTCATCACCCCAAGGTCCTGGAGGCCGCCGCCTGTGCCCTGCGGACCTACGGCTCCGGCTGCACGGGAAGCCGGTTTCTGAACGGCACTCTCGACCTCCACCTGCGGCTCGAGCAGGCGCTCTCGGAGTTCCTGGGCAAGGAAGACTGCATCGTCTTCTCGACCGGCTACAACGCGAACCTGGGCCTCATCTCCGGCCTCATCGGCCGGGGCGACGTCGTCTTCCTCGACAAGCTCGACCACGCGTCGATCGTGGACGGGGCGTCGATGTCCCGCGGCGAGACGGAGCGATTCAATCACGGAGACCTCGCCGGGCTCGAGCGCAAGCTGGCGCGGGTGAACGGGGGGGCGAGCGGCGCCGGCAAGATGGTGATCGTCGACGGCGTCTATTCGATGGAAGGCGACATCGCCGACGTGCCGAACCTCGTCCGCGTCTGCAAGCGGAACGGCGCGGCGCTGGCGCTGGACGACGCCCACGCGATCGGGGTCATCGGCCCCCGGGGCGACGGGACCGCGGCCCACTTCGGCCTCACGGACGAAGTGGACATCATCGCCGGCACGTTCTCCAAGTCCCTCGCCTCGATCGGCGGATTCGTCACCTCCTCCGCCAAGATCATCGACTATCTCCGGCACAACTGCCGGCCGCTCATCTTCACCGCGGCCCTGCCGCCCTCCAACACCGCGGGCGTGCTGGCCGCGCTCGAGGTGCTGCAGGCCGAGCCGGAGCGCCGGGAACAGCTCTGGGTGAACACCCGCCGGCTCGCCGAGGGGGTGCGGTCGCTCGGCTTCGACACCGGGCCCTCCGAGACGCCCATCGTGCCGATCCTCATCGGGCCCCTCGACCGGACGTTCGTGATGTGGCGGCGGGTCTTCGACGGCGGAATCTTCACCAACCCGGTGGTCCCGCCCGCGGTCCCGTCCTCGCAGTGCCGTCTCCGGATGAGCCTCATGGCGACCCATACGGCCGACCAGATCGACTACTGCGTGGAGACCATCGGCAAGATCGGCAAGGAGCTGGGGGTCATCTGATCGCGCGGGTCGCGGTCCGGCCGGTCCGGACCCGCGCCGACCTCCACCGCTTCATCGGTTTCCCCTATCGTCTGCACGCGCGGGACCCGCTCTGGGTCCCGCCGCTGCGTCGGGACGTGGCGGTGCTCCTCGACCGCCGCCGCAATCCCTTCTTCGAGCACGCCGAAGCGGAATACTTCCTCGCCGAGAGAGACGGCGCGGTCGTGGGCCGGATCGCCGCCATCGCCAATCACCTCCACAACCGCACCCACGGGGACCGGGTCGGCTTCTTCGGCTTCTTCGAGTCGGAGAACGAGCAGGCGGTGGCCGACGCCCTGCTCGCGGCGGCCGCCGCCTGGCTCCGGTCCGGCGGCTTCGAGACGATGCGGGGACCCGCATCCTTTTCGACCAACGACGAGTGCGGAGTGCTGGTGGACGGGTACGACACGCCGCCCGTCCTCATGATGCCCCATAACCCGCGCTATTACGTGGACCTGATCGAGCGCGCCGGCCTGCATCCGGCGCGAAACCTCCTGGTCTACCAGCACGGGGATCCGTCGGGCAACACGCCCCCGGTCCCCGAACGCCTCGAGCGCGCCGTCGAGCTGGTGCGGACCCGGCTCGGCATTACGCTGCGGCCGATCCGGATGCGGGAGTTCGCGGCGGAGGTGGAGCGGGTCAAGGAGCTGTACAACCGCGCGTGGGAGAGGAACTGGGGCTTCGTTCCCCTCACCGCCCACGAGATCGATCACCTCGCGGCGCAGTTCGAGCCGATCGTGGTGCCGGATCTGGTGCCCTTCGCCGAGAAGGACGGGCAGGTGGTCGCTTTCGCGCTGGCGCTGCCGGACCTCAATACCATCCTGCGCACGAACCGGTCGGGCCGGCTCTTCCCGGTGATCCTCCGGATCCTGTGGGCCCGGAAGACCCGCAGGCTGCACCGCTGCCGCATCGCGCTCCTCGGCGTGCTTCCCGAATATCGCGGGAAGGGCATCGACGCGGTGCTCTACCACTGGATCTGGACGCGCGGCGCGAAGCTCGGATACGGCTGGGGCGAAGCCGGCTGGATCCTGGAGGACAACGCAGCGATGAACGCGGGTCTCGTCAAGATGGGATTCACCGTCTACAAGACCTACCGGCTCTACGACCGGTCCCTCTGAGATGCAGGCGCTGGTGACGGGCGGTACCGGATTCGTGGGGCGCCATCTGGTGGAGACGCTGCTCCGCCAGGGGCACATCGTCACCGTGCTGGCCCGGAGCCCCGCGCGCGCCGCCGCGCTCGCGCGGGCGGGAGCGCTGGTGGCGCGCGGAGATCTCGGCGACGCCCCCGCAC
>JBOHSH010000272.1:0-25385 GCA_050733195.1 Gemmatimonadales bacterium
AACTGTCCCGATACGGCTCGGTCGTACTGAGGTCGCCGCGGAACCCGCTGCCGTTTCTCCCTTTAGCCGCTCTCGTTTTGGAAGATAGGTCGTACTTCATGCCTCGACGAGCCGACGCGAAGTTTCAGGGGGATGTCAATCGGCGGACACCTCGCTGCGCGCCGATGCTAGCTGAAGAGCCGGCGGATGACCTCCGCCCGCTCCAGCTGAAAGTGCTCGGCCACTTCCCCGAGGATGAACGCGAGCGTCCCGACGCGGAGGGCCGCGTGATTTGGGATCGTGAGGTGGTGCGCCCTGGTCCTGGGTGGTCAGGCGCAGATGGCTGCCGGTCTGCCGCGTGATGCTGTAGTCGAAGAGCCGGAGCCGCTGGGCCAGCTCCGGTCCCGAGAGGTCCCGGGGCAGCTTCACGCCGCGATGACTTCGTCGTGGACCAGGTGCAGGCGGAGCAGCTTGGGCCCCTCCGGCGGGTCGAAATGACAGCGGACGGCCTCGCGGACCGCCTGGCGCAGGCCGGGGAGATCGTCGGCCTCGGTGACGATCGAGGCGCCCAGCGCGCGGGCGGTATAGCCGCCTTCGGGGGCTTCTTCGACGAGGAAGACGAGTTCGGTCATCAGACGCTCCTGGCTGGAGGAAGTGTAGCCGACGCGGCCACTCGGCACAAACGCCCTGGGACTTAAGGCACGCCGCTGTTTGGACTCAAGCCGAGTACGGCGAAGCGGTCACCGCCAACGGCCCGGCTGCTCAGGCGGTGGGAGAAGATCGAAGAGCTCCCCGCCGCCGATCAGTGCACCGTGCTCAAGCTCGTCGACGCCCTCGTCGAAACCCGCCGGCGAGCGCGGAGCCGTTAAAACAAGAGCCCGGCGGACGACGCCGGGCTCCAGCGTTTCTCGGGCGGTCAAACCTCAATCAGAACCACCCTTCTGCCTCAGCAGGCCCTGGCCAAACTGGGGCTGCTCCACCGTCCAGCTCCACCGCTACGAGGCCGGGACCTCCCAACCCCGCTCGACATCCTCCGCAAGCTGGCCAAGGCGCTCCAGGTCTCGGGCGACACCCTCCTGTTCGACCAGGGCGAGCGGGGGCCCGACGAGGAGTTCCGGCTCCAGTTCGAGGCCCTGACCCAGTTCAATGCCGACGAGAAGCGCGCCGCCAAGGCCCTCCTCGACGCCCTCATCCTCAAACGCCAAGCCCGCAAATGGGCTTACGGGTCGTAGAAGGGCGGCTAAAGAAGAAGCCCGGCCAAAGAGCCGGGCTCGGGAATGCGGGACACCAGAGATGACGACTTATCCCATTCCTTTTCTTCCTCTTCCTAAACCGCCAAGCCATTCCACGTCTACATCACGATCGACATCGAAAGCTCGATTGAGAGGCGGAACAGGGCGCCTATGAATCAAGCAGAGCGCTTCATACGCCGCTCGACGCACATCCACATCTTCATTCGTATCGCGCACTACTGCAGCGAGTACTTCCGTGTCCTGTTGGGCCGTGGCCTCAGACGATACCCCGGCAAGCCCGATCGCGGCTGTGGTACGCACGCCAAAGTCGGGATCATGCCGCAATGCGGCCAATGCGTCGGCTCGGACGTCGGCTTCCTTCCAGCCACTTAACAGCAGAGACAGGGCCTCCTCCCGAACAAGTGGGCTCGGATGTCCGATCAACTCGAGCACTTCAGCGCGGCGGTCCCGCCGACCGTCGCGCCGAATACTATTGAGAGCCTGAAGAAGCGCTACTGGCTCTCGCGTGGGGGCAAGGTCATCCCCGTTCACGGACGAAGCGCTCTCTCGGCTGCGTCGAGTGACCGACTGGCGCGTCCCAGGGTTTGCTCTGCAGCTCGCCTGGTCGCAGCATCCAAGTTTGGATCACCGAGAACTCCATTGAGGCGCCGGATCTGGTTGCGAAGTCCATTCGCGTAGTCCGTGACTTCCTGTACATGATCGAATCCCGTTACAAGCCGCCCGGTATTCTCAAGGCGAGCAGTACTCAAATGAAGTCGATCAAGTCGTCCTGAAATGTTGGCCACTCTGCGACTGACTTCCTCGACAGTTGAGCCGAGCCGCCCTGCCAACTTGCCACCCGCGCTGTATCCTCCACCAGGCAAGAGAACACCAGCAGCCGCAAGTCCCACAGTGGCGAACTTCTGGCCGGTGCTCGCATTAGGATCGGACGCGGTCTTGATCGCACTATAGACGTCGAAGATCCCGCTCCCCACCTCGTAAATGCCCCACGCGATCAAGCAGACCGGACACAGCCCAAATGGATCGCCGAAATTGACTGGGTCCCCACCGGCAAACCCGTAGAGGTTGAGGCCGCCGGCGAGCCCGAGGGGATCTTCCTGGGTGAACCGGCCCGACGCCGGATCATAGTACCGGTTGCGCCGGAAATTAAGGCCTCCCTTGTCCCCCTTGTCCTCCACCACACTCCCATGCCAACCAGTCAGTAGAATCAACTTCTTGCTGCGATCGTAGGCCGACCAATCAATCGTCCACGGCAGGCTGATGCAGCGGGCCGTCGCCGAAATTGGCACGCAATTCGTCGCCCCGACTTGTTTGTACCGGTCGCCGTCCGCAAAAGCCCCATCCGGCGCAACGCCGCGCGAATTCCAGAAGGGAGCGAGCGTGAACGGGCCCCAGTTTCCCTTGTAGGTTGTATCGGATGGACCCTGGGCTGGCCAGTCGGCATACCCTATCCGAGTAAGTGTAATAGGGCGATCGAGCGTCAAGCCCGGGACATACACGACCCGGCCGTAAAAGGGGTTTGGGTCAGCGACCGGATTCCCCAGCGCGTCCACATACTTGGCCACCTTCGTGGTGGTGGTGTCGTTCTCGATCGGGTTCGCAGGAACGATTGAGGCCAATGGCATCTGAATCTCGACGAGTTCCTGATCCCCGTCCCAGACAAACCGCTTGATGAACGTCAGCTGACAGACCATTCTTGCGAAGTTCGGAACGGAACTATCGGGGGCGCAAGTGGGTTGCACTCGCTGCCACACACGCCTCCCAAGCGCGTCATACCGGTTTTCGACAAATTGGCGTTCCTCCGGTTTCCCTGGTATCACCGAGCCATCAGTTACGTATCGCCAGTCCGATGCCGCCAGGCGCTGATCGGCCCGATAGTACGCGGCTCGGTCCTCCATGCGCGCGTTCTGCGGGTTCTGTACGACCGTGGTAAAGCGTATGTTGCCGCTGGAATCGTGCGTAAAGAACCGCTTGCCGTTAGACAGGGTATCGGTCAGCTGGCGCCCGGTACCGGCTTGGTAAGCCGGACGATTCCGAGGTCGCGAGGAGGCCTTCCATGCCCCCTCGGTGAACGCGGAGTCGATCGCGAAGGCCCGAGTGATGTTGCCAATCGCATCATACCGAAGTGTGTCAATCGAGCGATATCGTCCGGGGAACCCAGTCCCGAGCCAGGATCCGTTCTGTACGAGGCTGGTCTTGACCGCGTGGCCCAGGCCCGAATAGGACACTTGGAGCGTGTCCTTGAACGATGTCGGGTCCGTCGCTTGCGCGACCAGCGCCCGCGCATCATACGTGTACGTTGTCGCTCGAAGCACCGCGCTCGGGTGGCGGGGGTAGGCTGCGACCCCCATATTCTTGATGCTGTCGACCTGGATACGCCCATCGTTGTCGTAGACGAACCTCTGAGCCAGATTGCCCGGACGGATGATGGAATCGAGCTCTATGCGCAGGTTGTATGCGTATCTGAACTGATTGTTAAGAATATCGTACACCTGCTTAGGTGCCCCCAGAACCGGATCGTAGGCGAACCGAATGCTGTCGGCCCCGTTCACGCCGAGCTGCGTGGGAATGCGCAGGCGCACGCGACGACCGTTGCGATCGTAAGTGTTTGCGATGCCATACCTGTGATTCGTGAATACCGTTCCGCTTGCGTCGCGGATCCGCAGGGAATCCCTCTCGAGTTCGCCCTTGACATTATAGATTCGCTTCACCTTTGCGTCGCGATTGTTTGCCGCGACGAGGTTACCCATGACGTCATAGGCGTATGTGGCCGTATCGCCAGAGACGGTGTACTGATAGGGTGGCTGCCCTGCTCTCCCGGCGATGCCGGCCGTACTCGCGGGATAGTTCACCGACGGGATCGTATCCGACGTTCGCCGATTCAGTACGTCGAAGGCACGCCCCAATCGATGCCCGCGGCGAGTGATCGTCGCGAGAGGATTGCCTGGAGGGTCAAAGATCGTGCTGTCCTTCAAGCCGTCGGGCGCAACCTCTGCTACTGCCCGGTTCGCATTATCGTAGCGCCACGTCGTCGTGATCGTGCCGATTCCGGCCGTGTCCGGCAACGACCACCGTTGAACCGTCAGAACATTGCCCTCGGGATCATACGTCGTCGCGGTGCGCACCGATTGTGCAGAGGCGCCATTGAGTGCGGGGCCGAAGCTCTTCGTGCTCACGACCTCGTCACGAAGATCGAGCGTCACGGTGTCGACCTGCCTCGTACCGCCACCAATAGTGATATCCCGGCTGATGACCGTGTCGCGCCCGACCGGATCGCTGTCGAACCGCGTCCATTGGCCCAACGGTGTCCTTACCCCACTGGTGTTAGCCACCGCGCTATACTCGATGGAGTCGCGCGCACCACCCGGGAAACCCACCCCACGCAACATTGCTGCCGCAGAACCCGATGGGTAGTAGTCGAACGTCAGCCGTCGTGAGGCGTCCGCCCCGGGCTGCTGCCACAGCCGATTGCCGTTCGTCGTGCTGACACTGAAGACCGTGCTGTCCTTCTCGGGCGGGATAATGCGCGTGAGCTGGTCAAACTTGCCGTCCCACTCATATCGAGTGGTATCCCGCTGCCCTGCCACCGGCGTGACCGAGTCTATGACCCGCAGCAGGTTGCCCCTCACCCAGTTGTACTCGGCCAGCATCACACGACCACTGGGATACTGCCCGCGCATTGGGACCCAGTTACAGGGGTATTGGGCCGTCTGGCCTCCACACCCGTACAGGAACTTCGTCGGGGGCTCATTGAGGGCGTTGGTGACCGCCGACGGCGCCGCGAATTGGATCTGCCGGACGACGGTGGTATCCGCAACATTCGTCCGGGGACCGTCGATCCGGGTGTAGACCTTTGCCGTATCCACCGAGCTCGGGGACCCTGAGTTCGGCAGGCCACGCGTGTGGCCATGCACGAGTGACCATGCGATGTCAGCGGCCCCCCCGCTCATCTTCAGACGGGAAGTCTGAATCCTTCTGGCTCCGTCGTAGAAGAACGAGTCCGCTACATTGCGACGATTCACCCGCGTGGACATCAGGTCAGCGTCCGGGGCAGCCGTGTAGTACCCAAAGGTCACGACAGAGTCACCAGGGTTTCGAATCTGGGTGATGCGCCCGCTGGCGCCTGTTACTGTAGTTACCCGTGTCGTGCTACCAATCGGCGGAGCCGTCACCGAAGCAAGGGTTCCCCCGGAGTAAGTGAACTTGTAGCGCTGGTTCGTCGGAGGTAGCGTGATGCTGTCCAGAACGCCGCCGGTATAGTGAAAAGTGGTCGTCCGGCCGAACCGGTCGACAGTGGTACGATGATTCCCCAATTGGTCAAACGTCGTCCTGACGCCTTCGGAGTTTGTTTTGGTCCACACTACGTTGGGGAATGAACCCGTGCGATAGAGCGTGTCAACCTTATCGTACATCGCGGAGGCCCACACCGTGTCGCTCGTCTGTGTCTGCAGTGGAAGGAAGAATCGCGCGCTGCCGTCGCCAGCGAACCAAACCTTCTGGTTCGCGGGCCCAGTATGCAGCAGCTTCTCAAGGCCCGCCAGCCACCAGCCCGCTCCGAAGGGGCTCGGCCTACGGTTGACGATGAAGATCCCCCAGGTGTTCACCGAGGGCTGGGTGACGGGGACGCCACCGTAGATGTTCGACACCTGGGCCGTGAAGATGCAGTAGCAGGTGGTATCGCTGCCCCGGTCGAGGGCGATGGATATCTGTCTCGTGGTGGTCTGACCCGAAGACCACTCGCTCCCTCCCCAACGAAAGGTGCCGCGAGGGATCGAGCTCCAATCGGAGTAGTTGTACTCGAAGACCTTGACCTCAACCGAATCCGGAGTGGTGGTGGAGCTCGAGATGGTGATCCGCAGCGGGAGGACTGCGTAGGGGTGGGCGAACTCGCTATTGTAGATAAGAGTCGGGGTCTTCCGTGTGTTGAAGGTCCTAACCGCCGGTAGCGGGTGCGTGATCCGAAGGCTCCCACACTCAGACACGGCCGAGGGTCCGACCGGCAGGCTCAGGCATCCGCGGCGGTCCACGGTATAGAAAGGCGCATTCTCCGCGAATGACCAGGTAGGCGCCTGCTGCGTGCGTCGGAACGTGGATTCCGGTTTGAAGGCTGAGGCGAGGCTGAATCCGATGGCAGGAACCAGCAGGGTACCACTGACGGCGGCGAGCGATAGACGGGCGCGCACGGGTTCTTCTCCGAGCCCAGGGGATGCGCGCCTATCGGGCAGATACCGTGCCAGTACACTGACCGCCCAAGTCCTCTTCCCACAAACAGGTACGTTCTACGCCTGAGGCGCTGCCGTCCGGCTCAGTACTGGGCCGAACGGATCGGAACCTGACCGGACGCCGCGGCGCGCGGCCGGAGCCATGAAGCCGTAACCTGCACCCGGGAATCCAGCGACGCCCGCTCCTCCCGAAGCGAGATCCCCAGCGCCTTGAGCCGCTTGAAGAGGGTGGTCCGCCCCAGACCCAGTGCCCGCGCCGTACGGCCCGCATTCCAGTTGTTCGCCGCGAAAGTGGCGAGCAACCGCTCCCGCGGTGAGGCCGGAGCGAGGGCCGGAGCTGGCACGTCGGGCTGCGTATGTGCAGCGAGACGGACCACTCCCAGGTCAATCGAAGTCGCCAACCACTTCGCCGTGACTACCACCTCCTCTGACAGTGCCACCACGCGATCGATCGTGAGCTTGAGCTCCCGTATATTGCCGGGCCAGGTGTGCGCCAGGAGGACGTCGGCCGTCCCACGGCCCAAGGACCGCCCCCGCCGCTCCGCGAAGTGCGTGGCCAGGATCAAGACGTCGTTCCCCCTCTCACGGAGCGGCGGGAGCTCGATTACTACACCGGCAACTCGGTGCAAGAGGTCGGCTCGCAGGTTTCCCCCTGCAAAGTCGTACGAAGTGTCCTCCTGGATCGCGCCAATGACCCGGAACCTCACCACACGCTTGCGGGTTTCCCCGACCCGGCGGATTTCCCCGGCCTCGAGCGCTCGCAGCAGCTTCGCCTGGGCCTCGAGCGGCATGCAAAGCATCTCGTCCAGGAAAAGGGTGCCCCCGTCCGCTTCCTCGAGCAGCCCGGCGGCGTTCTCCACCGCTCCAGTAAACGCCCCACGCCGGTGGCCGAACAGCAGCGCTTCGACCATCTCACGAGGCAGCGCCGCACAGTTCACGTCGACGAAGGACCCCCGAGCCCCGCTCCACCGGTGAATCTCCTCGGCGAACAACTCCTTCCCCGTACCAGTCGCTCCCGCCAGGATCACGGGCAGGTCGGTGCCCGCGAGCCTTCTCGCAAGTCTGACGGCCTCGATGATCGGCTCGGACACGCCCAGGATCCGAGTGTCGCCGGTAAACAGAGCCCCCTCGACCAGATTGGAAACCCGCCGCTCTCCCGGCACCAACGCAGGAGACAGAGACGTGCAAGGCGAGGTCATGGAGTTGGCCGCTTGGGACGTTCGGGTTCAGGAGGGAGTCGTGGTGCCGTTACACTATCCACGTCCGCATCCGTGCGAATGATGCGCGGAGTCAGGAAGAGGAACAGCTCCGTGGCCGTGGACCTTCGCCTGGCGGACCCGAATAGCCCGCCAACGATCGGGATTCCGGAGAGGACTGGGACGCCGGTTTGAAAGCGTTCCCGCTGTAGGTCGGTAAGCCCACCCAGGACGATGGTCTGGCCGTCCTTGACCAGCAGCTCGGTCCGGGCTTCTCGGGTCGAAATGATTGGTGCACCGAACTGGGTCTCGTCGGTGGCGCCGCTGATCTCCTGCTGGATCAGCAGCGAGACATAACCGTCCTGGTTGATCGTAGGCCTGACCAGGAGCTTGGTCCCTACGTCTCGGTATTGAATGACCTGGTCGCGCGAGGGCAGGTCCGTCGGAAGTGAGCGGCTCACTTGCACGAACGGTCGCTGCGATCCTACCAGGAAGCTGGCTTCGGTATTGTTCGAGGCGAGCAGGACCGGACGCGACACGATCTCGACGTCACCGCGCGACTGGGCCGCCGAGAGGATCGCGGTGACATCGCTGCGCGCCATCCGCATGAACTGGATCACGACGTCGCCTGCCCCAGCGCTGCCGAAGCCCGCGTTGTACTCGTTCGCCCCATCGCGCCGAGAATAGTCCACGCTTGCGCCCAAGCTGAAGGAGCGATCCTTCCTCGCCTCGACTATGAGGACCTCGATCAACACCTGAAGGGGTCGGATGTCGAGTTGCCGGACAGCCTGCTCGATGACCTCGAAGTCCACCCGGCTGCTCCGCAGCAGGAGCGAGTTGGTTACCTCGTCGGGAACCAGCGTCAGTGGGCCGGAGATCGTCGCGGCGGTCCCACCGCGGGAGTCCGGAGCAGGCGGAGCGGCCGGCGGTAGGCCAGACCGGCGGAGCTCGTCGGAGAGCGTCCCGGTCGAGAGTCCAGGCCGGGCCTCGAACCCCGACCCCGTACCGAAGAGCAAGTTGATAGTCGCCGCCACGTCGGCCGCCCGGGCGTGATGGAGCCTGATGACGAACAGGGACGGTTGCGACTGGCCCTGTGCCGGCTCTGTCGTAGCCTGCCACGGCGGCTCAGCGACTCGAGGACCGATGCGGTAGAATGCCGAATCCTCCACGAGGCGGAGCCCGTGTACGTCAACGAGTCCCCGCAGGATCGGGAGGACACCCTGGCGCGGAATAGGACGGGGCGTTTCAAAGGTGACCCGGTTCTGGGGGATCTCCGCCAGCAGCACGGGCCGATCCAGAAGCGCTCCGAGCGATTGCAGCACCGCTCGCAGGTCGGCGTCGAGGAAGCGAACCCGGACGCTGTCCCGGGCGACCCGCACGGACGCGGAGTCCTGACCCATCCCTCTCCCGGCGCAAACGGCGAAGAGCGCTGAGGCGAGCACCAGGCCGCGCGGACTCATGGCGTGCCCCCGCGCCACCCGGGCAGGCTCAGCCGTAACGTGCTGTCCCCACCGGCCAACACCACACTTCCGGCACGGATCCGAACCACGCGGAAGCCCGCGAAGACGTCGCCCACCCGCATGAGTCGCGATTCGTCCGGCGTTGGAAGTCCGGTGATGATGGCGGACGGGACGGGGCCCCAGACGATCCCCGATACAGCGAGTCGCAGCGGGGGAGGAGCCTGGGCGTTGTCGCCGGGTGGCGACCCGCCGAACGGCGTCCGCGAAGGGCGTCGCGATATCCGGAACGGATTCCGCGCCAGTAGTGAGTCCCGCAGCCAGGCCGAGTGGTCCGGCGCCGGCGGCGCCGCCTGCGTAGATGCGACGGCAGCGTGTCGATCGTCGCCCGGGAGACGCGCGGTCCACCACGCGGCGGCTAAGGCCGCCGGCCATGTGGCGCGCAAAAAGAGACGAATCCACCACTGTGTCGTCCTCGTCATGGTGCGATGAACCACCCGGACACAACCAGGTCCACCTCGAGCCGCTCCGGCGCATCATCCCCGGCGAAGGGATTCTGAGAGTGGACCCTTGCCGCTTCCAGGCCGATGAGGACCCGACTTTGCGCCACCAATCGCAGAAGCGTCCGAAGACCGCTGACGTCCGCGAGGAGGCTGGCCCGAAGCGATACTCGGTGAAGGTTTCCTGCACGGTTCGAGTCGGGCATCGGTGTCGATCCCACGAACTCCCCTCCCGCGTGCCCCACAAGAGTGCGCATGCGACCGGACAGATCGGCGAGCGCCTCCCCACGACTCGTGGCTGCGAGAAGAGACGCGCTCAGGCCTTCGAGCCGGCTGCGTAACGAGGCAGCGGAATCCTCCAGGACCGGCAGGAGAGCGATCGATCGCTCCGCATCGAGGAGGTGCTCCCGCGCCAGGAGATGCGCCCGCCGGGCGCCGCCGATCCCGAGGCCCCCCGCCAGCACAAGCTTCCCGACGATCGCCACGCTTGCGATGGCCGCTCCCCACAGAACTATTCGCCGCTCGCGCTGGGTCATGGCCCGGCGGTATCCAGTCGGATGGCAAACCGGAGCCAGTTCCGACCCCCTATGGGCTCGGCCGCGGGATCGCCTGTGGCCGCCGCGTTCACGCGGCGCTGTTGCAGCTCAGCCAGCACCCGCAGCGGTTCTTGGGCGAAGCCGGCGATCTCTCCCGCGCCGCCGCCCCCGAGAACGACGCTAGCGAGAACCGCTGAATCCGGAATGCCGGCAACCAGTGTATCGAGCACCCTCGCGAGGAGGAGGCGCCGCGCCTCAGCCCGAGCCACCGTGTCGATCATGGCGGCCGCGCTGTCCATCGCCCGGCGCGCCTCGCCCACGCGGAGGGATACCGGCTGGAGCCGCGCGAGCCGGGATTCCACCCGGGCGTGGTCGAGCCGCTCCACGACGAGGCCGGCCGCGACCAGCACCGTCCAAACGCACGCGGTCACCTTGGCGGTCCGAAGCGTAGCGGAGCGCCCAGCACGCCGGCGGGCTTCTCGCTCTTCCTCAGGCAGAACGGAAAGCGCCAGAGGCACGCCGACCGGCACCAGGTCGACGAGGGTGACGGAGGCGGCGCGGCAGGTAGAGAGCACCCCGTTGGCGAACGAACGGTCCAGCGCCACCGCCACGACCGATCCAGGTCCGCTTCGAGGACCGACCCAGCCGGCGTCAACGATCAGCCCGGAATCAGCTGCCCTGAAGAACCGGTGCGCCTGCCGGACGATCATCTCCCGCAGCATGGATCGTGACACTCGCGGAAGCCCATGCAGCCTGCGCCGCTGGACTGGAGGCGCCCCGACCTCTACGACAACCTCCCGTAGTCCTTCCGTGCTCCGCAGCCGCGTCAGAGCGGCCTCCAAATCGGCATGGATGCTGCGCGCACCGTCGTCGTCCCCGCCCGCCGGTTGTTCGATACGGAGGCGCCTGACCGGACTCACTCGACCTCCCGAGCCGTGATCACCAGTTCGGGGCTTCCGGTGAGCGCGACCAGCCGGAGCGTCGCCCGAAGAGGCCGGACTGTACCGGCGGCGCCGAACACCGTGAGAATGACCTGAGGCGGCCTCGTGATTGCTACACGCGACAGCTCGGAATAGTGGCGGCCGATCTCGAACGCCGCCTCCGGCGTAACCGCGGCAACCATGGCCGCCAGAGACTCGAATCCCTCGAGACGGCGTCGCGCCTCCACCACCTGGCGGGCGGCGCGGTCGGACAAGCCGGGAAGACACCGCAGTACCTGGATCGAGGCGGTGTTGACGTTGACTTGGCCGGTTCCTATGTCGCCCAGAGGTCGCCAGTCCGCACTGCTGCCCGGCGACGCCTGCTCCTGGGCGCGTGCGAGAGCCGCGCCGCTGCTGAGCTGCCGAGCCTCCATGACCCGTTCCACGAGAACCGAGTCACGCAGCAGACACATCAGGATTGCCCTGTCGGCGCGGCCCACATGAGCGACGGACCCGGCATCCGTGGCTCGCGCTGCACACCACACTCCAGGGTCGAGTGCGATCGAGTCGAGCGTCAGACCCTGCAACAGTCGCTCGGCGAGGCGGTCGTTCTCGAATCTGACACCATCCGCTTGGAGGCGTGCATAACGGGACTTTACGATCTCGACGCAGGCTTCACGCGCCCAGGCCGCCTGCGCCAGCGCACGCCGGTTGGCGGTGGCCCTCAGCGCCAGACGGCCGTTGCCTATCCCGGCCATCGTAATCGCGCCGACGGCGACCAGCACCCAGAGCACGGAAAGCAGGGCGAAGCCGCTTCGCTTCATCGGCGGTCCTTGATCAGGTACACAAGAGTATCGACGCGCCTCGTTCCGCGACCCCGGAGGATGCGAAACCGCACAGCGATCGGCGCAGTCGTTGCGGAAATCCAGGATCGACCCCACCGCGCATCCAGCCCGGGCACATGGAGATACTCAATCGCGACCGCCTCAATGGAATCGGCCAGCACCATGGCCCCCGCCGTTTCGCGATCGACCACGAGTTGACCGCCCAGGACCCCTACGCCGAGTCGCTCCGGCGCGAACCACCCCTCACCCCGCCGAGTCGCGGCCGTGAACCAGAGCTCGTCGTGACGCCCGATGAAAGGTGCGCGGTCGCCCGGCGCGGTGATCGATCCCAGTGCGCTCCGGAGCCATCGCCGGCCGTTATACTCCAAGTCCCGGCTTCGTCGTGCTTCCACAACCACCTCCGCGCCGGTGACGACCAGGACCAGGATCCGGTGAGCGAGCGCGATGGTGATCCCCCCTACGACGAGCGCTAGGAGAACCTCGAGCACGGTGAACCCGCGCCGCACGTCATGGCGCCGGACCGGCAGGGCGGTGCACCACGGTCGCCAGAATCTCATGGTCGACCCCCGAGTCACGGCCCACAGCGATCCGAAAGAGATCGGCCTCCGGGCGATGAATCCGGATTGCGAACTCGCCCACTCGGCGCGTACCCAGCCGCTGGCTAAGTTCCCGTCGGGTAAGCAGCGTAAGGGCGGTGAGCACCCGCTCGGCCGCTTCCATTTCCCGTTCGCCGGCGTCCGCCCCCCGCATCGCCCCCGCAGTCTCTCGAAGGGCCCCCGCGGCCGTGAAGCCGATCACGCTCAGAATGGTCAGGGCGCAGAGGACTTCCACGAGCGCCGTACCGCGGCATTCGCCGGGGGCGGTCATCGGAAAGCACCCGACAGTTGCTCTCGACCAGCGCCTACCAGCTGACCATCGGGCAGACACAGAAGGGCAACCGTATCAATCCGGATCAGCACCGGCACTCCCTGCGCAATGGACTCGCCGCGGCAACGTTCGACGTCGGCGGCCGCCGACTCTTCCGGCTTTTTGGAGCTCATGCTCACCACTCCGACGCCGAGAATGATTCCCAGCAGCGCCACGACGACCATCAACTCGACGAGGCTAAACCCGGTGCGCCTCGGAATTGGCGGTCTAGCCGCCTGGCCGGAGGCCATAGATCGACTGGAACATCGCCGCCGCCAGAAGGGCGACCACCCCAGCAAATGCTACGATGAGCCCCGGCTCGAGGAGCGTAAGCGCGGTCTCCAATGAGCGCTCCGCCTCTGCGCGCGCCGATTCACCCGCCCGGAGCAGCATCTCGGGCACGCGCCCCGACGCCTCGCCGAGGGCGACGAGGACCAGAGTCCCCGGAAGAAACGCCGATTCGGCCGACAACGAGGCGGATAGGCCGGCCCCATTCGCGATTCGCGCGGAAGTCCGTACCAGCCGTTCCCTTACGGCCTCGTCTCGAATCCCATCCGTCGCGATCTCGAGAGCCCGCAGAAGGGGCAGGCCGGTCTCGAGCATGGTGGCCAGAGAGCTCGAGACTTGTGTCGTTGCCCAGGCCAGGCGGAGTCTGCCTACGAACGGGGCGGCGAGCAGGGCGCGATGCAGTCGCGCCGTGAGGTGAGGCACGGCCGTCCATCGCCGGAGCCCGAGAACGACAACGGCTGCGGCCAGGAGGGTCAACAGCCAATACTGTTGTACCATGGCAGCCACGCCGAGTGCTCCGCGCGCGACCAAGGGGATCGGAAGCCCTGCGTCGTCCAGAAGCGCAGTGAACCGTGGGAGGATCACGAATACGATGACGGCACTGGAGACGCACCCGGCGGTGAGCAGGATCAAGGGGTAGGACAGTGCTCGCTTTAAGCGGGCCACTGCGGCCGCCTCGTACTCTAACTGAGTCGCCGCCCGCTGAAGCGCCGTTTGGAGCTGCCCGCCGCGCTCGCCAGCGCGCAAGGCTGCTGTTGTCGCCGCGGGCAGGAGGCCGGTGTGCTCGAGCGCCGAGGCCAGACTTTCGCCTTCCCGCACCAATGCCTGCGCGTCCGCCACCCCCGATCGTACCAGGCTGGGAAGCGTCAGCTTCTCGCAGGCTTCCAGCGCGGCGAGCACCGGGACGCCGGCCTGACAGAGCGAGGCAATGGACCGGAGCAGGAGGGCCAGATGATGACGTGCCGGCCGCCGCTGGGCGCCCGCAGATGGGACGGTCTCCGTCACCCGCACCGGCTGGATGCCCATGCTCAGCAGGCGTCGGTCAATGTCCGCTTCCATCCGTGCGTGGAGGTACCCACGTACGGTGACGCCATCGCTCCGCGCGGCAAGGTACGCGAATCGTTTCACCGAGGCTGCTCCCATGATTGCAGGTCTTCGTCCTGCCCCTGGCCTCCGGCTCGTCCGTCGCGCCCCAAGCTGGATAGCTCATAGCCGGAAGCGCCGGCAGCTCCAGGGCTCCGATAGGTGTAGGGTCTGCCCCAGGGATCGTCGGGCACTCCTCGCTTGAGATAGGGACCCCGCCAGTTCGGTGCCGCGGGCGACGCAGGGGCAACGACAAGTGCCCTGAGCCCCTGGGAGGTTGTGGGATAGCTGTCGTTGTGCAGGGCATACAGGTCGAGCGCCAGGCCGAGTGTTTCGATATCGGTGCGCGCCGCCGCGACCTTGGCATCGCCGACACTGGTGAATACGGCCGGTGCCACCAAGCCGGCGAGGATCGCGATAACCGTAATCACGACCAGAAGCTCGATCAGCGTGAACCCGGTCAACTGGGGAGCTTTGCCCATTCGTCCCTCCTTACCCGCCCAGCACGCGCAACACTTCCTCTACCGTGGTCTGACCGGCTTGCACCTTCCGCCACCCGTCCTCGCGCAGGGTTCGCATTCCCATGCGGAGCGCCTCCCGAAGGACCTTGACGTCGCTCCCCCTCGCAATGAGCTCACGCCCCGTCTCGTCCATCACGAACAGCTCGAACAACCCCACTCGGCCTCTGTACCCCGTCTGGCGGCACGCGTTGCAGCCGGCCCCGCGCTCGAGCACTACGCGCCCGATGGGCTGGTGGGTCAGCAGGGAGACCACCGAGGGATCGGGCTCGTATCGGGTGCGACATTCCGCGCAAATCCGGCGGACCAGACGCTGCCCCAGCACACCCTCGACCGTAGCGGCCACGAGATAGGGCTCCACTCCCATGTCGGTTAGGCGCGGGATCGCCGAGATGGCGTCGTTGGTGTGCAAGGTTGAGAACACCAGGTGGCCCGTCAACGCGGACTGAATGGCGATGCTCGCAGTCTCGGCGTCGCGCATTTCGCCGATCAGCAACAGATCGGGATCTTGCCTGAGAATGCTGCGAAGCGCCGTCGCAAAGGTGACCCCGGCCTTTGTATGGACGGGCACCTGGGTCACCCCCTCCAGGAAGTACTCAACCGGGTCCTCAACGGTGACGATCTTCTCCTCCGCCGGCCGGCGGAGGCCCAAGGCAGCGTAAAGAGTCGTCGTTTTCCCGCTGCCCGTGGGTCCCGTCGAGAGCACGATGCCGTGTGACTTGCGGCATAGCCTCGACATCACCGACAGGACTTCGGGATCCATGCCCAGCTCTTCGAGCTGTACCGGGCGCCCACCACGTTCGAGCAGCCGGAGCACGATCGATTCGCCGTGCAGAGTCGGCACGGTTCCCACTCGGAGGTCCAGCTCGCGTTCCTCAAGCCGCACGCGCAGGCGGCCGTCTTGTGGAATCCGGCGCTCGGCGATGTCCAGCTCGGCCAGCAGTTTGAGACGTGAGATCACGGCCGCCTGGAGGCCCCGTGGAGGGCCGGGAATCTCCGTCAGGACCCCGTCGATGCGAAGGCGGACCCTGAGCCCGCTTACGGTGGCCTCGAGGTGGATATCGCTGGCTCCGGCCGCCTGCGCATCGCGGATCAGCAGGTTGACCAGCCGAATGACCGGAGGCTGGTTGGCCAGGTCTCGGGTGTCCTCGACTCCGCTTTCAACCTGACCGGGGTCTCCGAGCGAAGCGTCGAGATCCTTGACGAGGCCTTCCACGGACTCGGCTTGCGCGAACGTCAACCGTATGGCCTCTTCGAGCTCAGCATTGCTGGCCGGGACCAGCTCAAGGTCCAAGTTGTAGGTGCGCCGGAGATCCTCCAGCGCATCCTCGTCCGGCGAGGCGGCCACGGCCACGCGAAGCCGGTTGTCCAGAATCTCCAGCGGAAGGATCCGGTAGTAACTCAGATACTCGGCGCGGAACGACTCGGCGAGCGGGAGGACACTCCGTAGGACCGTCTGCGGCATTCGAATCTGCTCGAGAGCGTCCCCGCCACTCCACGCATCGCGCGGGCCACGAGGCGCCCCGGTCTAAGCTGCAGGTGCGCAACGCTGTTCGGGCAAAGGTCGCGACCGAGCTGCGTCCGCCTGGACAGTTCTGCTCGAACGCTTGTGTCTTGCGTCAAGCCGGCTGGATCCCTGAGGGGTCCGAAGCACTCGACCCGCCGCGTTGCAGAAGCCGGTAGAGCTGGGGGCGAGTAATCCCCAAGAGCCGCGCGGCCTTTGCTTTGTTGCCGTCGACCCTCCGAAGCACCGCAAGCGCTCTAGCACGCTCCGAGGATTCTCCAGTGGACGCCATCAGCTCCGTGACGGAAACGGGAAGGTCCTCGACCTCGATGGCTCGGGCGGAATCGAGGCGAGTAGCGACATAACGGCAGGCTGACTTGAGTTGGCGGATGTTGCCGGGCCAGGGAGCGGTTCGCAAAGACCTCTCAGCCTCGTCGGTCAGAACGGGCTGATAACCCCTCCGTAAAGCAGCGAACTCTTCCGTAAGAAACCTGGTCGCCAGCGGGAGGATGTCCTGACGGCGCTCCGCGAGGGGCGGGATTCGAAGGGTCAGACACTCGATACGGTAATACAGCTCGGCGAGAAAGCGTCCCTCTTCGCTCATCCGAGCCAGGTCCGCGCTGGTGGCGCAGACCACCCTCACGTTGACAGCCCGGTCGCGTACCTCTCCTATACGACGGACGGCTCCGGATTCGAGCGCGGTAAGGAGCGTCTGCTGCGAACCCACGGTGGCGTACCCAATTTCATCCAGGAACAGGGTGCCATTATGGGCCGCCTCGACCGCTCCGACGCGATCGTCCAGGGCTCCTGTGAATGCCCCCCTCCTGACCCCGGCGAGCTCGGCGTGGCGGAGCTCGTCGGGGATGCCGGGCAACGGACAGGCTATGAATGGCCCGCCGGACCTGGGTGATCGCCGGTGAATCTCCCGGGCGAGCGCGGTCTTCCCCGAACCTGTTGGGCCCAGCAGGAGCACAGGGTACGGCGTGGCGGCAAAAGCGCTGATGTCGTTGAGGAGCCTTGCGCTGATAACGCTCGTGCCGAAGTACAGGGACCCCTCGGCGTAAGCGGGCACCCCATGGGGCGCTTGGCCTTCATTCGGCTTGAGGTGCCGGAGTCCGTGCACCGTGGGCCCCACAACACTTCCCATCGTCAGTTTCAGCTGCCCTGAATAGACAGAATCGGCCTAGGGTACGGGCTGGGTGCTTCGCTCGACCCCATCCTTCACACCAACGGCGACAAACCGTCCCACGCCTGGAACAGCGCAAGGACCGGAGGTAGATCTGGACATCGCGTAGTTCCAGAACCTGTTGGCACCGTTCTCCGTGAGGGTTGGACGACCGAAGGTTCCACATGCGATCCTGGTTGTACCATTC
Source organism: Gemmatimonadales bacterium (assembly GCA_050733195.1). Classification (GTDB taxonomy): domain Bacteria; phylum Gemmatimonadota; class Gemmatimonadetes; order Gemmatimonadales; family GWC2-71-9; genus JABFSM01. Next base: position 17,581 of record JBOHSH010000272.1, read on the forward strand.
TCCCGCTCGAGACGTACCACGTCGAAGTGCGGGCGCGTGCTCAGCAAACCTGTCGTGAGCCGGGCGGTGATCTCCTTCGCCTGGGCCGCGGACACAATACTCCAGGTGAGAATGCTGTCCTGCGGCGGCTGAGGCAGGCTTGGAGCTGCGAGGACGGCTGTGGAAGTGCGCGGAGCGTTGGGTGATTGGGCCGCGCCCGTGGAAACTGCACAGAAGAGACATACGATTGCGAACAGGATGCGCGCAGGCATGGAACCCTCGAGAGGATGGCCCCGCCAGGAATCGCAAGTGATGGACCGGGTTCCAGCGAACTCAACTACTCAACGGACAAGCGTTTCTGCAGAGGCAGCGCCAAGGGTCAGGCCCGATTGGGCCGCGATCGGCCTGCGCCGAACTCTATTGAACTGATCGCCATCTGAGCTGGTCTGATCAACCGACTCCCACACCGAACGGCGGTCTGCGCAGGTCTCGATGTCGCAATGGGAAGCGGCCGCCGTACAATTATTTGACGCCCCAGTGCGGGGTGTGTCTCCCTCATAGATGGGGGATTCTCCAGTTCGCGCAAGTGGTCATCGCGTCGCGATACATCAAGGGCTACGAGGGTCCTATAAGTAGCTATGAGTGTACCATAGCGGGAGATGAGCGGACAGTCAGCCTAGCAAGTGAACGGGTGCCATGGCCCCGTTCCGGTAGAGCTGGAGATGTCAAAGTCAACCGGTTTACCCAGGAGAGGACCTGAGCGCCGTAAGAAGCTTATCCAAGCCCACGTTTCCATGCTGGCCCTGGCCGACCAGCTCGAGTAGAACATCAGCCGGGCCTGCAAGACGGCCGGGATCAGCCGGAGCCATTTCTACGAGATCAAGGCGGCCTTCGAGCAGTATGGCCGCGAATAGCTGGCCCCGCAGCCGCGGCGCCGGCCTCGGATGCCTAGCCAGACCCCCGGGGAACTCGAGGCACAGATCCTCCGCATGACGCAGGAGTACCCCACCGTCGGCTAGTCGAGATGCCCAGAGAGAAAGGCGATGCTCTCGTCGAAGACACGCTCCAGCTCCGGCGTGGCGCCGGCCCAGGGGTGCACGGCACCGAAGGTGTGGGTCGCGCCTTCGACCGGCGTGAGGCGGGCGGTGACGGGCGCCGCGGCGGCGAGCAGCTTGCCCTCGACGAAGGGAACGGTCTCATCGGCGGTTCCGTGAATCAGGAGCCACGGACAGGCGAGCCGCGCGGCCGCCACCCCGATGTCGAGCGAATCGTTCATGTTCCGCTCGATGTCCTCCAAAAGGTCGAGGGCGAGGTAGAGCACCTCACCGGTCCGCGAGTTCACCACGGGATACGAGCCGTCGCGCCGCCATGCGGCCACCTCCTCCTGCCCGAAGCGGCGCACGGTGGAGATCGCAGCCCACGTGACGATCGCGCCTATCTCCGGCGTCCGGCTCGCGAGGAGGATCGCGATTCCGCCGCCACGGCTGTGCCCGACGACTCCGATAGAGGTCGGGGCCGGGCCGAGCGCTCCGGACTGGACCGCCGTGACCACCCTGCGGAGATCTTCGACCTCCGCGGAGAAGGTGTTGCGCGCGAACTTGTCGGCCACGGTGAACCGGCCCTCTCCGTCCACGCCGGCGCCGCTGAAGTCGAACGACACCGCGACGAAGCCGGCGCGGGCCAGCCGGTCGGCGAACGGCGGGAACATTCCCCGGTCCTTGAATCCCTTGAAGCCGTGCGCCACGATGACCGCCGGCTTGGGAGTGCTGCGCGATCCCGCGCGGACGTCCACCGCGAGGTCGCCGAGAACACCGGGCAGCGTGGTGCGGGTGAGGATGGGGGTGGCCACCAAGCAGTTGACGGTTGACGGTTGACGGTTGACGGGAGACAGTTGGAAGATGACTTCTCATTCCGAGTTCGCAATGCGCGCCGCACGGGCGGGGGATCTCCCGGCGGTCCTCGAGATCCTCGCCGAGCGGAAGCTCGCTCCCAACGGTGTCGAGCGGCAGTTCGGGTCCCGGTTCGTCGTGGCCGAGGCGGCATCCGAGGTGATCGCCGTCGCGGGGGTCGAGGTCTACGGCGGGGATGGACTGTTTCGGAGCGCGGCGGTGCGGATTCCCTGGGAAGGCCGGGGCGTCGGTGCCGCGGTCACCCGGAACCGGCTCGACTGGGCTCGCGAACAGGGGCTGCGCGCGCTCTATCTCCTCACGGAAACCGCGGCGGCCTACTGGCCGCGGTTCGGGTTCGTAGTCATCCCGCGCGACGCCGCGCCGGCCGCGATCGCGGCCTCACCGGAGTGGGCGGGCGGCTGTCCTTCTTCCGCCGTGGCCATGCGGCTCGCGCTCGAGCCGCGGGCTCACGATGACGAGAGTCCCGGCGGGCGTTCACGGGAAAGGCCGGCGCCGTAGCGGCAGGCCGGCACGAAGGCCGGCGGGGCTTTCGCACAGGCGGCCTCGCGGTCCCGCGTGAACAGCACGAGCAGCGCGATCTGCTCGCCGACGGCCACGTGGCACCGGGTCGCGATGTCCGGCGCCTCCAGGCGACGGCAGAAATCGAGCCCGTCATCGGCGCGCGAGGTGACGTCGACGAAGTTCTTCGCGACGCCCACGAAGCACCACTCGCGGTACTGCGGGCTTCCCATCGAGCAGATCCGGATCGTCTTTCCGGCGTGGCGCGCGGTCATGCCGCTGGCGTAGGTACCGATCCCCTGATAACAGCTCCGGCGATGGCGCTCCGGGGCCTGGTCGCAGGCGCGGGCTACGCGGCGCATGTCGCCTTCCGCGGTCTCGAAGATGATGGCCGGCTGGAGCTGATAGCAGGCCCGGCGATACCGCTCCTCCACGACGGTACAGGGATACAGGGGGTCCTCCCGCCGGCGGAGGGCGAACGCCGGAGTCGTCGAAGCTTCGGCCTCATGACGCTCGTGCGTCGCCTGCGGGCCGGCGCGCGGATGGTGCGATTGCCCGCGACCTCCGCTCACGAACTCCATGAAGGCCCCGCCGTAGCACGACTCCCGGTCGAACGGGCCGCTCAGATCGTCGCAGCCGTCGAGCGCGCGGGGAAGATCGAGCGCCATCGTCTGCACCAGGCCGTGGCCGATCCCGTGCACACACTGGAACCGGAGCCAGACGCTCTCCCGGATCGCCGTGGCGCTGTCGCAGAGCGCCGCGACGGTCGCGCTGTCGGTACCGCTCCAGGCGAAATAGGCCTGGATGACGCCGTGATAGCAGCCGGACTGGAAGAGCTCGGTGCACTGGGCGTAGACCGCGCCCACCTCCTTGCCGGGGACCCAGGCGTTGATGCCGATGACGTGACTCAGCTCGTGTCCCGACCGCCGGACCAGGCGCTCCGGGCTGAGCCGGCCGAGGGTGCCCATGGCGAGCCGGGTTCTGCCCGCCTGCGCGAGGCGGAGGAGGATGTCCTCGTAGCAGGCTCGGCGTCCCTTGCCCCAGAGCAGACGGCACCGCGTCCGCACCTGCGCGGCAAGCGCGATCGAATCGGCGTCGGGTCGGTCGAGGGAGAAGGCGGTGGGCCGGGAGGCGGGAGCTTCGCCGGGAAGGAGCGCGCCGCGCGCGCGAAACACCGCCACCGCCGCACCGGCGGAGACGACGGCGACGAGCAGACCGAGGAGGACGAGCTTCGCCTTCATCGAACGGCGGCCTCGAGCACGGTCAGCGTTCCCGCGCCCGCGTCGAGCCGTGCCCGGACGCCGATCGGGAGCGTCCACTGTTCGGCGATGTGACCGACGGGAAACCCCGCCGCGACCGGCACGCCGAGTGGCTTGAGATACGTGTCCAACACCTCGTCCAAGCCGAGCGAGCCGTCATCAGGGCCCACGGCAAACTCGGTGAAACGGCCGATCGCCACGCCCGCCAGGCGGTCGAGCGCGCCGATGCTTCGGAGGTGCGCGAGCATGCGATCCACGGTGTAGAGCTTCTCGTTCACGTCCTCGAGAAAGAGAATCGCCCCGTCAAGGCTCGGAAACCAGCGCGTGCCGACGAGACAGTGGAGCAGCGAGAGATTCCCTCCGAAGAGAGGGCCCTCCGCCGTTCCTTCCCGGAGCGTCGCGATCGACTCGGCCGAGCCGGGAGCGGGGGGCGAGGGAAGCTCCAGGAGTCCGGCCGGGTCCGGGCTGAAGATCGCGCGTTCGAGCGAGCGCCGCGAGAAGGGCGCCAGGGGACGCCGCGCGACGGGACCGTGAAAGACGACCAGACCCGTCTCGGCCTGGGCCGCGAGCAGGAAGGCCGTAATGTCCGAGAATCCGACAATGATCTTGGGGTTCCGGCGCAGCGGGGAGAAGTCCACGCGGTCGAGGATCCGGGTGGTCCCGTAGCCGCCGCGCAGGCACCAGACGGCCCGGATATCCGGATCGGCGATCGCGTGCTGGAGGTCCGCGAGGCGCTCGTCGTCCGATCCGGCGAGATAGCCGTGACGCCGAGTGCAGTGCGGGCCGGGCTCGGGCACGAGTCCGAGCGCCCGCGCGTTGGCGACGGCCGTCGCGAGCTCGGCGTCGCCGCGAAGAGGTCCCGCCGGCGCGACGAGCGCGACGCGCGATCCGGCCTCGAGCTTCGGCGGCCGGTTCGGGGGCGGGGGCGGCGGCGGCGGCGTTTGCATTGACGGACAGTACCTTGCTGTTAGAATTGGGACCCGCCGTCGGACCCGAGCCGAACGGAGATCCTGCCTGCGCACTTCACACCCGACTCTCGTCGCCGCCAGCCGCGCCATCGCCGCCCAGCGCGATGCGATGGTCCAGCGATGGATCAGCTGGCTCGGCGACCGGTTCACCGCGACGAGCGCGATACCGCTGCCGCTCGCGCGGCAGGAGCTCGAGCTCATCATCGACATCTTCGCGACGATGGTGGGCCCGCTCCGGCGGGAGACGAAAGCTATCTGGTTGCGGATCGCCGAGCAGTACGGGCGCCACGCGGCGGCCCGCGGGCTCGCGGCGGGTGAGGTCGTCGAGGAGATGCAGTATCTCCGCGAGCTGCTCATCCGGTTTCTCGCCCCGGCCATCGCCGCCCTGCGTCCCCGCCAGGGCATGGCGCTCCTGCTCCGGCTCAACCGGCTCGTCGATCGCGGCGTCGCGATGGCCGTCGTGGGCTACACCGACGCCCTCGTCGCCGGATTCCTGACCCACTATCCGGACGAGGACGGTGCGGCGCCGCGCGGCGCGACGGCGCTCGACACCGCGGCCATGGCGCAGTCCCTCGCCGCGCTCCGCCGCGAGCTCGAGCACACCATCACCGCGCCCGAATCCGCGCCCTCCTGATCCCCCGCCCCGGGGCGAATCCGCCCTTCCCGGCGTCCATCCGGTACCCGCTCCTCCGGTCTTCGTCGACACGATAGCTCCGGCCCGCATCGCCGGAGGCGCGACGCATGTCGGTGGAGGCAGCGCTCCGCGCCATTACCGGCGTGGAAGATCTCACTCGGCTCGCCGCGGCGCTGGGCTTCGCGCCGGCATCCGAGGAGCTGCCGCCCGCGCTGCTTCCCGGCGTTGGCCGCGCGATGGTGGTCGGCCGGCACGGCGACTTCGAGTGGGTGGGGGGCGAGGGCACGCTGGACGCGGCGCGGGCTCTGGCGCGCGGTGCCCTCACCACGGCACGCCCGGCGGGAGTGCTGCTCGTCGATCCGGCCTCGCGCCACCTGGCCGTCTCGGTGGCCGCTCCCGGCACGCCGGCGCTCCGTCTCGAGCTCGATGCGCCGGATGCCGTTTCCGTCGGCAGACTCGGACGCTGCCGCCCCGCCGGCGACGAGCCCGCCGTCGCCACCACACTCCGGGTGGCGGACGCCCTGCTCGGCCGGGGAGTGGATCACCGCTTCTTCCTGGAGTTCCGCGGTACGCTCGGGAAGGTCGCCGCATCCCTGCCCTCCGCGATGCCCCCGCCCGACCGTCACGCGTTCGCCCTGCTCCAGCTCACCCGCATCCTCTTTCTCTACTTCGTCGAGGCCAAGGGCTGGCTCGCGGCCCGGCCGCGCTTCCTGCGCGAAGAGGTGGATCGCTGCCTGGTGTCGGGACGCCGCCTGCACCGCGACCTCCTCCGCCCGCTGTTCTTCGGTACGCTCAACCGGCCCCTCCACGAGCGCGGCCTGCTGGCGCGTCGCTTCGGCGGCGTGCCGTTCCTGAACGGAGGGCTCTTCGAGCCGCACGCCCTCGAGCGACGGTGGCGGGTCGAGCTGCGCAACGAGGTCGTCCGCGACGCCTTCGACGCCCTCTTCGAGCGCTTCCACTTCACGCTGGCCGCGCCGGGCGAAGACCGCGTTGCTCCCGACATGCTGGGGCGGGTATTCGAGGGGGTGATGGAGCCCGGCGAGCGCCGGGGGAGCGGCACCTACTACACGCCGGCTCCGCTGGTCGACGCGCTGCTCGCGGAAGCCGTGCAGGCATGGGTGGAGAGGAAGGGCGCGGAAGCGGCTCGGGGGATCCGGCTGCTGGATCCGGCGGCCGGAAGCGGAGCGTTCCTGCTCGGGGCGCTCCGGCTTCTGGCCGGCCCCGATTCGCGTCCGGGGCCCGCGCGCAGTCGCCGGCTTCGCCGGGTGCTCGCGCAGAACCTGTTCGGCATGGACCGGAACCCCGCCGCGATCCGGCTCGCGGAGCTTCGTCTCTGGCTCGAGGTGATCTCGGCGGACCCCGGCGAGCGCCCCGCCTCGGTGGAGCCGCTCCCGAACCTGGACGCGGTCGTGCGGCAGGGCGATAGCCTGGTGGATCCACTGGCCGGCCTTCCGTCGTCCCCGGGGCGCCGCACCGGCTCGGCGCTCCGGGAGCTTCGCGCGGCACTCCTGACCGCCACGGGCTCCGCCAAGCGTCGGGCGCTCGCGGGGCTCCGGCAGGAGGAGCTCGCGCTCGCGCGTGACCGGCTCGAGCGCGCCGAGCACCTGCTGGAGCACGAGATCGCGGAGCTGCTCGACCAGGCGTCCGGTGCGACGCTCTTCGGAGGCCGGAGCGGGCTGGGCCGGCACGCCACGGCGCGTCTCGAGGAGCTGCGGCACCGGCTGCATCAGACACGCGCGAGAAGCCGGGAGCTCGCGCGGGCGGACGTCGTGCCCTGGTTCCACTACCCCACGCAGTTCGCCGATGCGATGGCCGCCGGAGGCTTCGACCTCGTCGTCGGCAATCCGCCCTGGGTCCGTGCCGAGGCGCTCGACCCCGGGCTTCGTCGCCACCTGGTGGAGCGATACCGGTGGTTCGCCTCCCGGGGCACGCGCGGCTTCCGGCATCTGCCGGATCTCTCGATTGCGTTTCTCGAGCGGGGCCTCGATCTCCTCGCCCCAGGAGGCGTCATCGCCTTCCTGATTCCCGCGAAGCTCGCCACCTCGGGCTATGCCGGGGCGGCCCGCCAGGAGCTCCAGCGCCGGACGACCCTGATCGTTGCCGCAGATCTCACCGCCGATGCGCGGGCACGATTCGAGGCCACGGTGTATCCGATGGCGCTCGTGGCGAGAAAGGAGACCCCGCCGGCGCGGCACGCGGTCAGGCTCGGCTTCGGGAGCAGAGCGCCCCGCGTGTCACAGGCGGACCTGGGCGACGGTGAATGGCTGCTCCGGAGCGACGCCGCGCGCGCCGCGCTCTCACGGATCCGGAAGAGCCTGCCCGCCATCGGCGACCGGTTCACCTGTCACCTCGGCGTGAAGACGGGTCTCAACCGCGCCTTCCTCGACCCGCCGGCGGACGTGGAGCCGGCGCTCGTCCGCGAGGCGATTCGCGGCCGCGACGTCGCACCCTTCACAGCCATCGCCGGCGCGCGGCTCCTCTGGCCGTGCGACGAGCGGGGCCGACCGCTGGAGCGGCTGCCACCCCGCGCGGCGGCGCACCTGGCACGGTTTCTTCC
>JBOHSH010000273.1:0-11820 GCA_050733195.1 Gemmatimonadales bacterium
CGGCGCGACCGGTCCTTCGCGATCGGCGCAGGCGGTGACAACGAGGAGCGCGGCGACGGCCGCCGCTCGGCGGACTCTGGACATCTGGGGCCTCCCTGGATGGAATGGCACCGCGGGCTCGCGGTGCGACGCGCTCAGGGTAGGCCGTCAGCGAAGAGGGGAGGTACTCGTTTCGACGCGATCAGCGTCGAAAAAAAGAGACGGCCGTTGAGCCGTCCCACGGTCAACCGTCAACCGTCAACCGTCAACCGTGTATCACACTTCCAGCAGGTCCAACCGCTTGAGCGCGAGCCGCAGGGGAACGATCGTCGCGGCCGCGCAGATGGCGACCACGATCCCGAGCACCGCCACCAGGCCCGCCGGGCTTCGGGCCGGGCCGCTCCCCTGCCAGGCGCGCAGGTGCTGGCTCACCGGAATCGACTCCACCACGATGATGAGGGTGAGCAGGGTGACCGCGGCCATCATGAACACGAGACCGCCGAAGCTGGTCGGGATCTGCGCCGCGTTCTCGGTCTCGAACTGCGGGAAGAGCACGCCGAGGCCGAGCGCCAGCGCGCCGACCGCGAGCGTATAGCTCACCGTCGTCACCAGCGAGAGCATCATCATGAACGGCGGCGCCTGAAGGATCCGGTTGGTCACCACCCCGATGCCCAGGGCCAGGATCAGGAGCGGCAGCGTACCGACCCAGTACTTGCTCCAGAGCATCGCCCGGAGGTCGAGCGGGCTCGACCGGAGGAGCCAGAGCTGCCGGCCCTCGAGCGAGACGGACGGGAAGATGAACCGCGCGGCGATGGCAGACAGCACGAACCCGCCCAGGCCCTGATTCAGGAACACCACCAGCGTCACGAGCACGTACGGCACCCGCTCGCCGCTGTAGAGGGGCAGCGCGCGGATGTTGAAGACGTAGACGACCACCAGCACCGCCAGGAGGATGAGCTGGCTCCACTGGGTGGCGTCCCGGAAGAAGACCCTGAGATCCTTGAGCACGAACTCGCGCCGGGTCACCGGGAGCCAGGCGAGCAGTCGCCCCATCACGTGGTGCCAGCGGGCGCCGCCGTTCGTCGCGTTCGCTCCCTCCTGGGACCGGGTGAAGCCGCCCGGGTAGAGCCGCTGGTGGAACATCGCGCCCAGCACGATGAAGCCGCCCGCGGTGGTCCAGAGCAGCGTGAGCGGGAGCGGGTCGGCGATGTGCAGCAGCCAGTTCATCAGCGCGCTCGACGCCCACTCGCTCGGCAGCAGAGGATGGCTCGGCGCGCGCAGCACGGCGATGAACTCGACCAGGCTCCGGAAGCCCTCGGGGCGGGCGAGCTGCTCGGGACGGATGAGGCGGAGCAGGAGCACCAGCCCCCCCGCCGCGGCCAGGGCCGCGAGCGTGAGCAGGTCCCGCGCCCGCCGGGCCGGGAAGACGTTCACCAGCACGAGGGTGATCGCCGCGCCCACCACGGTGGGGAGGAGGAAATACGGAATCAGCGTGCCGATGGCGACCAGCGGGAAGAGCGGCCCGCCGTCGAACACGAGGCCGTAGGCGGTGAGGATCGGCACCACCATGAGGCCGACCATCCACGACGAGTGGAGCAGGGTCTCGAACAGCTTGGCGATGTAGAGCCGTCCCCAGTCGACCGGCGCCGCGACCAGAAGATCGAGATCCTTCGCGAGGAAGAAAGTCGAGAGCGCCGTGACCAGGTTGGAGAGGAGGAGCAGGCCGGCGAACGAGAGCAGGGTGACGGCGAGGAGCTTTCCCGCGAGCAGCGGCCCGATCTCCTCGACGCCCTTGAAGTAGCGGAGCACCCGGAAGGCGACCCCGAAGACCGCGCTCCAGAATCCGGCGCCGAGCAGCACGAGAAGGAGCGCCCGCGCGCCCGCTCCCGAGCCCTGCTCCTTGAGCCGTGCCAGCACGCTCCACCATTTCGGGCGGAGGATGTCGAGCACGCCCGGCTCGCGACGGATCAGCTCAACGCTCGAAGAGGTCACTCAGCTCCCGCTCCGTGAGCCCGCCGGTGAGCCGGAGGAAGAGCTCTTCCAGCGTGACGTCCCCGGCGGAGGTCTGGGCCCGAAGATCGTCCATCGTCCCGGCCACGGCGATGCGACCGCCCTGAATGATCGCGATCCGGTCGCACATCGCTTCCGCGACCTCCAGGGTATGCGTGCTCATGAGCACCGTACCGCCCCGCGTCACGAACTCCCGCAGCAGATCCTTCAGCAGGCGGGCGCTCCGCGGATCGAGCCCGACCATCGGCTCGTCCACGACGATCACCTCGGGGCGGTGCACCAGCGCGCTCGAGATGATGAGCTTCTGGCGCATGCCATGGCTGTAGGATTCCGTCAGCTCGTTCTTCCACGGCAGCAGCTCGAAGAGATCCAGCAGCTCGTCGATCCGGCGCTCGATGAGCGCGCCGCCCTGCCCGTAGAGGCCCGCCACGAACCGGAGAAACTCCGCCCCCGTGAGCTTGTCGTAGACGAAGGGACGGTCCGGGATGAATCCGAGCCGGGCCTTCGCCGCCAGAGGCTGCTTGAGGATGTCGATGCCCGCAACACGGATCGAGCCGGACGACGGGCGGAGGATTCCGGCGATCATCCGCATGGTCGTCGTCTTGCCCGCGCCGTTCGGCCCGAGGAATCCGTACAGCTCGCCCCGGGGGATCGTGAGGGTGATGTCGTCGACCGCCGTGAATCGGCCGTAGCGCTTGGTGAGGTCGCGAAGCTCGATCATGGACCCGCCGGAAGCGGCAAGAACCGCGCCGAGGCGACGATCGGCAGGAGGTCCACCGGCCGGCTGCGGCCCCCGGTGGAAAGCCGAACCAGAGACGCCGAGGCCGGGTAGTGTCCGAAGGTGGGGTCGGCGGCCACCCAGCCGTCCACCCAGATCTCGGTCCAGCTGTGCGCAAAGGCCCCGCTCGCGCTCACTGCGAGCCCGTTCACGACTCGCGCGGGAATGCGGGCGGACCGTGCCAGCGTCGCGAGCAGCCGGGCCTTGGCGTCCGGGGTTCCCCGCCGGCTGCGCAATGCCAGCTGGGCGCTCCCGGACCCCGCCGGGGCGGTGTCCGAGGCAATTTGCCGCGCTACCCAGTGGGTGAGTGCGGCCGCGCTGTCGGCCCGGGTGCGGACCCGGTCTCCGGCGAGCGCCCGCCGGACGGTGGCGTCGACGTCCCGTCCGAGGAGCGGAAGGTCGGGGGTGATGAAGAGCGCATCGGCCGGCGGGCCGCTCGTGTCCGCCGGGGTGCGACGATGCACCACGATGGTGTCGCCGAGGACCTCTTGCCGGCCCCCCGGAGCCGCCACCGGGGTGCCGCGGACTCTCGCGGCGGAGTCGAGCACCACGAGGAACCGGCGCTCTGCGGCCAGCGTATCCGGGCTTCGTCTCGTCGCGACGAGGCCGCGCACCCCCGGCAGCGAGTGCCGCCAGCGAGGCGGCTCGGAGCCGCGGCGCATCCGGTAATTGACCCGGACCATCTCGAAGGCGGACCGCTCGATCGTGAAGCCGCCGGCGATCTCCGCGCGAATCACGCCGCCGCTCCGATCGACCCAGGCCGCCACCGGGGCGCCGCCGGCATCGTGCTCCAGGAGCCACCCCTGTACGGTGTCGGTCGTGGCGGCGGCCCACGCGCCCGATACCGAGTCCCATGCCGCGCTGTCGGGAAGGACGAACACCGACTCGGCCGTGACCGTCACCGCCACGGGCCGGGTGATGCCGGTGGCCGGCTCGAACAGCGCCATGCCGATGCGCTCGCCGACGCGGAGCCGGCCCCCGAGCGCGGCCCGGAAGGGCAGCACGGCGGGCAGGACGGCATCGGGCCGCACCCGGTAGCGCGCCCGCCCGGTGATCTCCTCGGTGCCGTCCCGGGCGGTGAGGGAGAGAATGGAATCCTCGCCGATCCCGGCCACGAGCTGGTCCGCCGTGTCCCAGCCGAAGACCCGGGTGGTGAAGTTTCGGAGGCGGAGCGAGCGCGAGAGGTTGTACTCCGCGCCCCGCGCCATCTGCCGCGTGGAATCGCCGCGCGGCAGGTCGAGCACCAGGAGCTCCGAGAGGCGCACCCCGTCGACCAGGGTGTCGACGGTGATGTTGAGCTGGCCGATCTGGCGGCCGCCCGCGTAGACCGCGTAAAAGGCGGCGCCGGGCGCGAGCCGGGCCGTTCCCAGGGCGACCGCGGCCGCTTCCCCGCGATAGAGCTCGCGCCGCGCCAGCCAGGCGAGGGCGGCCGCCCAGGCCAGCAGAACCAGGCGGCCGACGTTTCGGCGGTTGAGTCCGAGACGCATCAGCGCGCCGACGCTTCCCGCGCCCGCCGGTGCATCGCCATCGCTTCGTCGGTGCGCCCCATCCGATCGAGCACCCTGCCCATCAGCTTGAAGCTCCGCGCGTCTGACGGCGTGAGCGCCGCGGCGCGCTCCAGCGCGGAGAGCGCGGCCAGGAGCTCGCCGGCGGCGAGCAGCGCCTCTCCCAGGTGATACGTCGCGTCCGCGTCCTCGGGAGCGTTCGCGAGCGCGTGACGGAAGGCCGCCGCGGCCTCGGACGCCCGGCCCCTTCGCAACAGCGCGAGCCCGAGCTGGTAATGCGCCGGCGCCGAGCCCGGCGCGCGCGCGATCGCGGCGCGAAGATCGGCCTCGGCCTCCGCCGTGCGCCCGAAGCGCGCGAGCAGCGCACCCCGCCGCACCAGAACCGGGACGGGATCCCGGGCATCGCCGAGCGCCCGCGACAGCTCCTCGAGAGCCGACTCGCCTTCGCCCTCCGCGTCCAGCAGCTCCGCGAGCGCCGTGCGCACCGCGGCCGCCGCCGGATCGTCCTCGAGCTGGCGCCGCAGGAGCAGGATCGCGTCGAGGCGGCGCCCGGTGGCGGCGAGCTCCCGCGACTGCCGGAGGACGCGTTCGTCCTCGGCTTCGCTCTCCACCGTGGCCGGCGTGAGCGCGCCGCCGGGAATGGCGCTGCCGAAGGGACGCAGCCACGGAAGCTCGTCGCCGGTCGGCCCGATCGGATCGCCCTCCAGCTCGAGCCCCTCGAAGCCTTCCCCCGCCCGGTCGTCGGGCTCGGGCGAGCGGCTGGTATGGAGGCGGCGCATGAAAGGAAAATAGTTCTGGGTGCTGAGTTCTGGGTGCTGGGTTCTGAGTTCTGAGTTCTGAGTTCTGAGTTCTGAGTTCGAACCGCCCGGACTCGGGCAGCCACGCCCGATCCTAGAACCCAGCACCCAGAACCCAGAACCCAGAACCCAGCACTCTTGAATCCGGCCGACTCTCCCCCCTACCTTCCCGGGCTTATGTCAGAGGAATTCCTCCGGGTTCGCGGGGCGCGCGAGCACAACCTCAAGAACATCTCCGTCGCGATTCCCCGGAACCGGCTCACCGTCATCACCGGCCTCTCGGGATCGGGCAAGTCCTCCCTCGCCTTCGACACGATCTACGCCGAGGGCCAGCGGCGCTACGTCGAATCGCTGTCCGCCTACGCACGGCAGTTCCTCGGGCTCATGGAGAAGCCCGATGTCGACGCCATCGAGGGGCTCTCGCCCGCGATCTCGATCGAGCAGAAGGCCACCGGGCATAACCCGCGGTCGACGGTGGGCACCGTCACCGAGATCTACGATTACATGCGGCTCCTCTGGGCGCGCGCCGGCGTGCCGCACTGCCCCGACGACGGGAGCCCCGTCACGCGGCAGAGCGCCGTCCAGATCACCGATGCGATCCTCGCCTGGCCGGAAGGGACCCGCATCGAGATCCTGGGTCCGATGGTGCGCGGCCGGAAGGGCGAGTTCCGCGAGCTCTTCGAGGACCTGCGGAAGCGGGGCTTCGTTCGGGCGCGGGTCGACGGCGAGACGTTCGACCTGAACGCGGTCCCGGCGCTCAACCGCCGCCACAATCACGACGTGGCGGTCGTCGTCGACCGCCTGGTCGTGCGCAAGGCCGACCGGAGCCGGCTCAACGATTCGATCGAGACGGCGCTCAAGGTCGCGGATGGCGTGGTGGAGGTGGTGCGGCAGGACGAGACGGCCCGACGGCCCGACGGCCGGGCGGCCAGAGGGCGTGGAGAGGCGGCCGTCCGGCCGTCCGACCGTCCGGCCGTCCTGTTCTCCGAGCGATTCTCCTGCCCCCAGTGCGGCCTCTCCCTGCCCGAGCTCGAGCCGCGGCAGTTCTCGTTCAACTCTCCCTTCGGCGTCTGTTCCGAGTGTCACGGCCTGGGCACGCGCCGCGAGGTGAACGCCGACCTCATCCTGGGCGACCCGAGCATCTCGATCCTCGAGGGCGTGGTCCTGCCCTGGGGCGAGCCCTCGGGCTATCTCCGCAAAGTCGTCCTCCCGACGCTGGCGAAGGCCCTGCGGTTCGACCTCGCGGCGGCCTGGCGGGACCTTCCGCCCGCAGCCCGGCAGGGTCTCCTCCACGGGACGCCGGGAAAGGTCCTCCGGTTCGGCGGCGACGGCGGCCGGGGCGGGGGCGGGGGCTACGAGACCGAATGGGAAGGGATCCTGCGCAACGTCGAGCGGCGCTACCACGAGTCCACGAGCGACGCCATGCGCGCGCAGCTCGAGGAGTTCCTGGTGGAGATGCCCTGCCGGGTGTGCGGGGGCCGCCGGCTCAAGCCGGCGAGCCTCTCGGTCCGGGTCGCCGGCCGGAGCATCGGGGAGGTCGTGGATTTCCCCGTCGACGCAGCCCTCGAGTACTTCCGGGCGATTCCGGTCGGCCGCGCGAAAGCCGGCGGGATCGATCCGGAGATCGCCGGGCCCATCCTTAAGGAGATCACCGACCGCCTCGCCTTCCTGCGCGACGTGGGGCTCGAGTACCTCACGCTCGGCCGGAGCGCCGGCACCCTCTCGGGCGGGGAAGGGCAGCGCATCCGTCTCGCGACCCAGATCGGGTCACGGCTGGTCGGCGTGCTCTACGTCCTCGACGAGCCGAGCATCGGGCTGCACCAGCGCGACAACGCGCGCCTCCTCCGCACGCTGCAGGAGCTGCGCGATCTCGGCAACACCGTGATCGTGGTCGAGCACGACGAGGAGACGATCCGCGCCGCCGATCACGTCATCGACCTTGGCCCGCGCGCCGGCAATCTCGGCGGCCACGTGGTGGTCGAGGGCCCGGTGCCGCGGGTGCTCGAGCATCGTCTCTCGCTGACCGCCCGCTATCTCCGCGGCGAGCTGCGCGTGCCGGTCCCGTCGGCCCGCCGGCCGCGGGACCAGGGCCGGCGGCTCCGGATCGTGGGCGCGCGCGCCAACAACCTGCGCAACCTCACGGTCGACGTTCCGCTCGGCCTCTTCGTCGCCGTGACCGGCGTCTCCGGCTCCGGGAAGAGCACCCTGGTCACCGACCTGCTCTATCGCGCGCTCGCCCGGCAGTTCTACCGGGCCCGCCTGGTTCCCGGCGCCCACGACCGCATCGAGGGCGTCGAGCACCTCGACAAGGTCATCGACATCGACCAGAGCCCGATCGGGCGCACGCCCCGGTCGAACCCGGCGACCTACACCGGGCTCTTCACGCCGATCCGCGAGCTCTTCGCGCAGCTGCCCGAGGCCAAGATGCGCGGATACGGCCCCGGCCGGTTCTCCTTCAACGTGAAGGGTGGCCGCTGCGAGGCGTGCGAGGGCGACGGCCTCGTGAAGATCGAGATGCACTTCCTGCCCGACGTGTACGTGCCGTGCGAAGTCTGCAAGGGCCGGCGCTACAACCGCGAGACCATGGAGGTGCGCTACAAGGGGCGGAGCATCGCCGATGTGCTCGACCTGACGGTGGCCGACGCGCTCGAGTTCTTCAGCGCCCAGGGCCGCATTCGCGAGAAGCTCGAGCTGCTCAACGACGTCGGCCTCGGCTACATCCATCTCGGCCAGTCCGCCACCACGCTCTCCGGCGGCGAGGCGCAGCGGGTCAAGCTCGCGACCGAGCTTTCGAAGCGGGATACCGGCCGGACCCTCTACATCCTCGACGAGCCGACCACCGGGCTCCACTTCGAGGACGTGCGGCTCCTCCTCGACGTGCTCCACCGGCTGGTGGACAAGGGCAACAGCGTGCTCGTGATCGAGCACAACCTCGACGTCCTCAAGACCGCGGACTGGATCATCGATCTGGGTCCCGACGGCGGCGCCAAGGGGGGCACCGTGGTGGCCGAGGGGACCCCGGAAGCGGTCGCGCGGGTGCCGGCGAGCCATACCGGCCGGTTCCTCGAGCGTGCTTTCCCCGCGGACTGAGACCGGGTCGTGAAAGCGGTCGTCCTCGCGGCCGGCCGCGGGACCCGGATGCGGCGTGCCGAGCTGGAAGCGGTGCTCGATGCCGAGCAGGCCGCCGTGGCGGCCCGCGGGATGAAGGCCATGATGCCGGTGGGGCGCCCCTTCCTCGACTACGCGCTCAGCGCCCTCGCGGATGCGGGGGTGCGCGAAGTCTGCCTCGTCGTCGGCCCCGATCATCGGGAGATCCGGTCTCGTTACGAGGTCGACCTCCGGCCCACGCGCCTCCAGGTGGGGTTCGCGGTCCAGCCGAAGCCCCGCGGCACCGCCGATGCGCTCCTCGCGGCGGAGGAGTTTGCCGGAGGCTCGCGCGTGCTGATGGTGAACGCCGACAACTGGTATCCTCCCTCGGCGCTGCGGGAAGTCTGTGCGCTCCCCGCGTCGGGGCTCCCCGGCTTCGACGCGGAGTCGCTCGTCGCCGCGAGCAACTTCGGGCGCGAGCGGCTGCAGGCCTTCGGCCTCGTCACCCGACGCGAGGACGGGTCGCTCGAAAACCTCATCGAGAAGCCCGACGCGGAGACTCTCGACGGCACGCCGGGAGCCCTCATCACCATGAACTGCTGGCTCTTCCGGCCGGTGATCTTCGAGGCGTGCCGCCGGGTGACGCCCTCGGCCCGCGGGGAGCTCGAGCTCGCCCACGCGGTGCGGATCGCGATGACCGAGCTGGACGAGCGCTTCGAGGTTCTTCCCATGCGCGGGGGCGTGCTCGACCTCTCGAGCCGGATCGATGTCGCGTCGGTCGCGGCCCGGCTGGCGCACGTCGAGGTGAGCCTCTGAGCGGGACGGGAGCACGCGCCGGGCTGGTCGGAGCCGGCATGAGCGACCAACCGGCGCGCGCGAAGGAGGATCTCTTCGAGCGTGCCGAGCGTGCGCTCGCGGCCGCCGGTGCCGATCCCGCGGAGCCGCGGCGCTACGGCTTCGTTCCCGGCCGGGTCGAGCTGCTCGGGAAGCACACCGACTACGCGGGTGGGAGAAGCCTGCTCGTCGCCGTCGAGCGCGGCATCTGCATGGTCGGCGCGCGACGGTCCGATGCGATGATCGTGGTGACCGACGCCCAGGCCGGCGAGACCGTGCGCACGGCGATCGATCCGGACCTCGAGGTGCGCTCCGGGCATTGGTCCGCCTACCCGCTCACCGTCGCGCGCCGGATCGCGCGCGATTTTCCGGGGCGTCTGGGCGGCATCGACCTCGCGTTCGCGGCCGATCTCCCCGTTGCCGCGGGACTGAGCAGCTCGAGTGCCCTCGTCACCGCCACCTGGCTCCTGTGCGACGCGCTCCGGGGCATCGGCTCGAGCGGGGAATTCCGCCGGGCCATCCCCTCGCGCGAGACGCTCGCCGACTACCTCGGCGCCGTGGAGAACGGCTGGCCGTTCGGCGCCCTGCGGGAGGATCACGGGGTCGGAACCATGGGCGGCGCCGAGGACCACACCGCCATGCTCTGCTGCCGTCCCGGCAGGGTGAGCCGGTACGCCTTCCGGCCCGTCCACGCGGAAGGCGATGCGCCGATGCCGGCGGGACACCTGCTGGCCATCGCCGTGAGCGGGATCCGGGCCGAAAAGACCGGCGCGGCGAAGGGGGCCTACAACCGGGCCGCCACCGTCGCCGGGAGGCTCTTCGACCTCTGGCGGAGCGGTACCGGCCGCGAGGACCCGACGCTCGGTGCCGCGCTCGTCTCCGTCCCTGATGCCGTCGAGCGCCTGCGCGAGATCGTTCGACGGGAGCCCGCGGGGACCGACCCGCCCCCGGAGCTGCTGCTCGCCCGGCTCGAGCAGTTCGCCGAGGAGAGCGAAGCGCTCATACCCGCGGTCTTCGACTGTTTTCTCCACGGGAACATCGCCGGCCTGGGGCCCCTCGTCGCCCGGTCGCAGGCGGGCGCGGTCCGCGCGCTCGAGAATCAGATCCCCGAAACGGTCCACCTCGTCGACTCGGCGCTGGCCAAGGGAGCGGTCGCCGCGTCGGCGTTCGGAGCCGGATTCGGCGGCAGCGTCTGGGCTCTGGTCCGTGAAGAGGAGGGCGAGCGCTTCGTGGCGCGGTGGCTCCGCGACTACCGTCAAGCCTTCCCGCACGCGGCTGGCGAGGCGAACGCGTTTCTCACCGGAGCGGGGCCCGCCGCGCTGGTCTGGTGACGCCGCTGGCTGCCGGGCCGCCCGTCTGATACGTTCGGGACGGCTTCGTCCCGAGCTCTCGCCATGACCCACGATCTCCCGCCCGAAGGCTCGCTGACTCGCCGCGAGCTGATCCAGTCCGTCTCCCTCGCGGGCCTGGCGTCGCTCGTTCGCTCCGAGGAAGCCGCTGCCGCCGCCCCCCCCGCCGCCGAGACGCCCGTCGCGGCCTCGATGATGGACGTGCCTTTCGAGCGGCACGGGACCGTGCGGATCGGGATCGTCGGCACCGGCCTCCGGGGCAAGAGTCTCCTTGGGGAGTTCCTCGGCTTGGAGGGGATCCGCATCACCGCGCTCTGCGACCTCGTCCCCTCGAAAGTGGAACAGGCCCGGGCGATGCTGCGCCGCGCCGGGCACGACTACGAGCCGGCGACGTTCACCGCGGGCGAGCGGGATTTCGAGAACCTCTGCCGGAGGGACGACGTCGACCTCGTGCTCACGGCGACGCCGTGGGAATGGCACGTCCCCGTCTGCCTCGCGGCGATGCGGGAGGGAAAGCACGCGGCGACCGAGGTCCCCGCCGCCGTCACGATCGAGGACTGCTGGCGGCTGGTGGATGCCTCGGAGAGGTCGCGGCGCCACTGCATCATGCTCGAGAACGTCTGCTACGGCTACAACGAGCTCCTGGTCCTCAACCTGGTCCGGGCGGGTGTGTTCGGTGAGCTCAAGCACGGCGCCGCCGCCTACAACCACGACCTCCGGGAGATCCTCTTCGAGACGAAGGACGAGGGACTCTGGCGTCGGGCCCACCATACCCGGCGAAACGGCAACCTCTATCCCACACACGGGCTTGGTCCGGTGGCATGGTACCTGGACATCCACCGCGGCGATCGCTTCGACGTCCTGGTCTCGATGAGCACGCCCGAGCTCGGGCTCACCGACTGGCGCGAGCGCCACGTTCCGAAGGACGATCCGCGGTGGCGGGAGACGTATCGCACGGGGGATCTCAACGTCTCGCTGATCAGGACCGCGCGCGGGCGCACCATCCGGCTCGAGCACGACGTCTCGAGCCCGCGGCCCTACAGCCGGATCAACAGCATCCAGGGGACCCGCGGCCTGTTCGAAGACTTCCCTCCGCGCATTTACGTGGAAGGACGGGGGCAGAGCCATCGCTGGGCCTCGATCGACGAGTACCAGGCCCAGCACGAGCACGAGCTCTGGCGCCGCCACGGGGAGAAGGCCCGCTCGGGGGGACACGGCGGCATGGACTACGTCATGGCCGCACGGCTCGTGCAGTGCATGCAGGAGGGCCTGCCGCCCGACATGGACGTCTACGACGCCGCCGCGTGGAGCGCACCCGGCCCGCTGAGCGACAGCTCCGTCGCCCGCGGCAGCGCGCCGATCAGATTCCCGGATTTCACTCGTGGGCGCTGGAGCGAAGCGAGGCGTTCGGGGTTCTGAGTTCTGAGTTCTGAGTGCTGAGTGCTGAGTGCTGAGTGCTGAGTGCTGAGTGCTGAGTGCTG
>JBOHSH010000274.1:0-19347 GCA_050733195.1 Gemmatimonadales bacterium
TCCCACCGGCTGGGGGCCGGTCGCGGCCCCGGGACTCGGCGTCGACGCGGTGCTCCTGCTCATGGGCAGCGACGGAGCGGCCGGGCCCGCCCTGCCGTTCGGCGGGTCGGGAGAGGATCGGGCGACATCGGTAGCGGCGGACGCGGGGCTCGTGTTCGTGGGCGGGACCTTCAGCGCGAGCGTCGACTTCGATCCCGGGCCGTTCCCCAACTCGCTCACCTCGGTAGGCGCCGCCGACGCCTTTCTCGCCAGCTTCACCGTGGACGGACTGTTCCGATGGGTCGGCGCGTTCGGAGGAACGACCGAGGATCAGATCAGCAGGAACGGCCTCTCCACGACCGACGACGGCTTCGTGCTCGTCGCCGGTTGGTTCACCGGCTCGGTCGACCTCGATCCGGGCCCCGGCCTCGCGACGGCGGAGACCAAGGGGCAGGAGGATCTCTTCGTCCTCCGCTTCGATGCGTTCGGTACCCTGGTCGAGGGATTCACGCTCGGCGGGACCGGCCGGGACATCGCCCTCCGGGCCGTCGAGGACGCCACCGGCGAGCTGGCCGTGATCGGCACGTTCACCGCGTCGCTCGACTTCGATCCCGGGCCGGGCTCCTCGGCGATCACCCCGCTCGGCAGCGGGGGTGCCACCGATGCCTTCGTCGCCCGATACGACGTGACGGGGGCGCTCCGGTGGGCGCGCCGCTTCGGCGACGTGCTCGTCGGCGAGTCCAGTCTCACCACGCCGTTCGGCCTGGCGTTCGACTCCTCGGGACGAACCGTCGTGAGCGGCCGGTTCTTCGGCAACATGGATGTCGACCCCGGCGTCGGCACCCGTGTGCTGAGCAGCCTCGGCGGCGCCGACGGGTTCCTGCTCCGGCTGACGGCGGCGGGCGATCTGGCTACGTCGCAGTAGGGAGCTAGGGAGCTAGGGAGCTAGGGAGTTAGGGAGCTATCCGAAACACAATCGCCTGCTGCGCCCACTGTCGCACGGCCCGCCGCCCGAGTCGAGCGGGCCGGAACAGCGATCGCTCGATCGCTTCTCGTGCCGATGGATCGAAGCCCGGGTGCGCGCTGGCGACGATCGCGAGCGATCCGCCTTCCACTCGTCCGCTGGTGTCGATCACGAATCGCACAACGACCCTTCCCTCGATCCCTGAAGCCTCGAGCGCCGGCGGATACCTGGGCGCGCGCTGCACCAGCACGGACGCCGGCGTTTCCACCTGACTCTCGAGCAGAATCGAATCGACTCCGATAGGCCCGAGCCCGATAGCATGCGCCGGAGGGCCCGGAATCAGGGACTGGAGCCGGTCCGGATTCGGCGGGGCGACCGGGGGCGGCGGACCGGACCAGGAATCCGGCGATGCCGTCACCGGAGGTGCGGCCGGTGCCGAAGGCGTTACGACAGCTCGGCGCGGTGGCGCGTAAAGGACGATATCGGTCTGCCGGGCCGGCCGGGCATCGGGCGCGCGGGCGACGGCGGTCGCTTTCGCCCCTCCGACAATGAGCGCGGCGTGCAGGGCGGCGGATACGAGCCCGCGCCCCCGCATCGGTCCTCTGGTGCGGTGGGAGCCCATCAGAACCTCGAACATCGCCGTCCTCCTGGAGAGGGTCAATCTCCAAGAGAAAGCCGGCGCCTAACCCGGTCGTGACGGCCGGATGACGGTTCGATGACGGGGAGATGAGGGCACGATGGCTACGGCGCTCGGGAACTCGGTTTCAGGACGAAGCGACCGCCGTCGACGGATCGAGGGAGAAACTGTCCGGACGCCAGACAGCCTTGTCATACGGCTTTCTCCAGTTCTCGCGGACACGAGTGAGCACAATGGCGAGGCGGACCCCCGGCTGTCGTCGCAGTACCCGAGTCAGAGCCTCGAGACTGTCCAGTGAGACAGCCCCGGGGACCTTGATGTAGTAGAGCCCCGGATCATTCGCGTCGGCGACCGCCCCGCCGGTTACCGTTGCCCGCACCGAATCGATCGCTGCCTGCCTTTGGCCGATCGTAGCACCCCTGGTGAAGCCAATCGCCAAAGCTTGCCGAACCACTTTGTCCTGATTGTAGCTTGAGTCATCCTGGAACCACGCTGGGGTCGTATCCGGCGCCGCCGCCGGTACCGCACCGGGCGTCTCAGAGACCCGACGGTCGGCTGGTTCTGGGATCACACAGGCTACCCCCAATGCAGCAATCGAGCTGCCGAGAACCCACAGCATCATCATATCCCTGCACGCCTCCTTCGCCGCGGAACCGAGCGTGGGCGCGGCATCCATCCGCAACAACTAGTGTCGCGTGCTGAAGCGGTCGAGGAATTCCAGCTCGCCCGGGGTCAGGCTCCCGATCCCGTGCGCGCTGATCTTGTCGAGGATCCGGTCGAGCTCGTCGCGGTTGACCTCGTGCAGATCGTCCCGGCGGATCCGCGACCACCGCTCCATCGCCCCGGAGGGTGTCTCGAGTCGCGGGGTCGCCGGGCGGCCCTGCCGGCGGAACTTCTCGAGACCGGACCTCCGCTGCATCAGCTTGATGTAGAGCCACCCGCCCACGAACCCGCCGAGGTGGGCGAAGTGGGCGATCATGTCCCCGCCGCCGGCCCGGGAGGCACCGAGCAGCGCCATCACCGTCATGAACGCGATCAGCCAGCGGGCCTCGATCGGAAAGACGCCCCAGATGTAGATCGGATCACGGGGCCAGAAGTAGGCGAATCCGAGCATCACGCCGAACACCGCGCCCGACGCGCCGATGATCGCCGCGTTGGGCGAGAACACGAGCGAGAGGAGCGCGCCCAGGATCCCGCTCACGGCGTAAAGACGGATGAAGTGCCCGCTGCCGACCCGGTCCTCGAGCCGCGGCCCGAAGAAGTAGAGCGACAGCATGTTGAAAAGGAGGTGGGTGAGGCCGCCGTGCAGGAACATGTACGTGACGACCGTCCACGGCCGCGTCAGCGCCAGCGCGGGCCGGAACTCGAACCCGTAGGTGAGCGGCGGCAGCGCCACCTGCAGGAAGAAGACGGCGACGTTCGCGAGGAGCAGCCGGAGCACCCACGGTGTCATGCGACACCGAGGCGCGCGCGGCGGCGCCGGCGGGCCGGCGGCGTGCGGGACGTCCGGAGATCGATCGCCCCGCTGCTCAGCACCTCCGCATACGTCACCGTCTCCGGCTGCCGGGTGACCTCGAGGAATGCCGTGAAGGGCTGAACCAGCTGCGCGCTCAGGTGACCCGGCATCACCTGAGGCCAGGCCAGGTCACCTTCGATCCCCATGAACCGGCCCCGGCCGAAGTAGCTGCGGATCAGGACGCTGTTCGCGCCGGCGGGCAGAGCCCGGACGTTCTCGACGAATCGGGGGAACGTCCCCTGGCGGAAGAGGTACATCTCGACATTCGAGACATAGAAGACCGAAACCTGCAGGTTCCGCTCCTTCAGGTACCGGGCGATGGCCTTCATCGCCGTCGGGCCGGAAAGATCGCCGACGCCGGGGATCACCCGGTCGCGCCGCTGCATCTCCCGCACGATCCGGAAGGCATCCTCCGTCACCAGGTAGCTGCCGGGCCGGCCATCCATGTCCGTCGCCAGGTAGAGCTGCGCGACCGTCGGATAGCCGAGCCTCGGCGGACGCCCCCGGCTCGTGAACCGGAGCTCCGTGCCCGCCGCCATGAATTCGTCGTGGAACCGCCGCAGCGTCGCCCGGTCGGTGCTGTCGAGCGGCACGCCGTAGCCGGTCACCCGCTCCATGAGCATGGCGTGGTTCTGCGAGTGGGCGATCGCGTCTCCCGGCCGCGTCTCGAACCAGGCCAGCAGCTGCTCCAGCGGGAGATCGGTCCACATCTCGAGATCGGGCGGCACGGCCCGGCCGAACAGGAGACAGAGGTACTCCATCCGGTTCCGCGCCACGCCGAACATCGCCTTCAAGAGGAGATGGAGCAACATGTTGTCGCGACGGATGTCCACCAGGATCGCGAGCTCCGGGCGTACCTGGGCGAGGTACGAGAAGTTCTGCTCCGGTCCCACGCCGATATAGGCGCCTCCCGACAGGTTGAGCGCGCGAAGCGCGCCCAGCACGTGCAGGTACGACGTCTCGTTGGAGACGAGGTTGTCGCTGTCGAAGTAGCCGCCGGGCTCGGAGAGCCGGCCGACGAGCTGGGCGAATGGCGTTGCTTGCGGCGGCGGCCTGACGCTGTCGGAGGACGCAACCGCCGCGACGGCGACCTGGAGCGCGAGGAGGAAGGGGCGCATGGGAGGAAAAGATAGTTCTGAGTTCTGAGTTCTGAGTTCTGGGTTCTGAGTTCTGGGTTCGGGGTTCTGCGTTTCTACGTTTGCTGGAACTCAGCACTCAGCACCCAGAACTCAGCACTCAGCACTCAGAACAGTCCTACCATCCAGTCCCCGACGAAATATCCCACGACCGCGACGCCGAGGCCCACGACGAACATGTCGAGCCCGCTGCGCAGCACGCCTCGCCCGGTGAAGAAGCTGCGCGCCGCCCCGACCGCGAAGTGGGAGGCCATCGCCACGCCGAACGACCCCCAGACCGCCCAGGGCGACGCGCTCACCAGGAGGGGCGCCACGGGGATGAACGCCCCGAACGCCGTCGCGATGCCGGTCACCCAACCCTCGCGGAACGGGGTGCTGGTGGCGGCCCCGATCTTGAGCTCCTCCCGCACCTTCTCGTCCAGAGCGCGCTCCGGGTCCGCCATGACGGCGGTGGCCAGCTCGCCGGCCTGACCGGCCGGGATGCCCTTGGCCCGGTAGATCAGCGCGAGCTCCTCCCGCTCGAGCTCCGGCATGAGCCGAATCTCCTCGCGCTCCATCGCGATCTCGTGCTCGAAGACCTCCCGCTCGCTCTTCGCGGCCAGATAGCCGGACGATCCCATCGAGAGGGCGTCGGCCACCATCCCCGCCAGGCCGGCCACCACGACCAGGTTCCCCGGCTCACGGAGACCGGACTGCGCCCCGATCATCCCCGCCACGAGCCCGAAGTTGGCCGTAAGGCCGTCGTTGAACCCGTACACGACGTTCCGCAGGAAGCCGCCCGCACCGGTCTTGTGCCACGGCTCGGCAGGCTGTCCCAGGATCCCGGCGAGCCGGTCGGCATGCTGCTTCGACTCCCGCGCCAGCGTCAGCGCCGTGGGTGCCGCGGCCCCCTCGGGCGCGTCGCGGTAGAGCTGCAGATAGCCCTTCACCTCCCGGCCTTCTTCCTCGAGCAGGAGAGGGAGGAGCATCCGCGAGCCCAACCGCCGGGAGACCCAGGTGAGGAGCCGTGCCCGGCGGCTGGGCCTTGGACTGGCGACCTCGTGGCCGTGCTCGGCCAGAAGACGGCGCCAGGCCGCGACGTGCCGGTCCTCCACGTCCGCCAGCCCCAGGTAGATCGACGCCCGCTCCGGATCCGGCTCAGACTTGGCCATTTCCCGGTACAGGAAGGCGGCATCCGCCTCGTCGGCCAGGTGATGGAGCCACGTTGGCGGGGGAGAGGTGACGGTCATGGGCCGTGAATAATACGTGAACAGGGAACAGTGAACGGGGAACGGGGAACAGTAGGCGAGTTCCCGTTCCCCGTTACCCGTTCCCCGCTCCCCGTTTAGCCCTGCGACGGCTTGGCCGAGTGAGGCATCTTTAGGGACGTGCTGACCCGGACCCTGTCCATGGACGTCTTTCGGCTGGCCGACGCCGATACGGTGCTCGGGAAGGTCCGGGCCGGCGACCCCGCCGCCCAGGAGGCCCTGTACCGGGCCTTCGAGGCGCCGGTGTACAACCTGGCCCGGCGAATCTGCCGGACCACGGAAGACGCCGAGGACGTCCTGCAGGAGACGTTTCTGGAGGTGTTCCGGAGCATCCAGCGCTACCGCGGCGAAGGGTCGCTGTGGGGGTGGGTGCGCACGATCGCCGCGAGCAAGGCCCTCATGCGGCTCCGGCGGAACAAGTACCGGGATGCCGACTCCCTGCAGGACGATGTCGTCGCGCCCCGGCGGGAGGACACGGCGTTGCGGATGGATCTCGAGGCGGCGCTGGAACGGCTGTCTGAGACGGCCCGGGCCGTCGTCTGGCTGCATGACGTGGAGGGGCATACCCACGAGGAGATCGCGGCCATGATGGACCGGACGGTGAGCTTTTCGAAGTCGCAGCTGGCGCGGGCACACGCTCGCCTGCGCCGCTGGCTGGGAGAGGAGGTAGCAGTATGACCCACCTGACCATGGAACAGCTCCTCGCCTTGCGCGAGCCCGGGCTCGAGCCCGGTGTCCAGGGCTGGCGGGAGCACGTGGCCGAATGCCCGGCCTGCCGAACCGAGCTGGAGCGGCTGGATCAGCGGGTGGCCCGGCTCAAGGCCCTGCCGACGCTCAAGCCGGCACGGGGTCGGTTCCCGGAGATCCGCGGGCGGGCTCGCGCCGAGCGGCGCCGCCGGAGACTGTTCTCCATCGGGCTCGGGACCATCGCTCTGGCCGCCACCGTGGCGCTGGCCGTCGTGCTCGCGCCGGATCGCGCCGAACCGCCGCTGGCCGTCGAGGTGGCCGGATCGGAGCTTCAGGAGACGATGGCCCGGTCGCGGCAGCTCGAGGATGCCCTCACTGAATTCAACCCCGAGCAGCGGGTGCTCGACGGCCGCACGGCGATGGTCGCCGCGAGCCTCGAGGAGCGCCTGGCCCGGGTCGATCGCCAGCTTCAGGTGGTGAGCTTGATGGATCGCAGCGTTCGGCAGCAGGAGTCCCTGCGCCTCTGGCGCGAACGGGTCGGATTGCTGGACGCACTCGTCGACGTGCACGTGACGCGTGCCAGCTACGTGGGATTCTGAATCCCGGGGAGTCAGTCATCATGTCCAAGCGTTCTCTCGTCCTCATGGCCCTCGGCGCGGTCTCGCTCTGGCCCGCCTCGGCCGGCGCGCAGGAGCCCGAGACGCGCGAGCGCGTCAGGCTCCGCTCACCCGTCCGGGGCGACACCGTCTTGCGCGACCGCATTCAGATGGTCACCTCCCGGCGCGCCCGGCTCGGCGTGATGGTCGACATGCGCGCCAGCGAGAACGATTCCATCGGCGCCACGCTCGAGTCGGTCACCCCGGGCGGCCCCGCCTCCACGGCCGGGCTCCGAAGCGGCGACATCATCACCCGGCTCGACGGCCAGTCGCTCGTGCTCAGCGACAACCGGAAGGTGGAGCCCGGCAGCTCGGTGCCCGCCCTTCGCCTGGTGGAGCTGGCGGCCAGGCTCGAGCCCAACGACACCATCACCATCGAATACCGCCGCGGCGACGCCCGGCGCAGCGCCACCCTCGTCACCGGCAACGAGCCGATGTGGGAGTTCTCCACCGGCGGTCGCGGCGCCGAGCCCCGGGTCTGGTCCTATCGTCTGCCCGAGCTCGACCGGTTCCACGAGTTCGAGGGCCGGCTCCGCGCCGAGCGTCTGCCGGAGGGAGGATTCTTCAGCTTCTCCTTCGGCGGCCCCTTCGCCCACGTCGAGCTCGCGCCCCTGAACGCCGACCTCGGCGCCTACTTCGGCACGACCGAAGGCGTGCTCGTGATCAACGTTCCCAGCGAGTCGACCCTCGGGCTCAAGGGTGGCGACGTCGTGCTGAGCGTGGACGGCCGCAAGGTGACGACCCCTTCCGGGCTGCTGCGCATCCTCCGCTCCTACGACGCGGACGACAGCTTCCGGCTCGAGGTGATGCGGAACAAGACCCGGCAGACGATCACCGGCAAGCTCGACCGGGCGCGCGAGGAGCGCTGACCCGCGACCGAAGCGGGAACCGGGACGAGGGCGGCTCGAGTGAGCCGCCCTCGTGGCGTTGGGGGATCAGGCCGGCAGCGCGAGGCCGATCTTCGCGAGCAGCGCCCGAAACCGCGGATGCTGGCGGATCGGCTCGAAGATCGGGGTGAGGAGCGGCTCCGAGGCGAAGAGGGGATCGCGCTCCTCCGCCGCCCGCTCGAGCAGCGCGATCGCCTCCACCGGATGCCCCAGGGCGAGGTGTACCCGCGCCATCGCGGAGACGTTGCCGGTGCGCCGGCCGTTCGCGGCGAGCTGGCGAAGCACCGTCTCGGCCCGGTCACGCTGGCCGAGCGCGGCGTAGGAGTATCCCAGCAGCCCCTGGATCTGCGGGTTATCGGGCTCGAGCTCCACGGCTCCGGCCAGCGTGAACACCGCGTCGAAGGGCCGCGCCGTGTACAGGTAGACCGCCCCGAGCAGAATCCGCGGAGCGGCGAGCGAGGGATCCAGATCCACCGCCCGGCGCGCTTCCCGGATGGCTTCCTCAGGCTTCCCCGAGAGCGCGAGCGCCACGCCGTGCAGCCCGGCCGCCACCGCCGACCACGGATCCAGCGAGCTCGCCCGGGCGAGCTCGTTCACCGCATCCGTCACTTTGCCGGAGAGGAGCAGGCTCTCCCCGTACCACTGTCGAGCGATCGCGAGCTCCGGGTCGAGCTGCACCGCGCGCTCGAGGTCTCGGCGGCCACGGTCCCACTGCCACATCAGCGTGAGCACGTTGCCGCGGGACGCGAGCGCCACCGCCGACGCCGTGTCCAGCGCCACCGCCCGCTCGGCATGCTCGAGCGCGCGCGCGAGCGTCGGGCCCGGCGGCACCCCGGCATAGAGCGGGAGCAGCGCGTAGACGTCGGCGAGGCCGGCGAACGCGGGCGCGGCGGTGGAGTCGAGGGTAACGGCGGCCGCGAAGTGATCGGCCGCTTCCTTGAGGGGCTCGGCCCCGCGTCGGCGCAAAGCGTAGAGCCCCTGCAGATAGCGGTCGTACGCGTCGGGGTTCCGGAAGCCGCTCCGGACCGCCAGGGTGGAGCGGGGCAGCCGTCCGTGCCGCTTGGCGAGCGCCGTGAGCACTTCCGTCGCGAGCTCGGAGGTGAGCGCCGGAAGCCGGTCGCGCTCGCCCGTCGCGGAAGCGGAGCCGAGCGACTTGCCCGTCACCGCGTCGAAAGCCTCGGCGAACAGCTCGAGCCGGTCCCCACGGCGGCGGAGCACTCCCTGCACGACGTGGTTCGCTCCGAGCGCGCTCCCGACTTCGGTTGGCGAAGGCCGGTCGTCGCGGTACCGCTCGACGCCGTTCCGGGACACGACCCGGATCGCCGGGATCGTCCCGAGCAGCGTTCCGACGCTCTCCGTCACCCCGTCGGCGAGATACCCGGCGTCCTGCGCCGTGCTCGAGTCGGCGAAGGGGAGCACGGCGACGAGAATCGGCTGGCCGGACCCTCCCGACGACTCGCCGCGCGGCCGCCCCAGGAGCCAGACCCCGGCGATGACGGCGAGACCGGTCGCTCCGAGTGTCATCAGCCGCCCGAAGCTCCTGCGCCGGAGACGAACGCCCGGAATGTCCACCGTCGGCGTCAGCGGAATCTCGGCCTCGCGATCGCCGCTCAGGAGGAGCGGATCGTCGAGCGTCGCGAGCAGGACGCCGGCGTTCTCCGGGCGGTCGCCCGGGTCCTTTTCCAGGCACGACGCGATCAGCGCCGAGAGCCTGCGCGGGACGTCGGTGCGGTGTCGGGCAAGCGGCGGGGCGCGCTCGGTAAGCTGCGCGGCGAGCAGAGCCCTCGGCGTGAGGTGCGCGAAGGGTGTCGCGCCGGCCAGCGCCTCATAGGCCGTCACGCCCAGCGCGTAGAAGTCGGCGCGCTGATCGATCGCCGGATCACCGGCCAGCTGCTCCGGCGCCATGTACGCGGGGGTGCCGACCGTGAAGCCTTCGCGGGTGAGCGTCCCCTCGCGGACCGCGGGGCTCGCCGCGGTGAGCGCCTTGGCTACGCCGAAGTCGGTGATCAGCGCGGCGCCGCCCGCGAGGAGGATGTTGTCGGGCTTGATGTCGCGGTGGACGACGCCCCGGCCGTGCGCGAACGCGCAGCCGCGCACCACATCGCGGAGGATCGCCACCACCTGGCGGGGAGGAAGCCGACTCTCGCGCATCAGCAGCGCGCGCAGCGATTCGCCGGCGATGTACGGCATGATGTAGTACGGCAGCCCCTCGACTTCTCCCGCCGAGAGGATGGCGACGATGTGGGGATGCTGCAGCGCCGCCGCGAGCCGGATCTCGGCCCGGAACCGCTCCAGGGAGAGCCCCTCGCTCCGCTCGCGGGGAAGCACCTTGATGACGACCCGCCGGTCGAGCAGCCGGTCGTGCGCGAGGAAGAGCGTGGACATGCCCCCGCCGGTGAGCTCGCGCTCGAGCTCGTAGGCGTCACCCAGGGCACGTTGCAGCGGATCGCGCAGCGTCACGGTCGTCCGTCGCTCCTCGTCCGTCGGGCCGGCCCCCTCGTGGAACAGGGGCCCCTCAAGGCTGAGACGCACCGGGCACCGCCGAAGTTGCAGCCCGCCCCGCGCCGTCTCAGGCTAGTTTTCACCCGTTCCCCAAACCGCATTCCCGGAGTCCGTCATGCCCCGAAACGGTCGCCGCGCCCTCGTCGCGGCGGCGTGTCTGGCCGCCGGTCCGGTGCCACACCTCACCGGACAGAGTTTACCGCCGTACGCGCCGATGAACCCGGTCGCCTACGGGCGGAGCGGCCTCCAGACCGCGCCCTATCGCGAGCCCGCGCGAGGCTGGCGTTTCACCGTGCTGACGGATTATGCGAGCCTGATCGAGATCGCCCGGCTTCCCGCGACGACCTTCACGCTGGACGCGGAGCTGCTCCGGCTCGACGTCACCGTTTCCCGCGATATCGGGAAGCGGATCTTCGTCTTCGGCGGCACCAGCCTCAACGGCGCCTACGATGGGTTTCTCGACGGGTTCCTCGACTGGTATCACGACCTGATCGGTCTCGGGGGAGAGGCCCGCGCCGAGCGGCCGAAGAACGAGTTCCTCTACGAGCTCGAGCTCGCCGACGGCACGCGCATCGTGAGACCGAATCCCGGTGAATGGATCGGCGACCTCCGGATCGGCGCCGGCGTCCGCCATACGGTCCACTGGCAGTCCACGGCCTGGGTCACGCTTCCGCTCTCCGAGGAGCCGGACGGATTCCGCCGCGGCGTCGTCTCCGCCAACCTCGTCACGACGCTCCGGGCGAGGTTCGCGACGATCTTCACCTACGAGGGCAGCATCGGCGTGGGCTGGGCCGGCCGGGAGGGCGACCTCGAGGACCTGCAGCGGACGACGTTCGCCCTGGTCAGCTCCGGACTCCGGGCGCGGACGATCGGACCGCTGAACCTCTACGCCAATCTGGTGTACCACTCGCCCTATTACCGGAACGCCGGGTTACGTTCTCTTGATAATCGTGAGCTCACCATCGACGTCGGCGGAATCTTCCGGTTCGCGAGTGGACCGGAATGGATTCTCGGGCTGACGGAGGACCTCGAGCCGCGGGGCCCGGCGGTCGACCTCTCGTTCAGGATCGGGGCTCGCTGGTGAAGAGAAATTGATCCATCTGCTGGAGCAAAAACTCGCGGGCGCGAACGTCCCGGAGGTTCAAACTGTAGTGATTGATCAG
Source organism: Gemmatimonadales bacterium (assembly GCA_050733195.1). Lineage (GTDB taxonomy): Bacteria > Gemmatimonadota > Gemmatimonadetes > Gemmatimonadales > GWC2-71-9 > JABFSM01. Next base: position 11,375 of record JBOHSH010000274.1, read on the forward strand.
CGCCTGTTGTTGCTTGAGCCACTCACTCCAGCACTCATCGCAGATTTCCGTGAAGAGACGCTTGCCGATTTCGCTGGGGAACGGCTGGAATGCTTGTTGCGGCCGATCGAGGCCGCAGCGCGTGCAGTGGATGTCCGGCATGAGGGGAAAGAAAGACTCGGAGGCCGGCGGGACGCTACCGGAGGGTCGTGCGAGCAGCGCGGGTTAGTCGCCTCGACGGAGTGCTTTCACTCCACTCGCCGTCCCCAACCCAGCGCCCAGCGCGAGCAGCGCAACGGTCCCGCCCCCGACGAGTCCACCGACCAGCGGTAGCCAGCCGACCAGCGCGACGACGATCCAGCCGAGGATGAGGCCCAGGCCTCCGGCGATGTAAGGAGCGAACGGGGAGCGCGCTGCGTCCACGAAACGCAGGCGGCGCCGGACGAACCCGCGGGCAAGCCCGAAGGAGAAAACGCCGCCCGCCAGCGCAATGGCGAGCGCCACGATACCGAGAACTGTATTCAACACCGACCCCTCCGTGTACGCCGATTCTGTTCCAGTACGAAACATAGCATCGGCGGGTTTCATTGGCGAGGTGGCGGAGTTTCGAACTTCTTAGACGGCCAAGCGGCCGTCGATACTGACGTTGCACGACGCGGCATGGCGCCACGCCTAGTGCATCCTACGAGAGTATGACTGCGCGCCCGAAACCGGACATGGCCAAACATCCTACGGTGATCGTTCCCAACATCGGCCCGGTGGACCACGCCTGGGATCTTCTCGGCGAGTGGCGCATCGCGTTCGAGCGCATGGAGACGGGGAGACCGCGCCGGGCACGGCTGCTCTGCTGGTCATGGGATTCGATGGAGCTCGAGCTGGAGCCGGCCGATGCCGCCATCGAGGGGGTGCCCCGCTGGATCGAGCTGCGCCGCACCAGCAAGGTCCATCGGACCGACGCAGGAGGCGGGGCGCTGCAGTGGGTGCTGATGGCGCCGCGGTGCTCCTGGGCCGTCCAGGCCACCCTCTGGCCCGGGGAGCTGCTTTTGTTTTTCCAGGACGCCGACGACACTCAGACCCAGATCTACCAGGCGATCGGCGGTCGGTCGAAGGACTACTACCTGCGGAAGTACCCGCTGGAGAAGACGTCGGAGGAAAGGCGTTAACGGGAAAGACGCGGCCGGTTTCACCACCGTAGCAGACAGCTCCCCCATACGAATCCGCTTCCGAACGCGGTGAGGGCCACGAGGTCCCCCCGGGCGAGCCGGCCCGATCGCGCGCACTCGTCGAGCGCGATCGGAATGGTCGCGGCCGTGGTATTCCCGTACCGCTGGATGTTGTTGTAGACCTGGTCGTCCGAGAGACCCAGCTCCTTCTGGACCGCCTCCGAGATCCTGAGGTTGGCCTGGTGCGCGATGAGGAGCTTGAGGTCGCGCGGCCCGGCGCCGGCCGCGTCCAGCACCGCACGCACCGACTCGGGCATGCGGACCACGGCGTGCCGGAACACCTCCTTGCCGTCCATCTGGAGCCAGAACCGCCCGGCTTCGATCTGCTCCGGCCACTTGGTGGGCGGGGTGGTCGAGCCGGGCGCGTCGGCCCAGAGCTTTTCCGCGTTCTGCCCCTGGCCGTGGAGATCGAAGCCGACGATCCCGCGGCCGTCCTCCGATCCCGCCTCGAGGACGAGCCCGCCGGCGCCGTCGGCGAAGATCACCGCCGTGTGGCGCCCCCGGGTGGAGACGTCCATCCGGGTCGACTGGATTTCCTGGCCGACGACCAGAATGCGGCGGAACATCCCGGTTCGGATCCAGGCGTCCGCCACCGCCAGCGCATACACGAAGCCCGCGCACTGCATCCGGATGTCGATCGCCGGAACGTTCCCCGGGATTCTCAGCTCGCGCTGGAGGAAGACGCCGTTCCCGGGGACGAAGTGATCGGGAGTGGAGGTGGCGTAGACGATGGCGTCGAGGGCGGAGGGCTTGAGCCCGGCGGCCGCGAGCGCCTCCCGTGCGGCGGACACGCCGAGCCCGACCCCCGTTTCGCCCTCCCGGATCCAGCGGCGCTCCCGGATGCCGGTGCGCGCCGTGATCCACTCGTCGGACGTGTCCATGAGCCCGGCGAGGTCGTCGTTGGTGACGACCCGCGCAGGGACGGCCCGGCCGGTACCGATGATGGTGGAGTTCAAGGGAGTCAGGGCTCCCTGGCCTATTCGTATCGCAACGCTTCGATGGTATTCAACATCGCCGCGCGGCGGGCGGGCCACAGGCCGAAGAAGATGCCGACGAGGGCGCTGAAGGCGAACGCCACCCCCACGGCCGCCGGGGAGATGAAGGTGTTCCAGCCGAGCCACTTCGACATCGCCGAGGCGCCGCCCGCGCCGGCGAACACGCCGAGCGCGCCGCCGATCAGGCAAAGGACCAGGGCCTCGATGAGGAACTGGAGCAACACGTTCACCTTGGTGGCGCCGAGGGCCTTCCGGATCCCGATTTCCTTCGTCCGCTCCGTCACCGACACCAGCATGATGTTCATGATGCCGATGCCGCCGACGAGGAGCGACACGGCGGCGATGCTCCCGAGGAGCATCTTGAAGGTCTCCGTCGTCTCCTGCTGCGTCGCCAGGATCTCCTGCTGATTCCGGATCTGGAAGTCGTTGTCGCCCCCCGGCCGGATCTTGTGCTCGCGGCGGAGCACCCGCTCGATGTCCACCATGCCCTGCTCGAGCGGCACGCCCTCGCGGACCCGCACGGCCACGGAGCGGAGCCGGTCGGTGCCGAAGATGCGGTACTGCGCCGTGGTGAGCGGGATCAGGATGCGCTCGTCGGGGTTCTCGAAGCTCCCCTGGGACCCCTTCTCGCTCAGGACCCCGATCACCTCGAACGGCTGCCCCCGGATGAGCAGAGTCTGATGGATGAGGCCAGCCGGATGGACGTTGAGCATCGTCGGCACGGCCGACCCGACGACGGCGTAGCGCTGCCGCGCCTCGTCGTCGCCCGGGGTGAACATCCGGCCCTGGGTGATCGTGTAGTTCCGGACCACCACGTAGTTCGGAGTGGTGCCGAGCACGTTGATGTTGAGGTTGGTGTTGCCGTACTTCACCTGCAGCGAGCGCTGGAGCTCCGGCACGACGGCGTCGAGCTGCCGCGCGTCCCGCTTGAGCGCCTCGTAGTCGTCGGTGGTCAGGCTCACCCGGACGTCCGACGCGCGCCCGCCCATGAACGACTGGCCCGGGAAGATGGTGAGCAGGTTCGCGCCGAGCGCCTGGATCCGCGCCTCGACCGCCCGCTGCGCGCCGGTGCCCAGCGCCACCACGGCGATGACCGCGCCCACGCCGATGATGATGCCCAGCATGGTGAGCATCGCCCGGAGCTTGTGGTCGCGGATGCTCTGGACCGCGACGCGGACCGTTTCGCCGATCAGCATGCTACCGCCCTCCTCCCGGCGGACGCGCCGCGCCGGTCGTGCCGGCGGCCGGCTGCTGGCGCATGCCCGGAACGACGCCGCCGCCGCCGGTCATGTTCGTCATCCGCTCGCGCTGCTGCTGCTGCTGCTGCACCAGGCTCGCGCTCGGCAGGACCAGCACCGAGTCGGTGGCCGTGAGCCCGCTCACGATCTCGCTGTAATCGAGGTCCGTGAGGCCGGTGCGCACGTAGACCGGCGTCGGCTCGTTGTTGCGCATCACGAAGACGATGTAGTTGCCGCCGAACTGGAAGTCGTTGGTCCCCGGCCGCCCCATGCCCCCGCCGCCCGCGCGGCCGCCGCCCATGCCACCGCCCGCGCCCCGCCGGAAGGCGCCCATGACGCGCTGAAGGGTCGCGTTCTCTTCGGCCGAGAGCTGGCCGCCCTGGAACCGCTTCCGCATCAGCGCGCGGACCTGCGTCTCGGTCACCCCGGCCGGCAGCTCGATGGTGCGCCCGTCCGGCGTGGTCATCGTGTTCCCGCCGCCGCTCTTCGGCGCGGCCGCGGCGGGAGCGGCGCTGTCCCCGCCCTCGCGCGGGCGGTTCGCGGCCAGCGTCGCCTGCATGGAGTCGCGCCGCTTCTGCGCCTCGGCCAGCAGGGTCTCGAGCCGGTCCTCGGGAATTCCCAGCACTTGCGCGGCCGAGCCGACGTCCCGCTGCGTCCGGAGCGCCGCGTTCGGCACGGCCAGCGTGCTGTCCCGGCGTCCGATGTGGATCTCGACGTCGGAGTTCATCCCGGGCTTGAGCAGGTTGTTGCGATTCTCGATGCGGATCAGCACCGGGAACATCGTCACGTTCTGGAGCGTCTCCGCCTGCGGCTCGATCTTGAGCACCTCGCCCTGGAACGGCTGGTTGGGATAGGCGTCGACCGTCACCGTGGCGCGAAGACCGGGCTGGATCTTCCCGATGTCGGTCTCGTCGACGAGCGTCCGCACCTGGACCAGATTGAGGTCCGCCATCTTGAGCAGCACCGTCCCGCCGCCCACGTCGCGCGTCGGGCTGGAAATGACCTGGCCGCGCTCCGCCGTCTTGGTGATGATCGTGCCGCGGATCGGCGCCCGGACGTCGGTATCCTCCATCTGGATCCGGGCGTTCTCCACGTCGATCTGGGCCCGCACCACCTCGGCGCGCGCGTTCGCCACCGCGAGCTGCGCCGACTCGTACTCCTGCTGCGTCACCGACTGCGACTTGAAGAGCTCCTCGGAGCGCTTCCACTGGGCTTCGGCGTTGGTGAGGCGCGCCTTCGCGACCTCGAGCGTCGCCTGGGCCTGGTTGAAGGCGTTGCGCACCGCGCGCTGATCCACCCGGACCAGGAGCTGGCCGCGCTCCACGAGCTGGCCGGTTTCGGCCGGCATCTCCAGGATCTCGCCCGAGGCCTTCGACTTGACCTCGACGACCGTGTCGGGTTGGACGGTCCCCGCGGCGCGGGCGGAGACGACGATCGAGCGGCGCTCCACGGGCACGGCTTCGTACACCGTGACCGCTTCGGCTTTCGGCCGGCGCCGGACGATGAAGATGCCGGCGACCACGCCGGCGGCGATGAGGACGAGCAGCAGCTTGCGGCGCATCAGGACTTTCCCGGCGTGAGTTCGTCGCGCTCGATCCTGCCGTCCCGCAGGTGGACCTGGCGGCGGGCGTGCGCGGCGATGTCGTGTTCGTGGGTGACGAGGATGATCGTCTGCCCTTCGTCGTAGAGGCGCTCGAAGAGGTTGAGGATCTCCTCGCTGGTGACCGAGTCCAGGTTGCCGGTGGGCTCGTCCGCGAGAACGATGCTCGGGCTGTTCACGAGCGCCCGCGCGATCGCCACCCGCTGCCGCTGGCCGCCCGAAAGCTCGTTCGGCCGGTGGTGCATCCGGTCCTGGAGACCGACGCGTCCGAGGGCCTGCTCCGCCGCCTTGCGTCGCTCCCGGGCCGGCACGCCGCCGTAGACCAGCGGCAGCTCCACGTTCTGCAGCGCCGACGCCCGGGGCAGCAGGTTGAACGTCTGGAAGACGAACCCGATCTCCTTGTTGCGGATCCGCGCCAGCTGGTCGTCGCCCAGCTCCGAGACGCGGTGGCCGTTGAGCCAGTACTCGCCCTCGGTCGGGCTGTCGAGGCAGCCGATCAGGTTCATGAAGGTGGACTTGCCGGATCCCGACGGACCCATCAGCGCGACGAACTCGTTCCGGCGGATCACCAGATCCACGCCCCGGAGCGCGTGTACCGTCTCGGCGCCCATCTGGTAGTCGCGCTTGAGGTTCCGGACGACGATGATGGCGTCCCGGGGATGGCTCAGCGAGCCCTCCACCTGGCGCTCCACGGTCGAGGCCATGCCGGTCACAGGGACCTCCCGATCAGGGCGGCGATCTGCGTCTTCGCCCGGAGGTAGTCGTAGCGCGCGTTCACCGCATCCACTTCCGCCTGGCTCAGCGCCTCCTGCGACGTGAGGACGTCCACGATCGTCGCGGCGCCGAGCCGGTAGCGCTCCTGCTGCACCCGGAGGTCCTCCTGCCCGGCCAGCACGCTCGTCTGGGTGATCCCGATGCGGAGCCGGGCCGACTCGAGCGCGGCGATGGCCGACGTGAGATCCGCCAGCACCTGCCGCCGCTCCTCCGACGCCGTCGCCGCGGCGTTGTCGGCCGCGACCCGGTTCGAGGCGATGGTCTGCTCCCGCTGGAAGCGGTTGAAGATCGGCCAGCTCATCGAGAGCGTGAACTGCCGCTGCTGCAGGAAGTTGTAGTCGTTCGCCCGGCTGCCGTTGTAGGAGTTCTGCCCCGACAACGTGAGCGACGGGAAGTAGGCCGCCCTGGCGACGCCCACCGCCGCGCGGGCGGCGACCGCCTGCGCATCGGCGGCGCGCACCGACGGCGAATTCTGCAGCGCCTCGGCCCGCAACGCCGCGGTGTCGACCGTCTCCAGGATCCGATAGTGGCTCGAGTCGGCGACGGCGCCGACCGGCCCTTCGGCGCCCACCAGGCGGCCCAGGTTGGCCTCGGCGGTCGCGAGCTGGGTCTGCGCCGTGAGCATGTTGAGCTGCTCGGTGCCCAGCGTCACCACCGACCGCAGCGAATCCGGCCGGATCGCCGCGCCGGCGCGGAGCCGGGCGATGGAGGTCTCGAGCTGCTGCCGGGCGCGGCGGACGCCGGCCTCGCGCACCCGGACCAGCTCACCCGCGGCCAGCACGTCGAAGAACTGGTTCGTCGTGACCAGCCGCTGCTGAAACCGGGCGTTGTCCAGGCCCGCGTCGGCGGCGGTGCGGCTGGCGCCGGCCGCGCGGCGCTCCGAGGTGCGCCGGAACCCCGCGAAGAGCTCGATGCTGGAGCTGACCGACGTGTTGACGCTCCGGTTGGTGGTGCCGCTCACCACCAGCTGGCCGGTGCTCGGGTCGATCCGCTGCCCCTCGGAGTAGAAGTCGCCGATGGAGCCGTTGGCCGTGAGGTTCGGGAGAAAGGCGCCGAGCGCGGCGCGCTGCCGCGCGGCGGCCGTCGTCACGCTCCCTCTCGCCGAGACCACGAGCGGCTGCACGAGCTCCGACCGGGTGATCGCGTCGTCGAGCGTGATCACCGGCTTCTGCGCCGCGAGCGGGGCGGCCCCGAGCGCGAGTGCTGCGACCATCGGGAGACTACCGCTTCTCATTCCGGCTCCGATCCGGCCCGTTACGCCGGCTGTCCTGGCGGTGAATGCGCGCGTTGTACTTCTCCAGCTGCTGGGGCGTGAGCAGCGCGCGGATCTCGTTCCGGATCTTCTCCCGCTCCGAGTCGAACATCGGCCGGACGACATCCCAGAGGGAGTCCATGACGGGGCGGTGCCGTTCCAGCAGAGCGCGCACGCTGTCCTGCTGCGCCGGATTGAGCTCGACGTCGCGGGCCAGCCGCTCCACGTAGCCCATCCGCTCGCCGTGTCCGCGGCGCTCGTGCTGGCGCCGGTCGGCGAATGTGCTCGCCGTGCCTCCGATCACCAGGCCGAGGAGGAGCGTCGCGGCCAGCAGGGCCCCGGCGCCGAGGCGGGAGCGCGTCATCGGCTGATCTCCCACAGCGAGGCGAGAATGTCGTCCGGCGTCGGGGACTCGGCCGAGAGCACCGTCGCGGCCTGCGACGACGTCATCGCCTCGACCTCGAGGTCGGGCGCCATGAACTGGCGGATGCCGACCCAGAGCAGGAGGGCCGCCGCCACGGCCGACACCACCAGCCGGGGCCGGGCCCACCGGTCCAGCACGTCCCACTGATCGTCGCGCTCGGCCACGGCGCTCCGCATCCGGGCGAGGAACGCCTCGGGCTCGTCGCCCGTGAGCGCGTCCCGCAGCAGACGCCCGAGCTCGGGGTCCGGCGTGGGATCGAACGGTGTGCCTGTCATGGTTTCTCCTCCACCAGATTCTGCAGCGCCCGGCGCATCGTCCGTCGCGCGTGAAAGACGTAGGACCGGACCGTGCCTTCCGGCACGCCCAGGGACGCCGCGATATCCGCGTGCCTCCACCCTTCCGCGTCGAACAGCACCAGGGCGATTCGCTGCCGCTCCGGCAGCGTCGCCAGTCCTGCCACGATCCGCTCCCGAAGCAGCGCGGCCTCG
>JBOHSH010000275.1:0-20696 GCA_050733195.1 Gemmatimonadales bacterium
TCGCGAGGGTCTCCTCCGCCGAGAAGGCGGCGCGCTGGCGGAACAGCCCGACGCCCGGGAGCGCCCGGGCGAGGAAGTCGAGCAGCGGCTCGACGACGCCGTCCAGCATGCCGGACGCGAGGCCGAAGAGGGCCCAGAGCACGCCGGCGAGGAGGAGCGCGCCCGGCGCCATGCCGGTGGCGGCGAGCACCAGCGCCACCACGATGCCGCCGCCGAAGAGGAAGACCAGGACCCCGCGCAGGTAGCCGAAGGGATCGGCGTCGCGGCTCGCGGCTCGGTCCCGCGCATGGTCCGGAAGGAACGGCACGCCACGAAGGTAGAAGTCGCCTCGGGGAGCGGCAAGTTGACACGAGCGCCGCCAGACGCCTGATTCTCCCCGATCCGAAGCCTGCGGTCCGACCCCTGGCTGGAGCGAGCGTCTCGTGTCCGATGCCCTCGATCGTCGCGCCTTCCTCGGGAGCGCCGCCCTGGCGGTCGCCGGGACGGCCGCCGTCCCCGAGACGGCCTTCCCGGCGCCCTGGGTCAAGCGGTCGCGGGTCCGTGCGACCGCCGTCGCGTCGGCCAACGGCCTCCGGGGCGTCCGCATGGCCGTGGACCTGATGCGTCGCGGGACCGACACCCTCGACGCCGCGGTCGAGGGCGTGAAGATTCAGGAGCTCGACCCGACCGACGATTCGGTCGGATACGGCGGCCTGCCCAATGAGGAGGGTGTGGTGCAGCTCGACGCGAGCTGCATGCACGGGCCCACTCGGCGCGCGGGAGCCGTGGCCGCGCTCGAGGGCATCAAGACGCCGAGCGAGGTCGCCCGCCTGGTGCTCAAGTACACGAATCACATCCTGCTCGTGGGGGAGGGCGCCAAGCGGTTCGCGTTGTCCTACGGATTCCAGGAGGAGGATCTCCTCACGCCGGCGTCGCGGGAGAAGTGGCTCCGGTGGCGGGCGAACCGCGGCGCGGCCGACGACTGGGTCGACGTCGGAAGGCCAGCCCGTCGGGTCACGCCCGACCGGCACGATCAACCTCGACGTGGTGAACGCGAAAGGGGAGATCTCGTCGGTGACGACCACGAGCGGGCTGGCCTGGAAGATTCCCGGCCGGGCCGGCGACTCGCCGATCGTCGGCGCCGGCCAGTACACCGACAACACCGTCGGGGCCGCGGGCTCCACCGGCCGCGGTGAATCGAACATCATGGTGTGCGGCGGCTTTCTCACCGTCGAGCACATGCGCCGCGGCATGAAGCCGACGGATGCCTGCCTCGAGACGCTGCGCCGCGTCATCGCGATGACGCCGGAGCGGCTCATCGACCCGCAGGGCCGGCCCCGGTTCGGGCTCACGTTCTACGCCGTCAACAAGCTCGGTGAGTACGGCGCCGCCTCCCTCTTCCCCGAACGCTACGCCGTCTGCGACGAAGAGCATGATGCCCGAACCCTCGACACCGCGAGCCTCTATCCCGCGCCACGTCGGTACGGGGGCGCGCCGGCTCCCGCCGGCGCTCCTGCTGCTCCTCGCCGCGGCCCCGCTCCCCCTGGCCGCGCAGGACGGCATCCCCTGGCGCGCCGGGTATTTCCCGTACTTCCTCGGCAATCCGACCACCGGGCCGATGCTCGTGCTCCGGTACGAGTACGCGCAGCTGGCGGACTACGAGGCGCGGGTGCCGTACGCGGGGATCTTCTCCGCGGAGGCCGGCGCGAGCGCGCTCGGGAGCCGGTTCCTCGCGGCGCGGTTCCGGGGGCCGCTCCTCGTCGACGGCTGGCGGTTCGCGGGCGACCTCGTCGCCTTCCGCGAGTCGCGCTTCGGGTACTATGGCCTGGGGCCCGAGGCCGTCGGCGACCCGCCGCCGGCGCTCGCGGCGGAGCCGTACCCCTTCCGGGCCCGGCGCGCGCGGTACTGGGGTCGCGCGGAGATCACGCGCCGCCTGCGCGGGCCGCTCCAGGCGGCGGCGGCGCTCACGGTCGACCACGAACGCTGGAGCGCGCTCCCCGGGCAGTCGGTGTTCCGCACGGAGTTCGGCAGCGAGGCGCAGGAGACCGACGTGAAGGGCCGGCTGTCGCTGGTGCTCGATCTGCGCGACCACGAGTTCCTGACGACGCGCGGGCTGCTCGGCGAGGCCGGCCTGCTGGTGGGAAGCGAGGGCGCGCTGCCCGGTGCGACCGGCGGTGGAGGATCGTATGGGGGCTGGTACGCGCACGTCCGCGGCTACTTCCCGGCGCGGGAGGGCACGGTCGTCGCCGCGCGCGTCGCCGCGCGATCGTATCCCGGCGAGGCCTCGCTGGGCGCGCGCTTCGAGCTGCCCGCCTGGGAGCGCGACGTCGTGGCGATGGGCGGCGCCGAGTCGCACCGGAGCTTCGTGCGCGGGCGGTTCGGCGGCCGCGGGCTCCTGCTCGGAAGCCTCGAGGTGCGGCACAATCTCCTCGATGCCGGCGACTACGGCGGCGTCACCATCGTCGCCTTCACCGATCTGGGCCGGGTCTTCGAGAGCGAAGACTTCACGCTCTCGCTGTCGGATCTCCTGGTGGGCTACGGCGGCGGGCTCGGGTTCCGCATCCTCCGCCAGGCGCTGCTCGTCCTCAACTTCGCCGGCGGGCCGGACGGGTTCAACTTCTCGATGGGGCAGGGGTGGGCATTTTGAACGGGGAACGGGGAACGGGGAACCTATTAACGGGTAGGTATTGGTCGATGCTTCTTGAGTAATCCAAGGAGCAGCCTCTCGCACCTTCTACAGTGCTCCAGCGCCCCGGCTGCGATGGACGATTCGAGAGCTCCGATCTCCGTCCCGAGCTCCAGAATCTCGGACGTCTCTGAGGCAGAACCGTAAGCTATGGCCAGGTGATTCGCGAACCGGCCGTGATCACCCAGGGCGTAGCCTTCCGCGATATTGAGGGGGATCGAGATGGCGGAGCGCTGGAGCTGCGAGAAGAGAGCCGCTGCGGATGGTTTCCAGTGATCACGGCACAGCTCGAGAGCCAGGCGCGCGACTACCCGTCCTTCCTTCCACGCTTCCAGCGAGCGATGGTTCCTCACCCATTGAAGCTCACTCAATAACGGGAGGCCGTTCCACCAAACTTGCGCTGTACGAGCCGTTTTCTTGCAGGTCTACGCCCTTCCCCTTCCCCTTCCCCTTCCCGTTCCCCGTTCCCCGTTCCCCGTTCCCCGTTCCCCGTTCCCCGTTCCCCGTTCCCCGTTCCCCGTCTAGTCCAACCCCATCCTCCTCAGCCACTCCCCGTACCTCCTGTCTCCCCTCAACGGATCGAGCAGCGGATCCACCCGCAGGTACGTGAGCCACCCGCGCCGCTCGGCGTGCGCCTGCTCGATCCAGTGGAACGCCGCATCGTGATCGCCGAGGCCGATGGCAAGGCGTGCGAAATCCACGGGGGAGACGTAGCGCTCCCCGGCGATCGCCTGGAGCCGCTCCATCCGCGAGGCGGCTTCGTCCCGGTTGCCGCGGCGCACCGCGAGCCGGCCGAGTGTGGCGAACGCGTGGAAGTTCTCATCGGCGAGTGCCTCCGATTCCCTGAGCACGCGCTCCGCCTCGTCGAGCTCGCCCGCCTCCATCAGCGACACGCCGAGCGCCCAGAGGGTCTCGTCGGAAACCGGATTGAGCGCGACCGCCTGGCGGAGGAGCGGGATCGACTCCTGCCACCGGCGTGCGTATTGGTGCAGCCAGCCGAACGAGCGCCGGATGGAGACGCTGGCCGGGTCGAGCTCCTGCGACATCCGCCCCTCGGCGAGGGCCTCGTCGACTCGGCCCATCGCCATCAGGAACCAGGCGTGCCACTGTCGAGCCGTGGCGTAGCGCGGGTTGAGCTCGATCGCGCGCGCGAACCGGCGGCCCGCGGCCTCCCAGTCCCAGTCGTGGATAAAGGTCACCCAGCCGAGTGAGGTGTGCGCTTCGGCGAGGCCTTCGTCCAGCGCGATCGCGTGCTGCGCCTCCTCGCGGGCACGGCGCATGCCCTCGGTGACCGGGGCACCGCGGTAGTCCACCTGCAGCGCGTAGCTGTCCGCGAGCCCGGTGTAGGCCAGCGCATACTCGGGATCCTCCGCGATCGCCGCCTCGAAATGGCGGATCGCCTCCAGGGTGCCTTCCTGGGTTCGCTTGTTCCAGGCGTACCGTCCCCGCAGGTAGTGGTTGAACGCTTCGAGGTTCGCGGTGTAGCGCTTAGGGGTGGGGTCTCCAAGGTCGCCCAGGAACCGGGTCCGGAGCGCCGCGACGATGGTGCGCGCGATCTCCTCCTCGAGCGCGAAGACGTCACCCATCTCCCGGTCGAACCGTTCCGACCAGATCAACCGGCCGTCGGCGACGTCGGTGAGCTGCGGCGTGATCCGGATGCGCCCGCCGGAGCGGCGCACCGACCCCTCGAGCACGGTCTCCACGCCCAGCCGCTGCCCGAGCGTCCGGCCGCTTTCGGTCTGGCCCTTGAGTGGGAACACGGCGGTGCGCGACGATACCCGAAGCCCGTCGACGTTCGCGAGCGCGTTGATCAGCTCTTCGGTGATGCCGTCGCTCAGGTACTCGGTGTCGGGCTCGGCGCTGGCGTTCGCGAACGGCAGCACCGCGAGCGAGCGCTCCCCCCGGGGCGGCGGCGGCGCCGGGACCGTCGCGGGCGCCATGAGGGCCGCGGCGAAATCGGTCGCCGAGGCGTAGCGGTCCCCGGGCTCCTTGGCGAGCGCGCGGAACACGGCGGCCTCGAAGGCGGGGGAGATGGTCGGCCGGCGGTCGCGGAGGGGCGGGACCGGCTCGGTGAGATGCTTGATCAGCACCGCCCGCGCGTTGGCGCCCGTGAACGGCGGCTCCCCGATCAGCATCTCGTACAGCATGCAGCCCAGGGCGTAGAGATCGGTCCGCCCGTCCAGCTCGCTCTCTCCGCCCGCCTGCTCCGGGCTCATATAGACCGGCGTGCCGATGGCGAGGCCGCGCTCGGTCATGTTGTCGCCAGCGGCGGCGGTGATCGCGCGCGCGATGCCGAAGTCGGCGATGACGGCCTGGCCCTCGTGGAGGAGGACGTTCTCCGGCTTGATGTCCCGGTGAATCACGTTCTGCCGGTGGGCGTAGTCGAGCGCCTGCGCGATGGCGTGGGCGATCGTGACCGCCTCGTCGGCCGGGAGGCGCCCCTCCCGGCGGAGCCGCTCGCGGAGCGACTCCCCTCTCACGAAGGGCATGACGTACCAGAGGAGTCCGTCGACCTCGCCCGAGTCGTGGAGCGGGAGGATGCCCGGGTGACTCAGCCGGGCGGCGATGCGGATCTCGCGGAGGAAGCGGCCGGCTTCGCCGCCGGAGCGCACCAGCTCGGGCCGGAGGACCTTGATCGCGACGACACGGTCGTGCTTCAGGTCCTCCGCGCGGTAGACGGTCGCCATCGCGCCGCGCCCGAGCTCGCGCTCCAGCCGATAGCGCCCCGCCAGCGCGGTCTGCAGGCGGGTGAGCGAATCGGCCGGTGAGACGTTCCCCATACTCCGGGGAAAGCTACCGCTCCTCGATCCGGACGCCGACGCGCGCCAGGCCGTCCACGTAGGCGGGGAAGGGAACCGCCTCGTCCGGCGTGCGCACCCCCGTCTCGCGGATCCCGCCGCCGGCCTGCATCAGCGCGGTGAGGGCGAGCGAGTACCCGGTGGTCCGCATCATCGCGCTGATGCCGAGCGCCGGGTCGTAGAAGTCGAGAAGCTCGAACGTGACCCCCGCCGGCCGGCCGCCCCGCTCGCCGCTCACCACCACGCGCAGCGCCACGAGGTCCCGCCCCTCCGGCTTGAACAGCTTCGGCTGCACGGCGGCGATGAAGACGTCCCTCGGCACGACCATGTGACCCCTAACGGGTATAGGGGTATCGCCGATCAGGCCCAGCTCGCGGATGGGCCGCATGATCGCGACGTGACCGGGGTAGCGGAGGGTCTTGTACTCCATCGTGTCGATGCGGCCCTCCCACGCGAACGGCAGGGTGCTGATGCCCCCGCCGGTGTGGAAGGCCTCGAGCGTGCCCACGGGCGCTGGAAACTCCTGCGTCTCGAGCTCGGAGAGCGCCTCCACCTGCACGGCTCGGCCGCCGCGCAGCACCCAGGAGGGCGTGGTGTAGTAGTCGAGCGCGCCCTCGAGCGAATACACGATCTGGTAGTTGAGGGGCGGCTCCGGGTGCTGAGGCAGGCCGCCCACGTAGACCTTCACGCTCTGCGCCGTGTCGAGCCGGCGGATGCCTTCGGCGGCGAGGATGTTGACCATGCCCGGTGCCAGGCCGCAGTCGGGGATCACGGAGACGCCGCGCGCGAGCGCCTCACCGTGGAGCTTGCGCTGCTGCACCACGATCTCGGTGTTGCCGCCGAGATCGCAGAAATGGCAGCCGCCCTCGATGGCCGCGCGGGTCATCGGCTCGTTGAAGTAGTAGGGCAGGGCGCAGAGCGCCGCGTCGTGCCCCCGCATCAGCGAGAGGACCGAGGGAACGTCGCTCGCGTCGAGCGACTCGGTCCGGAACCGCCGGCCCGCACAGGACTGGAGGAAGCGAGGCAGCCGGTTGGGGTTGAGGTCGGCGAGCGTGACCAGCTCGACCTGATCGTGCTGCAGCAGATTGTGCGCGGCCGCCGAGCCCTGCAGCCCGGCCCCGAGTACGAGCATCTTCATGAACGACTCCGTGCGAGTACCGGCTTCAGAAGGCGCGGAAAGCTAGGCGCGACTATCCTCCCTCGCCACCGCGCGGACGGAGCCGGGATGTCGAAGATCAGTACGGGGTTGCTGCTGTACCGGATCGGCGGGGAAGGCCTCGAGGTATTCCTCGTGCATCCGGGAGGACCGTTCTGGGCGAAGAAGGATCCGGGTGCCTGGTCCATCCCCAAGGGTGAGCCGACGCAGGGTGAAGAGCTGGCCGACGCCGCTCGGCGGGAGTTCTGCGAGGAGACGGGTTTCGCGCCCGCCGGCGAGCTCCGTCCGCTCGCATCGGTGCGCCAGGCCGGAGGGAAGGTGGTTCACGCCTGGGCTCTCGCGGGCGACTGCGACCCCGCAAAGATCCGCAGCAACACCTTCACCCTCGAGTGGCCGCCCCGCTCCGGACAGCAGCGGGAGTTTCCCGAAGTGGATCGTGCCGCCTGGTTTCCGATTGCGGAGGCGCGCCGGCGGATTCTTCCGGGACAGCTGCCGTTGCTGGACGAGCTGGCGGGGCTGGTGGGCTGACTAGCGCGGCGGCTCCGGCTGCGCTGTCGCCCGCCGGCCCGCGCTGCCCGCGCTGCCCGCGCTGCCCGCGTTGTAGGTCAGCTCGCGAAACTGCCGCGGCGTCGAGCGCCAGACCGGATGCCGTATGGTGCCGCCGCCGAGGGAACGGACCGCGTAGCTCGAGCCGCTCCAGTAGCCCACCGAGTCGGTCCCCCACCGCGTCACGCCGGATCCCGTGCGATCGAGCGTCTGGATCACGCCCGTGCCGGTGCGGACGCACACGCCCGCGCCACCCTCGCACGCCACCACCACCGCGACCACGGGATCGCCGAGCGTGACGCCGAGGACGGAATCCACGGCGGCCGAATCGGCGCCCGCGAGCCGCCGGACGGCCATCGCCGCCGGAGGAGCAGGGGAGACCCAGATACCCGCCGGCGTGCGAATGCCGATCGCGGTGTCGGAGGGGAGCCACGCCACCGCCATCGGGGCGCCCGATTCCCTCGGCAGACGGAGCCCGCGCTCGGCGTTCGACAGGAGGTCGAGCACCACGATCTCGGGCTCGGGGTCCGTCGTCTCCACAGGGCTCGAGCGGAGGAAGACGAGCCGCGTTCCGGCGGCGGAGAGTCGCGGCGCGCGCTCCTGGAGCCGGGTGAACGTGAGGCGATAGACGGCCCCGCCCGCGGCGCTCCCCGCGTAGAGGTCGGTGAGGCCGTCCGGGCCCTCGCCCACGCCGATCACGATGGCGTCCTCGCCGACGGAGAGCTTGTTGGTAAGCGGGGTTACCGCGCAGGAGGCGAGGAGCAAGAACAGGGAACAGGGAACGGTGAACGGTGAACGGGTGCCGCAAGGAGAAGCCTTGCCCGCGACTCGGTTTTCCCGTTCCCCGTTCACTGTTCCCCGCTCACCGCTTCTTCAAACTCCCTCATTGACTGGTACCGCTCCTCGGCGCGGTGGGCGATCGCCCTGGCGATGACGCGCTCGAGGGATTCCAGGAGATCGGGGCGCGCCTGGCGGAGCCGAATCGGCTGACCGGTGAGATGCGCGATCATCGTCTCCTGCGCTGTGTTGCCCTCGAACGGCAGGCGGCCGGTGAGCAGCTCGAAGCCGAGCACGCCGAGGGCGAAGATGTCGCTCCGCGGATCGAGCGGCTTGCCCCGGATCTGCTCCGGGCTCATGAACTCCGGCGTGCCGAGGACGATGCCCGTCTGCGTGAGGCGCGCGACCTCGGGTCCGGCGAGGCTCTCCTTCGCGAGGCCGAAGTCCATCACGACGGCCCGCTCGGTGCCGCCGTTGTCCCGCACCAGCATCACGTTCTCGGGCTTGAGATCGCGGTGCAGCACGCCGGCCTCGTGGGCGTGCTGGAGCCCGCGGCAGAGCTGCGCGAGGATGGGCTTCGCGAGCTCCGGCGGCATGGGGCCGTGGCGCGTCTCCCGCTTGGAGAGCGTCTCGCCCTCGAGAAAGGGCATCACGAGGTACGGCATCCCGGCGGCTTCGCCGAGCGTGATGATCCGGCAGACGTTGGGATGGTCGAGCCGCATCGCGAGCGCCGCTTCGCGGCGGAGCCGCGCCATCGCCTCGGGGTCGCCAGTGAGGCGCGACATCAGCACCTTGATCGCGACCAGCGCGTCGTCCTGGCGGTCGCGGGCGCGATAGACGTACGCCATCCCGCCCTCGCCGACCCGCATCTCCATCTGGAAGCGGCCGTCGAGGACCCGGCCCGAGAGCCCTGAGGCCGGATCGCCGCGGCGCGCCGACGGAACCCGGGCCTCGCCGGTGCGATGGAGGCCGAAGGGGCGCGGCGCGGTGGGCGCCGGCGTGCCGGCGGGCACCAGGAGGAAGCCGTCGCGGGTACAGAAGCGGGCGGGCGGATCGAACGTGCCCCCGCAGCGGGGGCAGCGGAGCGAGCTCAATCCCGGTAGCGGTTGCGGCCGTCCGCCTTCGCGCGGAGGAGGTTGCGGTCGGCCAGCCTGAGGAGCGCCTCGCCGCCGCTGGCCCGCTCGTCGGGGTGCGTCGCGAGACCGATGGAGATGGTGAGCGACACGGCGTTGCCGCTCTCGCCGAAGGGCGTCGCCGCGACCCGGCGCAGCACCCGCTCGGCGAAGAGCCGCGCGCCGCTGGGTCCGGTCTCGGGGAGCAGCACCACGAACTCCTCGCCGCCGTACCGGGCCACGACGTCCACCGAGCGCTGCTCCCGGCGCAGCAGCTCGGCGAACTGGGTCAGCACCTTGTCGCCGACCGGATGCCCGTGCATGTCGTTGAGCGCCTTGAAGTGATCGAGGTCGATCATCACGCAGGTGAGCACCGTGCCGTACCGGGTGGCGCGGTCCATCTCCTGCCGCAGCTTGTCGTCGAGCGCGCGCCGGTTGAAGAGTCCCGTCAGCGGATCCGTCTCCACCAGCTGGCGCATCGCCGCCTCGCGGCGCATCGCCTCTTCCAGGTCGAACGCCTTCTCGATGGCCGACACCGCCGACTCGGCGACCTGCGACGCGAAGCGGAGGTCGGCGTCGCCCAGCGGCGGGTCGCCCTCGACGGTCCGGAGGAAGAACACGCCCGCCATCTCCCCGCGGAGCGCGAACGGCAGCACGAGCACGGACGTGGTCGGGACGTCCTGCCCCTCGTTACGCCAGAGCTCGCGCACGCGGGAGTAGAACGGATCGGACTGGACGTCCCGCACCAGGACGACCTTGCCGGTCTCGAGGGCGCGCCCGATCTCCGGGTACTTCGCCAGCTCGATCGGCAGGTCGAGCAGCATCGGGTTGTCCGACGCGGCGACGACGGTGCCGCGCTCCGCGCCGGGCTTGGCCAGGATGATCGAGGAGCGCGGGATTCTGAGGATGGCCGCCACCCGGCGGACCAGTACCTGGAAGAGCTCGCGGGGCGCCAGGTTGGTCGTGATCTCGCGGAGGATCTCGATCAGGGCCGCCTGCGACCGCGCCTCCGACCGTGCCTCGTTGAGCTCCCGTCCGGCGCGCAGGTGGGTCCGGATGCGCGCGAGCAGCTCGGGAACCCGGAACGGCTTGACCACGACGTCCGCGGCGCCGAGCGACAGCGCCTTCACCAGCGACTCCTCCGGCGCCATCGAGGTGACCACGAGGATCGGCACCGTCGCGGTGCTGTGATCCCGCTTCAGAGCCTCGAGCAGGGTGAAGCCGTCGCGCCCCGGGAGCGAGAGGTCGAGGACCAGGAGATCGACCGCGCGGGTGGCGAGGTACTCGAAGAGCCCGTCGCCCGACGTGAGGGTGCCGGTCTCGTAGCCGTTCTCGGCGAGGATGCGCGCCAGCGTCCGGGCGAACGTCTGGTCGTCGTCCACGATGAGGATGTGCGGCGCGAGGGCGGTCATTGGGGCAGACGGCCGGACGGCCGGACGGCCGGACGGCCAGAGGGGTTCATGCGGTCAGGCGGTCGAACAGAGCCTGCTCGACGTTGCCGCCGCTCAGGATGCACGCGACCGGAGCATCCACCCGGATCGCGCCGTCGAGAAGGGCGGCGACGGGAATGGCGCCCGACGGCTCGAGCCTGAGCCCCATGGACCGGAAGAGGAATCGCACCGCTGCCGCGATGGAATCTTCCGAGATACGCAGCGCGCGCTGCACCCGTTGGCGGATCCGGACCCAGGGCACCTCGCCGATGGCGACCGGCAGGAGCCCGTCGGCGATGCTCATGGTCTGCTCGAGGGCCACCGGATGCCCGGCGGCGAGGGCGGCGGTGAGCGTCGCGGCGCCCTCGGGCTCCACGCCGACCGGCTCCGCCGCGTGGTCGAGCGCGATGCAGGCGGTCGCCGCGCCGGCCAGGAGCCCGCCTCCCCCCACGGGGACGAGGATGGTGCGGACGTCCGGACGCTCCTCCAGGATCTCGAGGGTCGCCGTGGCCTGGCCGAGGATCACGTCGGGATGGTCGAACGGGGGGATCATGGTGAGCCCTTCCTCGTCGGCCAGCGCCGTCGCGACGGCCAGGCGCCGGTACCGGTCCACCATCACCACGCGCGCGCCCTCGGCCTTGACCGCGTCCACCTTGAGCGGCGGCGCGTTGTCGTTCATCACGATCACCGCCGGAAGGCCGAGCCTCCGGGCGACCCACGCCACGGCGCGGCCGTGGTTGCCGCTCGAGTGGGCGATGACGCCCCGGGAGCGGGCGTGGTCGGCCAGCCGGGAGATCGCGGTCCAGGCGCCGCGCACCTTGAACGCGCCCACCGGCTGCCACTGCTCGCACTTGAGGAGGACCGGCGCCCCGGCGCGGCGGGACAGCTCGGCCGACTCGACGAGCGGCGTGCGTACCGCCACGCCCTCGAGGGCCCGCGCCGCGCCGCGCAGCTCGGCCGCCGTCACTCGGCGGTTTCCGCCGGAGTGGGGGTCTCGTCGCCCGTGGGCTCCTCCGCGCCGCCTTCGTCTTCCTTCACCACGCGGGCCACGTCGACCAGCAGGTCGCCGTCGTCGAGGTTCATCACCCGCACGCCCTGGGTGTTCCGCCCGATCACCCGGATGCCTTCCACCGGCACCCGGATGATGATCCCGTGCTTGGTGATCATCATGAGCTCGTCGTCCGCCAGCACTTCCTTGAGGGCGACGCAGGCGCCGGTCTTCTCGGTGTTGTGGAAGGTGATGATGCCCTTGCCGCCGCGCCGCTGCACCCGGTAATCCGCCAGCTCGGAGCGCTTGCCGAAGCCCTTCTCGCTCACCACGAGGAGGGTGGAGTCCCGGCGGATCACCACCATGCCGATCACGGTGTCGTCCTTGTCGAGCTCGATCCCCTTCACGCCGGTCGTGGCGCGCCCCATCTCGCGGACGTCGCTCTCGTGGAAGCGGATGCTCATCCCGCCGCGGGTGGCGAGCACGATGTCGTTGTTCCCGTCGGTGATCTGCACGTCGATCAGCTCGTCGCCCGGCTCGATGTTGATCGCGTTGATCCCGTTGCTCCGCGGATTGCCGTAGGCGGAGAGGACCGTCTTCTTCACGGTGCCGTTGCGGGTCGCGAATATGAGCCACTTCGTGTCGCTGAACTCGCGGACCGGCACCAGCGCCGCGATCCGCTCGTCGGGCCGGATGGCGATGCACTGGATCACCGGCTTGCCCCGCGCCGCGCGGCCGCCCTGGGGAATCTCGTGGACCTTGAGCCAGTACACCTGGCCCTTGTCGCTGAAGAACATCACGTAGTCGTGGGTCGAGGCGATGAAGAGATGCTCGATCCAGTCGTCTTCCTTGGCCGTCGCCCCGGTGAGCCCCCGCCCGCCCCGCCGCTGCTTCCGGTAGGTGGAGACCGCGATCCGCTTGATGTAGCCGGAGTGGGAGACGGTGATGACCATGTCCTCTTCGGCGATCAGGTCCTCGACCGAGAACTCGTTCTGGTCGGGGATGATCTCGGTGCGCCGGTCGTCGCCGTGGTCCCTGGCGACCTGCGTCATCTCCTCCTTGAGGATCCGCATCCGCTTCTCGCGGCTCTTGAGAATCCCGCGGAGCTCCGAGATCACGCCGCGCACCTCCTTGAGCTCCGCTTCGAGCTTGTCGATCTCTAAGCCGGTGAGCTTGGCGAGGCGCATGTTGAGGATCGCGTCGCTCTGCTTCTCGGAGAACCCGAACCGCTCCCGGAGCCGCGCGTCCGCCTCCGCCGCGTCGGCGGAGCCGCGGATGATCCGGATCACCTCGTCGATGTTGTCGACCGCGATCTTGAGGCCCTCGAGGATGTGCTCCCGCTCCTCGGCGGCCGTGAGATCGAACTGGGTCCGGCGCACGATGATGTCGTGCCGGTGGTCGATGAAGTGCTGCAGCAGCTCCTTGAGCGGCATCACCTTCGGCTGGCCCTTCACCAGCGCGAGGTTGATCACGCCGAAAGTGGACTGCATGGCGGTGTGCTTGTAGAGCTGGTTGATCACCACCGACGGGTTCGCGTCGCGCTTGAGCTCGATGACGAGCCGCATGCCGTCGCGGTCCGACTCGTCCCGCACGTCGCTGATCCCCTCGAGCCGCTTCTCGTTCACCAGGTTGGCGATGTCCTTGTGGAGGGTCGCCTTGTTCACCTGGTACGGGATCTCGGTGACGACGATCGCCGCCTTGCCGCTCGAGGGCTTCTCCTCCACCTGCGCCCGGGCGCGCATGATGACCTTGCCGCGGCCCGTGCGATACGCCTCCTTGAGCCCCTCCGTCCCGTAGATGTAGCCGCCGGTCGGGAAGTCGGGTCCCGTGATGAAGCCGAGCAGGTCCTCGAGCGACGCCTCCGGTTGGTCCACGAGGTGCTCCACCGCCTGCGCCACCTCGCGCAGGTTGTGCGGCGGGATGTTCGTCGCCATGCCGACCGCGATGCCGCTCGAGCCGTTGACCAGCAGGTTCGGCACCCTGGCCGGCAGCACGGTCGGCTCCTCGAGCCGGTCGTCGAAGTTGGGCTGGAAGTCGACCGTGCGCTTGTCGATGTCCTCGAGCATCGCGATCGCGACGCGGGTGAGCCGGGCCTCCGTGTACCGGTACGCCGCTGCGGGGTCGCCGTCCACCGAGCCGAAGTTCCCCTGGCCGTCCACCAGCGGATAGCGGAGCGAGAACTCCTGGACCATCCGCACCATCGCGTCGTAGACGGGGATGTCGCCGTGCGGGTGGTACTTGCCGAGCACGTCGCCCACGACGGTGGCGGATTTCTTGTACGGCCGCCCGGGCACGAGCCCGAGCTCGTTCATCGCGTAGAGAATCCGGCGGTGCACCGGCTTGAGGCCGTCACGCACGTCCGGCAGCGCGCGCGCGACGATAACGCTCATCGAGTAGTTGATGAAGCTCTGCTTCATCTCCTCTTCGATGGGACGCGGAAGAATCCGTTCACGCGAATTGGGCGCCGTCATCGCTGGCTGTGAGCTCGAGAAGCGGGAAGACCCCGAAGCCCCCGCTCGCGGGGCGCTCAGGTGGCCTCGAATGGAGAGAAATCTAGTCGGATACGGCGACGGGAAGCAAGCGCGTAGGCCAGCCCTAAGTGCTTACCCGAAAAGCATTTGCCGAGCCCGAATCAGGCGGCCGCAACCGGGCTCTCTGGGCCCGCCGGGGGAGTCGCCTGGCGGCGCTCCCGGCGGCCCACGAGGAGTGCCGGAACGATGAAGAGCGCGCCGATCGTGCCGGCGAGGGTGCCGCCCGACGTGGCGAGCGCGATGGAGCCGAACAAGCTGTCGGTATCGGTGCCGACGGCAAGCGGAATCAGGCTCGCGAGCGTCGTGAGGGTGACGAGCACGATCATGCCCGCGCGGTCGCCGGCCGCGTGGAGAGCGTCTTCCACGCCGACGCGCCGGCCGCGACGTCGCTCGAGCGCGGCATCGATGAGCAGGATGGTCTGGTTCACCGCGAGTCCCACGACGAGAATCACGCCGACCGCCGCCTCCCGGCTGAACGGCACGCCGGTCGCCCAGAAGATCCCCGCCACGCCGGCCAGCGCGAGCGGCAGCGAGAGAAACACCATCCAGGCGGCCCAGGCGGAATCGAAGACCACCGCCACGGCGAGGATCACCAGGGCCACGCCGACCGCGAAGACGAGCCAGAGGCCCTTCGCGCTCTCGTCGGGGTCCCAGGAGAACCCCTGGTCGCTCACGCTGTACCCCGCCGGCACCGAGATGGACCGCATGAACGCCTGGTGGGTACGGTTGGCCAGCCGCTGCGGCCCGCGGAAGTCGTAGGCCACGATCCGGACGTACTGCTGGTCTTCCCGGCTGATCGTGCCCAGGCCTTCCTTCTCGTCGACTCCGGCCAGGTCGCCGATGCGGACCGGCGATCCGCCCGCCGTGGGCACCAGGGCGGCGCGGAGCTGATCGAGCGTGCGATCGCGCGCCCCGCGCGACTTGACCGAGACGATGACCTCCTCGCCCTCGAGCTCCAGCCGCTGGCCGCCGGCGGGCCCCTGGACCTCGCGGTTCACGGCCGCGGCGAGATCCCGCGACGTGAGGCCGGCGCGGTTGAGCGCCGGGCGATCCGGCGCGAGCGTCACGCTCACGGCGCGGTCGCTGCCCCAGAAGCTCGCGGCGTTGATGTTGACGTTCCGGACCCGCGGGATGGTCTCGAGGCGGGTCTGGAGGTCCCGCGCCAGCCGCTCCACGCCGGCGTAGCTGTACCCCAGCAGCTTGATCCGGAAGGCCACGCTCGCCCCCGCGCCGCCGGAGGAGAAGCCGGGCCCTCGGCCGTAAACGTTGATGTTGGCGCCGCCCACGAGAACCGCGCGCTCGGTCATCTCCTCCTGCATCATCGCCGGCAGGGCGGTGAGGCCGGCCTCCCTGATGAAGGTCACCTGCACGCGGCCCTGCCCCCGCGTCCCCATCGCCTCGACCCGGTCCACGCCGTCCCGGCCGACCGCGATGCGCTCGAACTCGCGGACGGCGCGGTCCACGCTCTCCGGATCGGAGCCGCGGGGGAAGTTGATGCTCACGCCGAGGGTGGTGCGCTGCCCGTACCAGTTGCCGAAGGAGAATCGCTCCACCCGCTTCACGAATCCCCAGGTGACCACGCCGAGAATCGCGGTGACGAGCCCGATCGTCACCCAGTGGAACCGCACCGGCACGCGCAGCACGCGGAGATAGAGCGCGTGCACCCGCGGCCACACGCCGATCGGCGCGGCGCGGCCGGTGCCGACCGCGGGGATCATCACGACCGAGGAGACGACCGACCAGGCGAGCGCGAGCGAGAACGCGGCCGCGAAGGGCACGAAGGCGGCGCGCGCGTTCCCCTGGAGATAGAGGAACGGAAAGAGCACGACCGCGGTGGTGAGCGTGGAGCCGAGCACCGCCGGCGTGATCCGGCGGCCCGCCTCCGCCCGGCCCGCGGGCCCCGGCGGCGCGTGGCGGAGCCGCTCCACGACAACGACGCCGTTCTGCACCAGAATTCCGATGCCCATGCCGAGCCCGGCCAGAGTGAGGAGGTTCGCCGGGATCCTGAACAGGTAGAGGCCGAGCGCCGTTCCCGCGATGGCGACGGCGGCGCTCCCCATCACGAGCAGCACCGAGCGCAGATGGCGCATGGTGAGGAGCAGGACGAGGCAGACGGCCGCGAAGGCGATCGCTCCCCGGATCGTGAGGTCCTTGAGCTGCTTCGCGAGGTCCACGCTCTCGTCGAACTCGAGCCGGGTGGAGATCCCCGGCGGCAGGACCCGCTGGATCTCCGCGATCATCGCCCGCACCCGGCCGGCGGTGTGGATCACGTCCGCGCCCGCGGTGCGGGTTATGCCGAGACTGACGGCGGTGCGCCCGTTGAGACGGGAGAAGTTGCCGCGCGTGTCCTCCTCCGGCCGGATCGAGGCGAGATCGGCGAGACGGAAGACCCGGCCGCCGGCCCCGGCGATCGGCAGCTCGCCCAGGTCTTCTAGCGCGTTGGGCTGATCGCGGAGCACCACGGGACGAACCGTCGAGCCCGCCTGCTCCTCGCCCAGGGCGCGGACCATCCGCGCGCCCTGAATGGCGGTGGCGATGAGCTGCGGCGAGAGTCCGAGCTGGCGGAGGCGCTGGGCGTCGTACGACACGCTCACGCCGGTCTCGGCGCCGCCCGAGACCTGCACGCTGCCGACGCCCGCGACCGCGGAGAGCCTCGGGACGATCTGCTCGTCGGCGATCCGCCGGAGTGCTCCGGGGGTGTAGGGCCCGGAGACGGTGTACTGGAGCAGCGGCTGCTCTTCCAGCTCCTCCGGCACGAAGTTCGACACCGTGGGCGAGGAGACGCCGAGCGGCAGCTCCTCGCGCAGCAGCTCGAGCCGCTCGTGGATGCCGAGCCGGGTGAGCTGCACGTCGGCCTCGGGCTCGAGCTCCACCGTGATGCTGGCGCCGCGATCGCTCGAGGAGCTGTTGGTCTTCCTGACGCCCCGGACGCCCTGAATCGCCGCCTCGATCGGCGACGTCACGTACGTCTCGAGCAGCTCAGCCGACGCCCCGGGCCAGGCGGACGCGACGGTGAGCCGGGGCAGCTCCACCTGCGTCCTGGTGGCGAGCGGGAGCCGTGTGAACGCGACTCCGCCCGCGAGCGTGAGGGCCAAGCCGAAGGCCCAGACGACGGCGGGACGGGTCGTGGCCCAGCGGATCATGAGGCGTGGCCGGCCGCCGGCCCCTCGGCCAGCGGGAGAAGGTCCGCCGATCGCCCCGCCTGCCGCGCCTTCCGCCGCTCGACCACGGCGTAGGCGGTCGGGAGCAGGAAGAACGTCACGAGGAGCGCGCTCACGCTGCCCCCGATCACGCCGGCCGCGAGCGGCTGGTAGAGCTCGCCGCCGCTGCCCCAGCCGAAGACCAGCGGGAGCACGCCGGTGATCGTGGTGATCGAGGTCATCGCGATGGCGCGGAGCCGCTGCCGCCCGCCGAGGAGCACCGCTTCGTCGACCGAATGGCCCTGCTCGCGGAACCGGCGGATCGCGTCGAGCTTGACCACCGCCTCGTTGTCCGCCATGCCGATCATCACCACGAGGCCGATGAGCGACACGGCGTTCAGGCTCTGGCCGGTGAGCCAGAGCAAGATGAGCCCGCCGGCCGCCGCGAGCGGCACGGTGAGCATGACCAGGAGCGGCGTGGTGAAGGAGGCGAACTCGCCGGCCAGAACCAGGAACACGAGCGCTACCGACAGCACGGCCACCAGGGACAGCTCCCGGGTCGTCCGCTGCTGCTCGGCGTCGGCGCCGGCGATCTGCCAGGAGAGGCCGGCCGGAGGCCGGAGGCGATCGAGCTCGCGCGCGACGTCGCGCGTCGCGCGGGCGGTCCCGCCGCGCTCGACCACGCCTTCGACGACGCTCACCGGGCGCTGGTTGATGCGCACCACCTCGACCGGCGCGCGGACTTCCCGCACGGAGACGAGTTGTCCGACGGGCACGCCCTGCACCGGCGTCGCGAGGGCGACCGCGAGATCCTCGTTGGCGTTGCCCGCGAACCGCACCGTGATCGGGGTGCGGCGGTCGGTCTCCCGGAACTCGCCCGATTCGACGCCGCCCAGGCCGCCCGCGAGCACTTCCGCCACCCGCTCGACGGAGAGCCCGTGCTCGGCGATGCGCGCGCGCTCGAGCGTCACCTCGACCGTGGGCTGCGTGGTGCTGAAGGCGTCGCGCACGTCGGTGAGAGTCGGCAGGCTGTCGAGCCGCATCCGGACGCTGTCCGCCCACCGGCGCGCCTCCTCGAGCCGGGGCGCCGAGACCTCGACGCGCACGATCCGTCCCTCTCGGCCGATCAGACTCCCGAACTCCGATTGGCCGGCGAGGTCGAGCGCGAGGGCTCCCTGCGCCAGGTCGGGCACGGCCGACCGGAGGCGTTCGGCGAAGCTCGCGGCGTCCGCGCCGTCGGGGACCGGAATCAGGAGCTGCGACGTGGCGCTCGTGCCGGGATCGGCGCCGGCCAGCACCTCCTCGTCGGTCGCGAGCCCGACCCGGGCGTACATCCCGCTCGAGCCGAGCGCGCGCGCCGCCTCCTCGAGCCGGGCGGTCTGGCGCGTGGTCTCCTCGATCGCGGTGCCCTGCGGAAGCGAGAGCTGCGCCACGACGATCCCCTCGTCCACACGGGGCAGGATCTCCCTCGGCAGCCGGAGCGTGATGACGACGGTGAGCGCCGTGGTGACGGCCGCGATGCCGAACACCGCGGCGGGGTGACGGAGACTCCACGCCATCCCCCGCTCGTACCACTCCGAGGCCTGGTTTCCGGCCCTGGTGAGAAAACCGCCCGTCTGCCCGTCCGTCCGTCCAACCGGCCGTCCGGCCGTCCTACCGTCCGGCCGTCGCGCCAGCAGTATCGGCATCACTGTGAGAGCCAGCACCAGCGACGCCGTGAGCGTCACCACCACGCTCAGGCTCAGGTCCCGGAAGAGCGCCGCCGCGAGCCCCCGCACGAAGACGATCGGCCCGAAGACGAGCACGGTCGTGAGCGTTCCGGCCACGAGCGGCCCGCTCACCTCCTCGGCCGCGCGGCGCGCGGCCTCGAGTCCCGGCATTCCCTGTTCGCGGTAGCGCCCGGTCGCTTCGGCCACGACGATGGCGTTGTCCACCAGGAGGCCGACGCCGAGTGCGAGCCCTCCCAGCGAGAGGATGTTGACGGTAACGTCGAGGAGCTGGAGGATCGTGAGCGCGACGAAGATCGAGAGGGGGACGATAAGCCCGATCGCGAGCGAGCTCTTCCAGTCGCGGAGGAAGAGGAGGATCACGAGCAGCGAGAGGATGCCGCCGGCGATGATCTCCTGCCCGAGGTTGGAGAGCGCGTCGGTGACGAACTCGGCCTGCGCGGCGACCACCCGGATCTTCACGTCCGGGAACTCCTGCCGGAGCAGGTCGATCGTGCGGTACATCTCCCGCGTCACCGCGACGGTGTTGGCGCCCGCGTCCTTATATACGACGAGCCCGGCCGCCGGCGCGCCGTCGAGGCGCGTGAGCGTGCGGGGATCCGCGGTCGTGAGCGAGACCTTCCCGATGTCGGCGAGCGTGATGCCGCTCCGGGACGGTCCCACCGGCGTCGCGGCGACTTCGGAGACGTCCTGGAACTCGGTGAGGGCCCGGAGCGCGTAGCGGAACTGCCCCCGCTTCACGGTGCCTCCGGGCGACGCCGCGTTCGCCTCGCGCACGGCGCGGGAGACGTCACCCGGCGTCACGCCGAGCGCTCGGGCCTGGTCCGGGTCCACCTCGACGCGGATCTCGTCCTCGGGAGCGCCCACGACGGCGACGCTCGCGACGCCCGCGAGCTGCTCGAGCCGGCGGGCGTGCACGTCCTGCGCGGTGCGCGCGATCGAGCGGAGGTCGCCGGGCCCCGTGAGACCGAGCACCGCGATCGGCCGCTCGCCTGGGTCGCTCGTGAGGAGGGTCGGCCGATCGGCGGTCTGCGGGAGCCGGCCGCGGGCGTTGTCGAGCCGCTCCCGCACCTGCAGCACCGTGGCCGGCATGTCGGTGCCCCAGGCGAACCGGAGCGTCATCACCGACTCGCCGTTCCGGCTCACCGAGCGGACGTCGACGAGCCCCGGCGTCGCCGCCACCGCTTCCTCGAGCGGCTCGGCGATGAAGCGGGAGACCTCGGTGGCCGCGGCCCCTTCGTAGCCGGTGCGGATCGTGAGCACCGGGAGCGAGACGTCGGGCAGGAGAGAGACCGGCAGCCGGCCGAGCGAGACCAAGCCCAGGAGCACGAGGGCGATCACCACCGAGACGGTGGTGACGGGACGGCGGAGCGCCGTCGAGGCGAGCGACACTAGTTCTCGCGCTCCTGCCGCTTGACCACCCGCACCGGCGCGTCGTGGGTGAGGGTGAGGTGGCCCTCGACCAGCACGATGTCGCCGGGCTGTACGGGAATCTTCCCGGTGGCGCTGTCGGGCAGCACCTCCGTCTCCATCCCGTTGGTGCGTCCCGGCAGGATGTAGGTCCATTGCGCGCGGCCGTTCTTCACCACGAAGACGAGCGGGCGGCCGTCGCGGTCGATCACTGCGCGCGCGGGCACCATGGTTCGGCCGGGCAGCCGCGTGGCCTCGAGCCGGATGTCGGCGTACATCCCCGGCCGGAGGATGCCGTTGCCGCGCGCGCGGATGATCGCGCGTCCCGCCCGCGTGGCGCTGTCCACGAGCGGAAGGACGGCTGCGATGGTGCCCTCGACGGGGCGGTCGGGCATGGCCGCGGCGGTCGCCACCGC
>JBOHSH010000276.1:0-14648 GCA_050733195.1 Gemmatimonadales bacterium
GGGCAGGCACGGGCCGCTGGCCCCGCCGGGCCGCTTCCGTCGCGCCGCGCTGGCGCTCTGCGTCGCCGCGGCGGCGGCGCTCGTGCTGCCTAACACGCTGAGCTGGCGGTCCGCGTCACCCTACCGCGACACCTTCCGCGGGCTCACCAACTACCGGGAAGGGTCGGGCCGGGGCCGCCTCGTCCAGTACCACAACAGTCTGCGGCTGGCGCGCCGCGACCCCGCCTTCGGCAGCGGCCCCGGCAACTGGCCGGTGGTCTATCCGCTCGTCACGACGCCGGGCGATCCGTCGTACGCGGGCCACGACCCCATGCCGACCAACCCGTGGCCGAGCAGCGACTGGGTGGCGCTGCTGGTGGAGCGGGGCGCGATCGGCGTGGTGCTGGTCCTCATCGCCGGGGCCGCCATGATCCTGATCGCGGCCCGGCGGCTCCGCGCCCCCGATCCGGCCGACTCGCGCCGCGCGATCGCCCTCCTCGGCGTCCTCGCCGCGACCGCGGTGACCGGGCTTTTCGACGCCGTGCTCCTGCTCGCGCCTCCGGCGCTCTTCGCCGGGGCGAGCGCGGGCCTGCTGCTCCCGCAGACCCGGCCCGCATGGACGCCGCGCCTGCCCCGCCGGGGCCGCCTCTTCCTCATTGCCGGAGGGCTCGGACTGCTGGCGGTCGCGAAAAGCCTGGGGCAGACCATCGCGATCGTGCGCGCGGGTCCGGGGTGGCCGGTGGCGCGGCTCGAGCGTGCCGCGCGGTACGATCCCGCGAACTACCGGATCCAGCTCATGCTCGCGCAGCGGACGCCGTGCTCCCATGCCCGCCGCCACGCGCGCCTCGCCGGGAGTCTCTTTCCCCACCTTCCGGCCGCGGCGCGGCGGCTGCGGCAGTGCGGGTACGACCGGTGACGGTTGGTCACTCCTCCTCGAACGCGTCGAACGACTGCCTGATGTTCTGCTCGATGCGGCTCCGGAGCTGCTGCGAGGTCGTGGCCGGGTCGATGAGCGACGCCCCGCCCACGTCGAGGAACCAGCGTTCGACGTCGAGCAGCAGCGTGAGGGTCGCGGTCCCGCCCTCCTCCACGGTCAACGGCTCATCGAGGGTGATCTCCTGCTCTTCGGTGAGGGAGGTGGTGAACACGAACGGGGTGCCGTTGAAGGTTCCCTCCACCCGAATGCTCACGTTCTCGAAGCCGGGGTTCTCCGCGACGAACGCGACGTCCGCGCTCCCCTGGGGCGCGTGGATCTGGAGCCTGATGCGGTCGTAGGTCCCGGCCGCGAGCTCGGCCTCGAACGTGGTCTCCGCTTCCGGCCCGAGCGGCGGCTCGAGCAGCAGCGGGCCCACGCGCAACAGGGCGCAGCTCGCGGGTGTTTCGCCCGTCGCACCGCCTTCAGCGGCCTCAGCCGGGCAGCTGCCCGCCGCGCGACCGAGCCGAAGCTTGCGCGCAACGAGCTGCACGGACGTGATGTCGAGGACGTCCTCCCCGAGCGAAACGCTCACCGAGGGCGAGAGGAGCGGCGCGCCACTGGAGGGAATGCGGTCGCTCGTGAGCTTGAGCACGACGGTTCCCGTCCCGGCCGGGCCGGAGGGGGCGCCGCACGCGGCCAGGATCAACGCGGCCGTGCAATATGATGCGATTCGGACGGACGGCATGAATTACCCTCATCGTGGTGAGGAGGGGTTCAGTGCCGCAAAGGCCGGGCCTGGACTGGGCTCAGGGCGGGCCGGGGACGTCCTCCTCCGCCCTGCAGAGAATCCCGGCACAGGTGCGGATCGCGTTGAGTCGCTGGGATAGCGTCTCAAGGAGGACCGGGTCCGCGGTCGTTGCGAGATTCGTGAGCTGGTACGGGTCGGTCTGGTTGTCGTACAGCTCCTTCTCTCCCGTGCTGTACTCGACGTAGGTGTAGCGGTCGGTCCGGATCGCGAAGTACACGGGAGGCACGTAGATGTTCGGCGGCGGCTCGTTGTACTCGATCGAAAAGACCTGACGCCATGACGATACGGCCGGGGGCGAGCCTGAGAGGAGCGGCACCAGCGACCGCCCATCCACGAACGTCGGGACCTGCGCGCCCGCCAGCTCGGCGAACGTCGGCGCGAAGTCGTTGGTCAGCACGGGGTGGCTAAGGACCGCGCCGGCCGGAACGCCCGGTCCCCGGATGAAGAGGGGCCCGATGTTGTCCTCCTCATAGGCGGAGTTGCGGTCCCGGATGAGGCGGTGCTGCCCTATGTGAAACCCGTTGTCCGACGTGAAGAGGATGTAGGTGTTGTCGAGCTGACCGGTCGCGGCCAGCGCGTCCACCACCTGCTTGATCAGGTCATCGGCGGCGAGCAGGGTCTCCAGCCGCTTCCGGTGGTTGCCCGTCTGCTGACTGATCACCGTCGCCGTCATGAGCGGGTTGTTCCGCACCCACTGCGGCTTGTCGCTGACATCAGCCTCGTTGAAGTTGGGCGGCCGGGGAAGCGGCGCCGTCGAAAACCGCCCGAGGTGACGGGCAGCGGGGATCCTCCCGTTGGGCGGGTTCGGCGAGACGACGAGGAAGAACGGCTGCGCCGCGGCGGCCTGGGAGTTGATGAACCGGACCGCGAGGTTGGCGAATACGTCGGTCGAGTAGTGCGCCGCCCCCGTCCCGTACGACACCGTGACGCCGTTCTCGTTGAGCTTGTAGTTGTAGTAGAACTGGGTCGTGGTGCCGGGCGCCGACCGGTGCACGTGCCAGTCGTTCCAGCCGGGAGGGATGTAGCTCGGGGCGGAAAACTCGAATTCGTTCAGGTACTTGCCGATGTAGCTCGTCGTGTACCCCGCGCTCTGCATCCAGGTCGCGATCGTCGACGCCTCGAGCCCGAGTGAGAAGACCTTCCGCCAGCCACCGTGCGGGAAGCTGATCGAGTGGATCTGATGATTGTGGGGATACTGACCTCGGAGGATCGTCGTGCGGGACGGACAACACGAGGATTGCGTATAGTAGAACCGGTCGAATGTCGCTCCCTGCGAGACGATGAGCGCGTTGAGGTTCGGCATCGCCCAGGTGCTGGCCTTCTCCTGGTTGTCAGTCATGATCAGGACAATGTTGGGTCTTCCTGCGGCGGCAGTCGCGGCTCGAACACCACCTGCGTCGGGAGGGGCAGGAATGCCGGAGGGACGCGACGGTGCAACCGCCTCACAGCCGGCCAGGAGGGTAAGGAGCACGGAGCGGACGAGGATTCGAGCCATCGCCGGTTCGCTTTTTGGGGGGACAGGTCGGGGGACCTGTTGGTGTCCGAAAGACGGTACAAAAGTGGAGCGAAACCACGCTGAAAGCAATGATTAATGCACTTTTATGCACATGATCTGCCGCTTATTGCTCTATTGGCGGTCCTCCTTTCCGTCCCCACTCGGCCCAGGAGCCATCGTAGATCGCCCAGCTCCTGTGACCCAGCCGCTCCAGCGCCAGGGCCAGCGTACATGCCGTCACGCCTGATCCACAGCTCGCGATCACCCGCCCACCCAGGTCGACGCCGGCCTCCGCGAACCGCTGCCGGAGCCCGGCCTCGGGGAGCATCAGACCGTCCGGGCCCACGAGCTCCCCGAACGGGAGGTTCTTCGCTCCCGGGACGTGTCCTCGGCGAAGCCCCGTTCTGGGCTCCGGCTCCGTTCCGGTGAACCGTCCGGCGCTCCGCGCATCCACGAGCGCGACGTCGGGAGCGCCGAGCAGCGCCCTCACGTCATCCTGCGAGGCTACGAGCTCGGGAAGGAACCGGACGCTGAACCTCCGGGGCTCCGGCACCCTGGCGCCTCGCTCGAGCGGGAGACCCGCCGCGCGCCAGGCCCCGAGCCCGCCGTCGAGGACCGCCACGGCATCGTGTCCCGCGACGCGCAGGGTCCACCACACCCGGGCCGCGCTCAGGTTGGATCCCGATCCGTCGTACACGACGACGCGGGTATCGTTGCCGATGCCGAGGTCGCCGATCATCCGCCCGAGCTCGTCGGGACGCGGCAGCATGTGCGGAAGGTCGGTCGAGCGATCGGAGAGGCGATCGAGATCCCAGAAGACCGCGCCCGGCACGTGTCCGGCCTCGAACTCCGCGCCAGGATCGCGGCCGGCGGACGGGAGGTACCAGGAGCCGTCGATGACCACGAGCGGGCCGGCAGGGGGGCCGGCGGCTGCGCCCTGACGCGGCACCACGCCGAGCTCGGCCGCGAGCCGTTCGACGGAGACGATCGGAGTCGGAAACGAACGAGCGGCCATGGACCCCGGAGAGAGCGACGGCTCAAGGTCGAGTCGTCGCCGTGGCCCCGCAAGGGGGTAATCGGTTAGGTTCGACGAGTCGCCACGCGCGATCCCTCGTTGATGAATCTTGAGGCTTCACCGATCGGGCTTCCGGGCGCGGCGCATCTGCTCGTCTTCGCGCTGCTCCTGCCCCTCGCCGCCATGCGCACCCGGCATCGGCTGCGCCACCTCGATCTGCCGTCACGGCGCGCGCACTTCCTCGGCGTTCTCGCGCAGCAGCTGCTCTTTCTGCTGGCCTCGCTCTGGGTGGCGGCGCGCGAGGGGATACTGCTGTTCCCGCGCTTCGCGCCGAGCGCCGGAAACTTGATTCTCGGCGCCGCGGTGACGACGGCGCTCGTGCTGACACTCCGGGGCGAGTGGCGTCGCAGCGTGGAAGCCCGCACCAGAGCGGCCTACCTCTTCATGCCGTGGGACGCGGCCGAGCGGGGGCTCTGGCTCTCGGTGGCCGCGGCGGCGGCGGTGGCCGAAGAGGTGACGTATCGCGCTGTGGCGGTAACCCTCTTCGGCCGGCTGGTCGGAAGTCCGGTGCTCGCCGTGACTCTCGCGGCGGCGGCGTTCGGATTCGCCCACGGTGTCCAGGGACCTCGCAGCGCGATCGGCGCCGTGGGTGCCGCGCTGATCTTCCATGGTCTGGTGTTCCTCACCGGCGGACTCTACGTCGCGATCGCCGTCCACTTCGCCTACGACCTGATCGCCGGGCTCTGCTACGCGCGGCTCGGCAAGGCCCTCGGGTATCCCCGTGACGGCTTCCCTCCGGAGAACCCGGAGCCCCGGCTGGCGAGCGCCTGATGCTCAGACCCATCGACCCGCTCGAGCTGCTCCGGCGCCGGGACAAGCACGTGCTGGGCGCGGGCGAAGGCATCCTCTTCGACCCGCCGCATCCGCTCTGGCTCGACCGGCCGGGGTTCTGGGACGGAGGGCATGTCTTCCGGTATCCGATCGCCCCGCTCTTCACGGTCACGTTCGTGGAACCGTCGGGCAAGGAGCTGCCGCTGCGGCGCATGCACCGCGACTGGACGCCCGCGGAGATCGTGACCGGCTACGTCGGCGGCGGACTGGAGCTGGAGGAGCGCCGGGTCGTGCTCGCCGGAGGACGCTTCGTTTCCGAGTGGCGGGTCACGAACGGCATGGCGAACCCGGCCGAGCTCACCATCGTCGCCTGGACCGCGCAGGAGAGCGCGGTCGTGACCGCGCGCGAGGGGGCCCGCGGCGGCCCGGACGGGGTGACGTTCGCGCGCACGGCGCAGCTCGGGAACGGTGAGCGGGCGGAAATCGCGCTCGTGTGCACGCTGCGCTTCGAGCACGAAGCGCCCGAGGGCTGGGCGCTGTACGAGGTCGACGCGACGCCGGAGGCGGTGCCGCCCGAGTGGATGCTGACCCCGTTCCGCGAGCGGTGGCGCGGGCCGACGCTCCGGGACGAGCGCGTCCTCGCAAGCGGCGCGGGGACGGAGCGACGGCTGCTGTTCGCCGGCGTGTCCCGGAAGCTCCGGCTCGGAGCCGGCGAGGCCGATTCGTTCGGCGCGAGCCTGCAGGTCCTGCCGGCGGCGCCCGAGCTCCGTCCACCGTCGGCCGCGGCGCCTCCGATCGGCAAGGCCGCGGCACAGAGTCGCACCGTGTGGCAGCAGCACTTCGCGGCGGCGCCGGCGCTCGGCTCGTCGGACCCGTTCCTCGAGCGCGCGTTCGTGCACCGGTGGTTCGCCCTCCGGCTCGTCTCCGTGCCGCCGGTCGGGCACTTCACCGCGGCCGGTGTCGTGGAGGGGCCCGGGTATCTCCACCGCGCGGGCGCCGCGGCCGCCTGCGACGCGGTCCGCGACCTTCGCTGGCTCGCGGATCCGGCCCGGGCGCGCGGCACACTCAAGATGTTCTTCGATGCCCAGGACGAAGGCGGACGTCTGCCGGCATGGATCGCCGCCGACCACGCGGGCGGATACGGGCTCGCCGTCGCCGACTGGGGCGGCGCCCTCCTCGCCCTCGAGGAGACGCACCCCGACGTGGCGTTTCTGTCCGAGGCGTACATGGTGCTGTCCCGGGCGGCGGAGGCGGCCGACCGGGAGCGGGACCCCGAGGCCTCCGGCCTGCTCGACGCCCGCGCGCGCGGCGAAGGCCTGCGCGCCCCCGGCGGTGGAGAGCGATTCGACGCGCTGGCTGCCGGCGTCCTCGAGCCCGGCGTCCGGCTCAAAGGCGTCGACGTCACCGTCTGGCACTACCGGCTCCGGCGCGCGCTCGCCGAAGCCGCGCGGCGTCTGGGCCGGTCGGAGGACGCGGCGGAGCACGACGCCCTCGCCCACCGCACCAGGGAGGCGATCCGCTTCCGGCTCTGGCATCGGCAGTCCGCCATCTTCTCCGAGGCGCCCGCCGATACCCTCGCGGCCACGGGAGCCCGATCGGCGGCCGGGTTCCTGCCCTTTCTCACCGATATCGCCGGCCCGGAGCACCTGCCGGCGATCGAGCGGCACCTGCTCGACCCGAGAGCCTTCTGGACGGCGCACCCCGTGCCGATCTCACCGGACGGGCCGAAAGACGGCAGCGCGTTCTGGTCTTCCCCCGCCGCCAATTCCGCGGTCGCCGACGCGCTCGCTCGCACCGCGATCGAGCTCGAGCCGCGGCTGCGCGGCCGCGCCGCCGAGCTGCTGCAGCGGACGGTCCGGCTCCAGTTCTTCGACGGGGATCCGGGGCGACCCAATGCCTACGACGCCTACCGGTCCGACACGGGGTGGCCGGCGGCCCGGCGGGGACGGGACGATTGTGCGCGGGGGTGCCCGAACGACCTGATCGTGCGCTACGTGGCGGGCGTGCGGCCGGCGGCCACCGGGGTGATCGTCGATCCCCTGCCCTGCGGCGTGGAGCGACTGCGTCTGGAGCGCCTGCCCTGCCGCGGGCGACGGCTCGGTGTCACACTCACGGGCCCGCGCATCAAGGTGAGCGTGGACGGGCGGGAAGCGGGCGAGGGCGTGATCGGCACCCCGCTGGAGGTGCCCCTCGAGGTCAGCCCCGCGCTCGCTCGAACTCCCGCATGAAGTCCACCAGCGCCTCGACGCTGGCCCTGGAGCAGGCGTTGTAGAGGCTCGCGCGCATGCCGCCCACGGCACGATGCCCTTTGAGGCCCGTGAGACCCGCCTTCTCCGCCGCTTTCACGAACTCCGCCTCGACCGCCTCGTCCGGACCCCGGAAGCAGACGTTCATGAGCGAGCGGGAGTCCCGCTCCGCCGTTCCGCGAAAGAGCGAGCTCCGGTCCAGGTAATCGTAGAGCAGGCGCGCCTTCTCCTCGTTCCGCCGCGCCATCCCGGGGAGCCCGCCCTGCGCGGTGATCCATTTCAGGACTTCTCCCACGAGCCAGATCGCGAAGGTGGGGGGCGTGTTGTAGAGCGAGCGCTCCTTCGCGAAGGTCCGGTACTGCAGCATCGTCGGCAGCGACGCCGGCGCCCGCTCGAGGAGATCCTTCCGGACGATCACGAGCACGATGCCCGAGGGTCCGAGATTCTTCTGCGCGCCGGCGTAGATGAGCCCGTAGCGGGAGACGTCGAGGGGACGGCTGAAGATGTCGCTCGAGGCGTCCACGACCAGGGGAACTCCCTCGAGGCCCGGCGGATCGCCGGGCCACTGCGTCCCGTAGATCGTGTTGTTCGACGTCGCGTGCACGTAGGCCGGAGCCGCCGAGTGGCGGAATTCCGGAAGCGCCGGCAGCCGGGCATAGCCCGACGCCTTCCCGCTCGCGGCGACGTGCACGGTGCCGAACTTCCGCGCCTCCTCCGCGGCCTTCTCCGCCCAGACGCCGGTGAGCACATAGTCCGCCGTGCCGCCGGCGGGCATCAGGTTCATCGGCACCATCGCGAACTGCTGCGAGGCACCGCCCTGAATGAAAAGGACGGCATACTCGTCGGAGATCCCCGCGAGGCGCCGGGCCTCCGCTTCGGCGTGGGTGATGACCTGCTCGAAGAGCTTCCCGCGATGGGAATGCTCGAGGATCCCCATGCCGCTCCCGGCCACGTTCCACACCGCTTCCTGAGCGAGACGCAGCACCGGCTCGGGGAGCACCGCCGGCCCGGCGTTGAAGTTGTGAATCCGGTCGCTCATGGCGGGCGGCCTATTCGATGGGCGTGAGGTCGACGGAGATGATGTTGGCATTGCCCTCTCGAATCTTCGCGAGCGCGCCGTCGCTGGGGCGCGTCGAAATGTGAACGCGAGCCACGGCGGCTTCCGCGCCGTGGTAGGCGATGTTCTCGACTTCCTCGACGTTGATCTCGCCCTCGTGCAGGACGCGGAAGACATGGGCGAGGACGCCGGGCCGGTTCTGGTGGCGCACCGACAGCACGTGCGTCGCGGCGCTGCGCGCGAGCCGGTTGACGCAGTGGGGGACCGACCCCGTGTTCATGAACGCCTGGACGATGCGCACCACCTCGTGCGCGATGGCGATCTGCGCCTGCTCGGTGGACGCGCCCACGTGGTGGGTGCCGTAGACGCCCGGGACCTCGATGATGCCCGGATGGAACTCACCCTTCGACGCCCCCGGCTCCTGCTGATACACGTCGAGGCCCGCCCGGATGCCCTTCTCCTTGATCGCCCGGGCGAGCGCCTCCTCGTCCACCACGCTCCCGCGGGCCGCGTTGATGACGTAGGCGCCCGGCTTGAGCGCGGCCAGGAACGTCGCGTCGATGAGATGGCGCGTCTCGGACGTGCCGGCCACGTTCACCGAGACCGCATCGGAGAGCCGGGCGACGTCGAGCGGCGTCGCGCAATAGCCGATGCCGAGCCGGTCCGCCTCCTCCAGGCTCAGATTCCTCGACCACGCGACCACCTTCATGCCGAAGGCCTGCGCCCGCCGCGTCACTTCGCGGCCGATCTGGCCCAGGCCGAGAATCCCGAGCGTCCGCCCGTGGAGCCCGCGGGCGCGCGAGTACTCGCCCTTTTGCCAGACCCCCTTCCGCAGATCGGACGTCTGGTCCGGAATGCGCCGGTCGCAGGCGAGCAGGAGCCCCATGATGAGCTCCGCCACCGCGATCGAGTTCTTCCCCGGACAGTTGGCGACGAAGACGCCGAGCCGTGACGCCGCGGGCACGTCGATGGTGTCGATCCCGGCGCCGGCGCGGATCACGAGCGCGAGCGCGGGCGAGGCGCCGAGCGCCGCCTCTCCCACGCGCGTGCTCCGCACCACCAGCACTTTCGGATGGACCTCCCGCACCGTATCCGCGAGCTGCTCCGCCGTCACGTCGGGGCGCAGGACCACGTCGCACCCCAGATCCTTGAGCCCGTCGACGCCCACGGTCTCGAAGCGATCCGCCACCAGGACCCTCATGCGCGCAGCTCCGGACTCAATCGAGCGGGTGCACGAAGAGCCCGCTGCGGAGCTTGGGCTCGAACCAGGTCGTCTTGGGCGGCATGATGGCGCCGGCGTCGGCGACCACCATCACCTGCCCGAAGCTCACGGGGTGCATCGCGAAGGCCACCGCCGAGCCGCTCTGCACGCGGCGCTCGAGCTCCGGGACGCCGCGGATGCCGCCCACGAAGTCGATGCGCGGGTCGGTCCGGATGTCCGTGATGCCGAGGATGGGCGCCAGCACGCGCTCCTGCAGCAGCGCGGCGTCGAGAGAGCGGATCGGATCCCGCCGCTCGATCGAGTTCGGGTCGAAAGTGAGGCGATGCCAGGTGCCGTCGAGATACACGCCGAACGAGCCCGGCGCCTCCGGGAGGGCCGCGGCGCCGCGGTCGAGCCGTCCGAGCGCGCCGACCCGGGCGAGAAACGTCGCCGCCTCGAGCCCGCCCAGGTCCCGCACCACCCGGTGATACGGGAGGATGCGGAGCTGCGAGGCGGGAAACAGCACGCAGGGAAACCAGTTGTATTCCTCGTCGCCGGTGTGCCCGGGATTCGCCGCACGACGCTCGCGGGCCGCGCGCAACGCGCTCGCCGACCGGTGATGCCCGTCGGCCACGTACACGTGATCCACTCGGCGGAACCCGTCGACGTACGGGGCCGTGTCGGTGACCCGCCAGAGGCAATGACGGACGCCGTCGGATGCCTCGAAGTCGTACAGCGGCTCGGCGACGGAGGTCGTCTTGCCCGTGAGCTGCGCGAGAAACGGATGGCCGTCATAGGCGAGAAACACCGGCTCCGCATGGGAGCCCACCTCGAGGATATGCCGGGTGCGGTCATCCTCCTTGTCGGCGCGCGTGGTCTCGTGCTTCCGGATGCCGTCACCCGCGTAATCGTCCACGTGCAGGCACGCCACGATGCCCGTCTGGCTCTTCCCCTGCCAGGTGAGCTGATAGACAAACACCGCGGGCGCCGCATCGCGCTGAAACGAGCCCTCCCGATACAGCAGGTCGAGATTCTGCCGGGCCTTGGCGTAGACGCGCGGGTCGTAGGGGTCGACGTCGGCGGGGAGATCGATCTCCGACCGCACGACATGCAGAAAGCTGAAGGGATTCCCGCGCGCGAGGGCGGCGGCTTCCTCCCGCGTCACGACGTCGTAGGGCGGCGAGGCCACGCTGGCGGCGATCGGCGGCACCGGACGACCCGCGCGGAAAGGGCGAAGCCGGATGGGGTCCTCCACGCGGGCGGGGGAACGGGGGGCGGCGCGGGTCGCCGGCGTCGCGGCGGCTCCGCCCCCGGGAGCCCGGGATGCTACCGGCCCTTACGGGCGGGCGTCAAGGGCGCGCGCTCGCGCTCACGGGGGCGCGGACGACGACCCCGTTCTTCATGACGAAACGCACCCGGCGAAGGTCGCCGATGCGCTGCGAGGGGTCGCCGTCCACCCCCACCAGATCCGCGAGGAATCCGACGCGCACCGCGCCCAGACTGTCCTCGAGATGCAGGACCCTGGCGTTGACCGACGTGGCGGCCTTCAGGACCTCGAGCGGCGGGAGACCGTAGTCGACGAGAAGCTCGAGCTCGCGCGCGTTGTCGCCGTGCGCGAAGACCCCGGCGTCGCTGCCGTTGCAGAGGGTCACTTTCGCCGCGAGCACGCGGCGGATGCTCGCGCGCTTCTCCGTGAGGGCGGCCGGCTCCGCGTCGACGCCCTTGCGCCAGCCCCGGTACTGCCGGATCGCGTCGCCCGCGGCCAGCGTCGGGCAGAGCGCGACGCCCTTCCGGGCCATGAGGCGGAGCACCTCGGGCGTGGCGCCGTCGCCATGCTCGATGGTCTCGACGCCGGCCAGGACCGCGCGCCGTATCCCTTCGGCGGTGCTCGCGTGGGCCACGACCGGCCGCCCGCTGCTCCGGGCCACCTCCACGATCCGGGTCAGCTCCAGGACGGTGAACGTCGGGCGGCTCTCCCCGTCCGGTCCCCAGCGATAGTCGGCGTACACCTTGATCCAGTCGGCGCCGCGGCCGATCTGCTCGCGGGTCACGCGCGTCACCCCGTCGAGCCCGTCGGCCTCCTCCGCGCCCTGGGGGACCCGCCAGCGGGGATCGAAGCCCTTCGGGCCGTAGCTGCCGGTGGCCACGATCGCGCGGTTGGCGATGAGCAGACGCGGCCCGGGCACGATGCCCTCCGCGATCGCCGCCTGGAGGCCCGCATCCGCGTCGTCGGCCCCCTCCGTGCCGAGGTCGCGCACGGTGGTGAAGCCGGCCTCGAGGGTGCGCGCGGCGTGCACGACGGCCCGCGCGACGCGGAGCGCGAGCGGCTCCGTCAGCACCTGGTCGTCCCACGACGTCTCGTTGTACGGATGGAGCAGCAGGTGTACGTGCGCATCGATGAGGCCGGGCAGGAGCGTCATGCCGGGCAGGGCGAGACGCCGCGCGTCCGCGGGCGTGACCGCCTCGAGGCCGGCTCCCGCGGCGATGATGCGGTCGCCCCGCACCAGCACGGACCAGCCGGGGCGCATGACGGCGCCGTCGAAGACGCGCGCCGGCTGGAGGAGGGTGACGGGCTCGTCGCGCCGCTGCGCCCGGACGTCGCCGGCCGCGGTCACGAGGAGCGCGAGCGCGGCGGCGGCCGTCCGGCGGGGCGGGCTCATGGGCGTGGCTCCTCGCCGACCAGCGCGACGCGATCGCCGGCGGGGCTCACCGCGAGCCGGGAGATCCGCTGCAGGCCGGGCTCGGCGAACGCGGCGAGCTCGCGCCAGGCGGAATCGGACCGGGCCCGCAGAAACAGCCGGTTGCCCCGCGCCATCAGCAGCTCGCCGGCCGGCGTCCACGCGAAGAACTCGCTCCCGCCCTCGAGCGCGGGGGCGACGATCCGGTGCGTTCCGCTGGCGAGATCGATCTCCGTGATCGTGCCCCCGGCGGAGTCGCGCGCAAGGAAGGTGATCGCGGCGCCGTTGCGCGACGGGACGATGGTGCGCCCGATGTTGTGCGCGACCACTTCGCCGCGGCCCGTCCTCCGGTCGGCGCGCTGGAGCGACGAGGGCGTCCCCAGCACGAAGAGGTAGGCGATCTCGGGGCCGGCCCACGCGTGGTAGCCGACCGGCTTGATCGCCTCGAAGATCGGACCCTCGGCCGTGCCGGCGAGCGTGAACGACCAGAGTCGCTGCGTCGAGTCCCGCTCCACCCGCACCACCGACAGCCGGCCGCCCCCGGCCATGACGGTGGGCGAATACTCGCTTTCCGGCGTCGTGGTGATCCGCACCGGAGCGGACGGCCGGTCCCCCGTGAGGTCGAGACGAAAGATCTCGGTCTGCCCCTCGAGGCCGGCGGTGTAGTACAGGCGGCGGCCGTCCGGCGAGAACGCGGGCTGGTTGTCGTAACCCGGCCGATTCGTGACTTTGGCCGGCGTCCCGACCCTGAGCGCGCCGCCGTCGCGCGCGAGCGGAGCGAGATAGATCTCGGTGCCCGGCGCCTGCGCCCGGAGGGGCGCGGCGGCGTACGGGACGGCGGCGAGCAGGAGCCGGGAGAAGACGCGGACGTGCATTGCCCCTCGGAGAGCCGATGGATATCGTTGCGGCCCCCACCCGCCGCGGAGCCCCATGACCGATTCGACCGATCGCCTCCACGCGCTCGCCCGGGCACGGGCGCGCGTCGCGGGAGCGCTCACGGCCGCGATGGTCGCAATCTACTTCGGATTCATCCTGCTCATCGCCTGGGCCAAGCCGCTGCTCGGACGCCCGGTGACGCGGGGACTCAGCCTCGGGATCCTGCTCGGGGCGCTCGTGATCGTGGCGTCGTGGCTGCTGACGCTGATCTACGTGCGCTGGGCCAATCGCCACTACGACCCCGCGCTGCGCGCCTGGCGGGAGGGCGCGGGGCGCGAATGAGCCCGGGCCTGGCGCAGGCCGGAGCGGCGACGCGGCTCGGCGAGCCCAACGCCGTCACCATCGGCTTCTTCGTCGTCTTCATCGCGCTCACGCTCGGGATCACGCGATGGGCGGCGCGGCGCACCAAGACCACCGAGCAGTTCTACGCGGCCGGGCGGACCGTCAGCGCCGGGCAGAACGGCCTCGCGCTCGCGGGCGACTACATGAGCGCGGCGTCGTTTCTCGGCATCGCGGGCCTGGTCGCGACCACCGGCTTCGACGGCCTCATCTACTCCACCGGCTGGCTGGTGGGATGGCCGGTGGTCCTGTTCCTGATCGCGGAGCCGCTGCGCAACCTCGGGACCTACACCTTCGCCGACGTCGTATCGCTCGACCGCCGGCAGGGACCCGTGCGCACCGCCGCCGCGGTCGGCACCCTCGCCACCGTCGTCTTCTACCTCATCGCGCAGATGGTGGGGGCGGGCAGCCTGATCCGGCTCCTGTTCGGCCTGTCACCCGGGACGGCGGTGATTCTGGTCGGCGCGGTGATGATCGCCTACGTGCTCTTCGGCGGCATGATCGCGACGACCTGGGTGCAGATCGTCAAGGCGGTGCTCCTGCTCGGCGGCGCAACGCTGCTCGCCCTTCTCGTGCTCAGCCGCTTCGGGATGAACCCCGCCAGGCTCTTCGCCGCCGCGGCGGAGCGCCAGGGCGCGGGAGTGCTCGCGCCCGGGCGGCTCGTGGCCAACCCGCTGGACGCGATCTCGCTCGGCCTCGCGCTCATGTTCGGGACCGCGGGACTCCCCCATATCCTCATGCGGTTCTTCACGGTTCCCGACGCGAAGGCGGCCCGCCTCTCGGTGTTCTACGCGACCGGCCTGATCGGGGCCTTCTATCTCCTCACGTTCGTGATCGGCTTCGGGGCGATGGTCCTGGTGGGGCCGGAGACGATCACCGGAATCGACCGGGGGGGCAACATGGCGGCCCCGCTGCTCGCCGAGGCGCTGGGCGGGACGCCGTTCCTCGGCTTCATCGCCGCGGTCGCGTTCGCGACGATTCTCGCCGTCGTCGCCGGCCTCACTCTCGCGGGCGCGTCGGCGCTGTCGCATGATGTCTTCGTGCACGTAATCCGCGGGGGGCAGGCGACGGAACACGAGCAGATCCGCGTGGCACGCCTGGCGACGGTCGTCTTCGGCGTCCTCGCGGTGCTGCTCGGCGTCGTGTT
>JBOHSH010000277.1:0-7066 GCA_050733195.1 Gemmatimonadales bacterium
GCGCGAGGGCGCCCGCGCGGGGCGGCCGTCCTCCCGCGCCGCCTCCCCGACCTCGGACAGCTCGGCCACGAGATGCGGAAGCCGCGACTCGAGATCCGAGAGGAGGGGCAGATCGGCACGGGCCCGCGGGATCTCGGAGAGGTCGATCGTCACGCGAAGCACGTCCTCCTCGAACACCGGCGACCGCGCCACGATCTCCCCGCGCGGGCCGCAGACGAGCGAGCCGCCCGGAAAACCCTTCCCGCCCTCGAAGCCCACCAGCTGCGCCAGGGCCACGTAGACTCCGTGCTCACCGGCGATCATCTGAATCGTGCGCTCCCATCGTACCAGGCTGGCCGGCCTCGGCTCGGCGGGATCGATCGGCATGAGCCCCCGGGCGGGGCTCGCGCTCGGCACGATCACCAGCTGGGCGCCTCCGAGCGCCGCGATCGTCGGCACGAGCGAGTGCCAGGCGTCCTCGCA
Source organism: Gemmatimonadales bacterium (assembly GCA_050733195.1). Classification (GTDB taxonomy): domain Bacteria; phylum Gemmatimonadota; class Gemmatimonadetes; order Gemmatimonadales; family GWC2-71-9; genus JABFSM01. The sequence continues at coordinate 463 of JBOHSH010000277.1, forward strand.
GATGATCACCGCCCCCCGGCCCCACGGCGCGTCGAAGGCCCGCACCTGCCGTCCGGGCTCGACGAAGCGCTCCTCGTCGAACACGCCGTAGGTCGGGAGAAAGACCTTCCGGTGCACGTGGCGGATGACCGGCTCGCCGCCGCTCCCGCCGAGACCCACGACGAGCGCCGAGTTGTAGAGCCGGGTCTGCCAGAGCTCGTAGAACCCCGTAGCGACGTCCACCGGCGGCGCGCCGCTCTCGCGGTGCGCGGCCGCGAGATCGAGGGCGACCTGCTCGGCGCTCCGGGCGAGCTCGCGCACTGCGCCCTCGACGAAATACCCGCTGAGCGCCGTCTCCGGCAGCACGACGAGGTCGGGAGGCTCCGGCTCGCTTCCCAGCTGCCGGAACAGCTCTCCGACCCGCGCCACGTTGTCCGCGTATGCACCCTTCCTGGGCTTGAGCTGGGCGATGGCGAGGTGGAGCATGTCTAAAGGTAAGGCCGGACGCGGTGCGCCTATATTCCACCCATGGCGCTGCTGCCCGCCCTCGAGGGCGTTCCCAACGCGAGCCAGCCTCTCCCCCACCTGCTCACCGCGGGCCAGCCGGGCCCGGATCACCTCGCCGCGCTCCGGCAGGCGGGCGCGGAGGTGGTGCTCGACATCCGCGACCCCATGGAGCCACGCCCCTTCGACGAGCCGGCGACGGCGCGTGGGCTCGGGCTCGAGTATGTGAACGTCCCGGTGCGGCAGGGAGCGCTCGACGATGCCATGATGGACTCGGTGCTGGCGGCGCTCCGCGCCAGCGCCGGGAACGGCCGGGCCACCCTCCTCCACTGCGCGAGCGCCAACCGGACCGGCGGCCCGCTGATCGCCTACCTCATGCTCGATCACGGCATGCCGGAAGACGAGGCGGTGGAGACCGCCATGCGCGGCGGCCTTCGCGGGGTGGACGTAATGGAGTGGGGGATCGACTACGCCAGACGCAAAGCGGGCGGCGCCTGACGACGCCGCCCGCCGAGTGAGTGAGGAGCAGGACTCAGCCGTCCCGTCCGCCCCCGCCCCCGCCCCCGCCCCCGCCCCCACCCCGACCGCCGCGGGAACGCGACGGGCTCGACTGCCCTCCCCCGCCTCCGCCGCCGCCGCCTCGCGGGGCAGAGTAGCTGCCACCGCCACCACCTCCGCGCGGGGCAGAGTAACCGCCCCGGTCACCGCCGCCACCGCGAGGCGCAGAGTAGCTCCCGCCGCCACCGCCGCGCGGCGACTCTGCCCGCGACGGGCCGCGGCTCGGGGCTTCGCGCGACACCTCACGGCGCGCCGGCGCCTCCGAGCGCGGGGAGTAGCTCTCCCGCCGCGACGGAGGACCGGCGCGTCGGGGACTCGAGTAGTCGCGACTCGACTCACTGCGCGGAGGACCCGAGACCTCGCGGCGCTCCGTTTCCACCCGTCGCGGCCCGGATTCCCGCTGCCGTTCCATGATCACGCCGCGCCCGCGATCCAGGACCGGCCCCGACTCCGCGCGCCCACGGGCACGCCGGGCACCCGAGAAGTCGTCGGACCCACGCGGCGCGCTTTGAATCCGCGCCTCGTCGTTACCGCTGCGCTCGTTGCCCCCGCCCCGGCCCCGATCTGCCGGCCTCGCCCGATCGCCGCTGTTTCCGCGGGACCGGTCGACGCTCGGCGGGGTCGATCGGCCGTCGCTGCTCCGGCCCCGATCGATGTTGGGGCGCGGCGCCTCACGGTCACCGCCCCGCGTCGCCTCGGGCCGCCGCGCACTTCCGCGATCACCTTCATCCGGCCGTCGCGCCGGCCGGGCCCTCGGCAGATCGATGCCGCCGTCGCGCGGCCGGGACGGCCGCGCCGAGGTCGTGCCGCCGCCGAACCCGCCGGAGGACGTTCCGATCGTGCCGCGATCGATGCCTCGCCCACCCCGCGTCACTCCCCGGGCGCGCGCGTCGGGGTCTCGAGCGCGCCAGTTGATCCCGGTGCCGTCACCCCTGCGGTCCGTCGTCCCGGCGAACACAGTGGTGCCGAACGGGCGCCGCTCGATGGTGTACCCCCGCGGACGGCCGGCGACGAACGGACGGTTGCCGCTCACGTAAATGGGGCCGGAGTAGGGCCAGTATGGGCTATACGGGTAGTAGGGATAGTGCGAGTAGCGGTACGGGTAATAGCCGTAGTAGCCGTAGCGGAAGCTCCGGGGCCAGTACCACGGATCGTAGTACCCGAACCCGAAGCTCAGTCCGACGTGCCAGCCGCCGTCCCACGGCCAGCGGTGGCAGCCGTCGTAGCGCCACGACCAGTGGTTGCAATAGAGGTAGTCGTCGTAGACGTACACCCGGCGGGTCGGATAGTAGTCGTCGTAGTTATCGCCATACTCGGCGTAGCGACGATCGCCGTAGACCCGGTAGCCGACGACGTCGTAGTCGAACCCGCCGGCGCCCGCCATCCGCTGCACCAGCTCGGTGAGCCGGCGCTCGGGGTCATCGGCGTCGGCCGGGATGGCCATCCGGCTGTAGTCCCAGCGCCCGTTGCTTACCCACTCGTCCAGCCGCCACGGCTCCGCGGCGACGGCAGCGTACACGAGGCCGGTGCCGGCATAACCCGCGATGAAGGCGTCCCGGGCGTTGTCCGACCGCACCTCGTAGCGCCGGCCGGCGACGATCCGGTCGTCGTCGCCCGGATCGAGGGGGAAGAGCACCTGCGTGCGGCCGTCGGTATCGTAGTGGAGCACCAGGAGGTAGCCGTCGACATCCGTCTCTACCTGGACCCGCACCCGCTCCCGTTCCCGGTACCGCCGGCTCGCGCTCATCCAGAGCTCGATGGCGGGGCGATCGGGGTCCATTCCGGCCGGAGCCGCGAAAGGGGCACCGGTGCCGGCGATCATCGTCAAGGCATAGAGGCTCAGCATGCGTACCTCCGGATCCTGCTAGAGGTCTGGCGTTCGGGCCGACGCTCCGGGACGCACAGAGACGTCGGAAAAAGATCCAGATTCATGCCAGGTGTTCCCTCGTGCTAAACGCTTCTGCCACAGCACGTTGCGAACAGCAATGGGGACCGGCCTTGTCCAGGAGGAAGGACAGTGGCCCCCCGGGGTGACAGTCACCCCCCTGACCGATGCCAGTACATCCGCATCTCCGTGATCTTCGACCCGTCGGTTTCGGCGAAGATCGCGCCGCGCGCGTCCACCCAATCCCCGGACCGCCGGCGCCGGAAGCGGGCGCGGAACTCGGTCGAGAACCAGGGCCCGGCGACGTAGATCTCCCCGGTGGAGACGGAGATCTCCGACTGATAGTAGGCGACGTCGCTCCAGTAGCGCCGAATGGCCTGTACCCCGGTGACCGGCTGGGCGAACGGGGTCTCGATGAAGACCGCCTGCTCCGCGAAGACGGAGACCAGCATATCCGCATTCGCCCTCGACCACCCCCGGGCGAAGGTATCGACGAGCTCACGGCCCAGACTGCGGATGGCTGGCGAGTCGAGTTCGAGGGCCAAGGACAGTCTACCGAGCGGGACTCCTTGAAGTTAAGCCCTCGCCACGGTCGGGGTCTCCGGGGGGCACCGGCCTCAGTGCTCTGGCGCGTTCCCGGACCAAGTCCCAATATTGGGGCCGGTTACGGCCCCGTCCGGGGTCCCGGCAGTCCGGTGCAGCCAGCCGGATCGCCGGCCCGCTGTCCACCGAGGACATGGAGGTCGCTCATGAAAGGGATGTTTCGTTCGGCGCTGGTCGTGGGCCTCGTCCTCCTGCCCGGCGCCGCGGGCGCGCAGATGCGACTCGTGGCCGGCATCGGCGGTGGGCCCACCTTCCCCGTCAAGTCCGGATTCAACGACCAGGCTAACACGCCGACCGACATCAACTCGCTCGGCTATCACCTGCAGGCGATGCTGGGCTTCCAGCCGGCCGGGAGGGTCGGCTTCCGGGTCGACGCCCAGTACGGAACCATCAAGTACGAGGAAGGGGTGAGCGGAGCCCGGCCGAGGCACAAGATCTTCGCCGTGAACGCCGATCTTGTCTTTCACCCCAGCCGGCAGGACGCCGGCGTCCGGCCCTATCTGCTCGCCGGACCGGGCTACTACAGCTTCCAGTTCGACGACGGCCAGACGGGCGACATCAACGACGCAGACTTCAACAACGTCGGGGTGAACGGCGGCGCGGGCCTCAACCTCGGCCGGAGCGACAAGGTGTACTTCTTCATCGAAAGCCGGTACATCTGGACCGAGGATCACCGGATCATTCCCGTGACGGTGGGCATTCGCATCAATCTGTCGCAGCCCTCGACGCGGCGCTGAGCGCCGCGACCGGATCTCTCACAGAGGAGGATCGCATGCGCCGTATCGCCGCGGCTCTCTCGCTGCTCGTCCTCGTCCTCGCCGTTGCGGCTTCGCCTTCGAGCGCCCAGGCCCGGGGCTACGTCGGCGCGGGCGGCGGGGTCAGCGTGGCCTCGGGAACCTTCAACGACCAGTCGGAGACAGGCTTCACGCTCCACGTCGTCGCCGGCATCAGCGGCGGCGCCCGCGGGCTGATCGGCGGACGGGTGAATGGCTCCTGGGCCCGGCACTCCGACAAGGCCGGCGACGGCAAGACCCGCTTCATCGGCGCGATGGGCGACATCGTCATCTCGCCCGGCACCCCGGGCTCGGGCGCCCGACTCTACTTCCTGGGCGGCGCCGGGTTCCAGGGCATCAAGGAAGAAGTGCTGGGGGTCAGTGCCACGGAGACCAAGTTCGCGGTGAACTTCGGCGGGGGCCTGCTGGTGCGTGCCGCATCCAACCTGGGGCTCTCCTTCGAGGCTCGGTACCTGTCGGTTCGGACCGAAGGCAACTCCACCAACATGATTCCGGTGACCCTCGGACTCCGCTTCGGCGGGCTCTGACCGTCGGACCGGCGGGGAGTGGCGGGTTATGAACGGGGCGGCGAAAGCCGCCCCGTTCGTTTTCCGGTCCGGGACCGCCGGAAAGTGCCAGTCCCCTGCCCTGGTACGTCCCCTCCGGCAGCGTAACCACCCCCTCCCCGAGACGCGGTGCGACCAGTGAGCGGCCGCGCCGGGGACTTACTGTCGGAGGAACACCATGCGTCGAATCGTCAGTGGCCTGGTGGGGATCGCCGTCCTGGCGAGCGCGAGTACCGGCGCCGCCGCTGCCCAGATGCGGGGATCGGTGGGCGCGGGAACCGGCATCGCCTTCGCGCTCGGCGACTTCAACGACAACGCGGAGAAGGGCTGGGTCGCTCACGCGTTCGGCGCGCTCACGAGCGCCAACGGCGTGCTCGGCGTCCGCGTCAACGGGTCCTTCGCCCGGCACTCGAATCAGCTGGTCGACGGGAACACCCGCTTCGTCGGCGCGTTGGCCGACTTCCTCGTCTCGCCCGGGAGCGCGGACGCCAAGCTCCGCCCCTACCTCCTGGCCGGCGCCGGGTTCATGACCGTGCGCACCGAAGCCCCGCTGGGCACCGACAGCGAGACCAAGTTCGCCTTCAACGGCGGGGCGGGTCTCACGCTTCGCGTCGGCGATCGGGTCGGGCTCTTCCTCGAGGGCCGCTACCTCTCGGTCCAGACCGATCCGGACGCGAGCACCATCCCCCTGACCCTGGGCATCAGGGTCGGCGGCTTCTGAGGACCCCCCTTTCGGAGGAGCACCGATGCAGCGAGTCCTCGCGGGTCTGCTGGCCGCCGCCGCCGTCATCTGCTCCGGAGCCGGCCAGGCCTCGGCGCAGGCGCGCGGATACGTGGGCGGCGGTCTCGGCGTGAGCATCCCCACCGGGGATTTCGCGGACGGGGCCAACACCGGCTTCCTCGCCCAGATCATCGCGGGGGTCACGGCGGCCAACGGCATCCTGGGCGCTCGGGTCAACGGGTCATGGATCCATCACGGCGTGGACGAGGCAGACCCCAACGTCGATGCGCGCGTGCGATTCGTCGGCGTCATGATCGACGGGGTGTTGTCGCCGGGAGCCTCCGGCTCGAAGCTCCGACCCTATCTCCTCGGCGGCATCGGCTTCCAGAACGCCGACGTCAGCGCGTCGACGGGGAACATCAGCATTTCCGCGGACGAGACCGAGTTCGCCTTCAACCTGGGCGGCGGCGCCCTGATCCGGGCCGGGCCCCGCATGGCCGTGTTCGCGGAGGTCCGCTGGCTCTCCGTGCGCACCGAGGACGCCGTGAACATGCTGCCGATCGTGATCGGGCTCCGGTGGGGCGGGTTGGTGGACTAGGGGTTCTGGGTTCTGGGTTCTGGGTTCTGTGTTCTCGGTTCTGGGTTCTGAGTTCTGAGTTCGGGGTTCGAACCCTCTTGCCTGTTAATTCCGATCAAAGTATTCTCATTCGGTAGTTTGTTGAGAACAATTCTCATTCACAACTCAACCACCTGGTACCAATAATGTTGGCGATGCGGGTCTACGGAGGGACCGGTCTCCTCCTCGCAGTCCTCTCGCTCCAGCCCTGTCTTCTCAACGCCCAGGCCGACACCGCCGGCAAGGCCCGGCCCGTCGTGCTCGACCCGCTGACGGTGACTGCCGAGCGACGGCCCGTGCGGGCCACCTCGAGCGCCTCGACGGTGCGGGTCGTTGAGCGGGGCGAGGTCGCTCGACGCGCGACGTCGGACCTGACCCAGATCCTCGGCGAGATCCCCG
>JBOHSH010000278.1:0-40928 GCA_050733195.1 Gemmatimonadales bacterium
CCCGGGCGGCCTGCGCCGCCGCGCCGCCGGTCCGGGGCGGCTCCGTCACCCGGAGCAGCTCCTCGATCGACGTCTCGCCCTTGAGCACGTGGGCGAGCCCGCTCTCGAAGAGTGAGCTCATCCCCTCGCGCCGGGCTGTGGCCGCGACCTCGTCGGCGGTGGCGCCCTTCCCCACCAGCCGCTCGAGCTCCGCCGTCATCGTGAGGATCTCGACGATGCTGAACCGTCCCCGGTACCCCGTCTGCGCGCACTCGCTGCAGCCCACCGCCTGGTACAGCTCCGCCCCGCCGGGGAGGTAGTGCCGGACCCTCGCCGGGACCTCGTCGGTCTGCCGGACCCGGCAGACCATGCAGAGCCGGCGGAGGAGCCGCTGGGCGAGCACGCCCCGCAGCGCGGTGGCGATCTTGTACGCCTCCATCCCCATGTCCAGCAGCCGGGTGACGCTGTTGGGCGCGTCGTTCGTGTGGAGCGTGGAGAGGACCAGGTGGCCGGTCAGCGACGCCTGCACGGCGATCTGGGCGGTCTCCTGGTCGCGGATCTCGCCGATGAGGACCACGTCGGGGTCCTGCCGCAGGATCGACCGGAGCGCCGTGGAGAACGTGAGCCCCGCGCGTTCGTTGACCTGCACCTGCACGATGTTCTGGCCGAGCCGGTACTCGACCGGATCCTCGACCGTCACGATGTTCACGCCCTCGCCCTGCACCCGGCGGAGGGCGGCGTAGAGCGTCGTGGTCTTGCCCGACCCGGTGGGTCCCGTGACGAGCAGGATGCCTTCCTTGTTGGTCAGGAGCTTGGCGACGGTCTCGCGCTCGTTCTCCTGCAACCCCAGCGCCTCGAGCTGGAGCACCGTCGCCTTGGTATTGAGGATCCGGATGACGGCCTTCTCGCCGAGCGACGCGGGGAGCGTCGACACGCGGAGGTCGACCGGATTGCCGTTCACGGCGACGCGGCAGCGCCCGTCCTGGGGCCGGAGCCGGTCGGCGATGTCCATCCCCGACATGATCTTGATGCGGGAAATGAGCGGCACCCCGGCCGAGCGGGGGATCTTCATCACCTGCCGGAGCACGCCGTCGATGCGGTAGCGCACGACGACTCCGCCCTCGGACGGCTCGACGTGGATGTCGCTCGCCCGGCTGGTGATGCCGTCGGCGATGAGCGTATCGACGAGCTTGATGATCGGCCGGGCGGACGCCTCTTCGGCGCTTCCGCCCAGCTCCTCCATCTCCTCGGCGAGCTGGGTGACCTCGTGCTGCGCGGTGATGCCGGAGAGCAGCTTCGCCACCACGTCCTCGGGGCGGTAGAGCTCGTCGAGCTTTTCCCGGATCCGGGTCGGAGGCCAGAGCAGCAGTCGGACTTCGCGACCCGTCGCGAAGGCCAGCATCTTCTCCGCCTCCATGTCGAACGGATTCGCGGTGGCGACCTCGAGGAAGCTGTCGGTGATGCGGACCGGCAGCACGTTGTACTTGCGGACGACCTGCTCGGGCACTGCGTCCTGCACGCGCGGGTCGAGGATCGTGAGATCGGCGATGGGCAGCCGGAAGCGCGCGGAGACGGCGTTCAGGACCTGGTCATCGGTGGCCAGCCGCCGCTCGACGAGCGACTCCCAGAGCGACGTCGACCCGCTCCCGAGGTCGCGGCGGATCTGGGCGATCTGCTCCTCGGGAACCAGCGTCGCGAGCGTGGGGGCGAGCCATTCGTCGCTGAACGACATGAACCGGCCTTCAATCGCTTGGGGGAACCCCTGAAATCTAGACGGTCGGAGGGCCGGACGGCCAGACGGCCGTTAGAGTATGGGCCACCACTCCGGACTGATGTCGACGGTGATGAGGAGGTCGCGCCGCCCGCGGAGCCGGGTCGCTGCCTCGATTCGAATCAGCTGCTGCAGGACCTCGGCGGCGACCCCGACCACCGGCAGGATGCCGTGGCTTTCGCCCCACTGGAGCCCGTCGATCGGGCCGCCGGCCCACCCGGCTCCGAACATCGGGGCGAGAATCGCACGACGACCGGTCGACGCGAAGCTGCCGAGCCCGATCGCCGGGACGGGAACCGGGATGCGATACTCGAACTGGGTCACCGCGACGTAGCGCCCGCCGTAGCCGCGGAACCGCTCGGCCGGCAGCGTGCCCCGCCCTCCGATCGCGAAGCTCCGGGCGCGCGGCAACCCGCGCGTAGCCCACCCCCCGAGCGTGCGGAGCCTCAGGTGCCCGCCCGGCACCGGGAGCTGGCCGTCGGTGCGCATCGTGAGTCGCAGGTACTCGGCGTCCCCCATTCCGCCCTCGAGCCCGAACGTGGCCTTGAGGTCGCTCCGATCGAGCGCGCCGCGCGGCGCGAGGGTGAGGCCGAACCGCCCGAGCCAGATGCTGCCGCTGCCGAGCGCCGGATTCGGCGGGTAGTCGCGGGTTACGGGCGTCGCCGCCGTGTCGACCGAGGTGCTGCGCTCGAAGCGGAAGGCGAGATCGAGCGTCCACCGCGCATCCAGCCGGCGGCGGAATCCGAGGCCGGCTTCCTCGCCCAGCACGTAGCTCCCCAGGTCGATCCCCCGCTCCTGGGCGAGCAGCGAGTTCACGAAGCCGCTCACGACCGGCTCGTCGCCGAAGTCCCGGATCGTCCGCCGGGCGTCGATCGACCATTCGGTCAGGCCGCGGCTGATGCCGAACGCGAAGCCGGCCGTCAGGCGATGGTCGGACAGCCCGTACCCGAGGTTGGCGCGGATCGAGTAGCCTCCGTGGAACCGGAACGCCGCACCCAGGCCGAACGCCAGCCCCTGCACGCGATTCACGCGAACCAGGTCGCTCACGGCCGTCGTCCCGATCCTTCCCGCGGGCATGCCCTCGAGCAGGCGCCGGGAGACGAGATCCTCCGCGGCGGCCTTGATTTCGTCGAAGGCCTGCCGGTCGAACGGCTCGGCCTCCTCGGCGGAGGCGCGGAGGGGCCGCTCCCACTGGCCGGTGTCGGGCTGGGCGGTCTCGAGCCCGCCGAACTCCGGCGCGCTCCGCAACCCTTCGGGGAACGGCACCTCGAAGTCGTAGTCCTCGATGTCCCAGCGACCGCGGATGATCGCCCGCGCCGGGAACTCGAAGACCGAGGCTCGGCGGCGGATCTCGATCTCCTGGTGGAAGGGCAGCCACCAGCGTCCCTCGAGCAGGGCCTGCTCCAGGATCACGCTGATGTCCTCGAGCTCGGAGTCGCGGTACGCGGCGGGGGTGAAGCTGAACTGGAAGCGCACGAGCGCGGCTGTGGTGCGCTCGAGGTAGAGGTTGCCGACCACCAGCGGTCGCTCGAAGCTCCGGGGCCGCACCTGGACCGCGAGCACGTCGATGGGCCCGCGTCCGGTCCGGAGTGTGAGCGTGTCGCCGAGGGCGAAGTCGTATTCGTCGAGCCCCTCGAGGGAGAGCGGGTGGACAGCGTCCCGCACTTCGTCTCCCTCACCGATCCGGATCCTGGGGCCGAAGTTGTTGGGGACGATCCCGAGGTGGTCGCGATGGTACCGCATCACCGCGGGAAGAAAGGTCCCCTCGCGCCACCGGACGATCCGCTGCTTGCTCCGGTCCGGCGCTTCCCAATACACTTCGACTTCCAGCTCGTCCGCCTTCGCCAGGCGCGGGGGGTCGGGAAAGCCCCGCCCGAACTGCGCGAGATAGAAGACGAACCCGTGGGCCCGGCTCCGATAGTGGCGGAGCGCTGTGTCCTGCGCGGGCGATTCCCGCAGGAGAATCGCCCGCCGCACGAGCTGGCGCGCTTCGGGGGTATTCCATTCCTGGGCCGCCGCGGCCGTGGAGAGGAGCGGCGGGAGGAGGGCGCAAAGAACGATGGCGGTCGCGCGAGGCATCCGGTGCGGGGAATAAGCCTGGGGTTCGCAGCCGGGGCAAGCGCGGCCGCGCTCGTCACGCTCGGCTGCGCGATCGGCGCCGGCGGTGGCGGGGCCGCTCCGGACGCCACGTCGCCGCCGGTCCCGATCGCCAGCGTGTTCGTCCTCGAAGCGACCGGAGCGATCCCGGACGACACGTCGGTCGCCGTCGGCGCCGGCGCCTCGCGCGTCATCGAGCTCCGGCGCTCCGGGCCCGACTACGGACTCTTCGCCCGGCTGATCATCCCGCCGCCGGATTCGGGCTCGGCGCCCGGCGGGCCGCTCCAGGTCACGCTCAGGCCGAGACCGGGACTGTACGCGATCGATCTGGAGATCGAGGGGCGGATCGCTCCCGGGGCGGTGATCGAGTTCAGCTACGGCATGCACTTCGTCGCTCCCGCCGGGGCCCGGGAGCGCTACGGGGGCGACCTCGAGTTCGAGCGCGAGCTGCTCGTCGCCCGGCAGGAAGGCGACAGCCAGGTCGTCTTCCTGCCGACGCGGCGTCCGGGGTCGGACATGGTGCGTGCCCCGATCGAGCGCTCGGGCCGCTACCTGGTCGCGGCGCCGCGGAATCCGATCGCGCCCGCGCGGTGATCCGCTTCCGGCTGGATCCGCTCGCGGGGGGCGACCCGATCCCGCTCGAGGATGGCCGGACGATCGTGGTGGGACGGGGCACGATGTGCGAAGCCCGCCTCCCCGACGACACCGTTTCCCGCCACCACGCCGAGCTCCGGGCCGGCTCCGAACGGGTCTCGGTGCGCGACCTGGGCAGCGCAAACGGGACGACCGTCAACGGTCGCCGCACGTCCGCCGCCCTGGCGGTGGCGGGAGACGAGATCGGCTTCGGGAGGCTCCGGTTTCGACTCGCGGCCGTCGGCCCGCCGCGCCGCCAGGTCGACGAGGACGGGGGCGTCGCCGAGGACGCGGTCGTCCGGGCGGTGGATGTCCGGTCCGGAGGAGGACCGCTCGCGCGGCTCGAGGCGGAACGGCTGGCCGGGCTGGTGGAGCTGGCGCGACGGCTGTCCGGAGAGATCGCGCCCGAGCGCGTGATCGAATCCGTCGTCGAGCTGGCGGCGGGGCTCCTGCCCGCCGATCGCGTGGCGGTGCTGCTGCTCGATCCCGACGGGGCACGGCTCCGGCTGGCGGCGACGCGGAGCAAGGTCGGCGCCACCGTCGACGTGTCCCAGAGCATCGCCTGGCGCGCGATCGACGAGCGCACCGCCGTCACTACCGAGGACGCCGCCGCCGACCGTCGCTTTCAGAGCGGCTCGGTGGTGATGCAGCGGATCCGGGCGGCGCTCTGCGTCCCGCTGCTCGCGGACGAGCAGGTCCTGGGCGCGCTCTACCTCGACTCCCTCACCGGCCGGGGGGCGTTCCGCGACGACGAGGCGGCGCTCGCGTTCGCGTTCGCCGGCCTCGCCGCGGTGACGCTGGCCAAGGCCCACTGGGCCGCGGCGGCGCGGCGGCAGGAGCTCGCCCGCGCGAACCTGGAACGCTACTTCGCGCCGGCCGTCGCCGCGCGCATCGCCGGACGGGTCAGCGCGCCCCGCACCGGCGGCGAGCGCCTGCCCGTGGCCATACTGTTCAGCGACGTCCGGGGATTCACGCGGCTCGCCGAAGCGGAGGATCCCGAGGCGGTCGCCGCGCACCTGTCGGAGTACTTCGCGGCGATGGTGGAGATCGTGTTCGCCGAAGGCGGCACGCTCGACAAGTTCATCGGCGACGCCCTGCTCGCCGTCTGGGGTGCCCCCGAGCCCGGCGACGACGACCCCGGCCGCGCGCTCGCCGCCGCCCTCCGCATGCGCCGGAGGCTCCGCGACCTCAATACGGCGTGGACCGCCGAAGGTCGCGCGCCGCTCGCCGTGGGCATCGGCCTGCATGCAGGGCAGGCGTTCGCCGGCACGATCGGCAGCCCCCAGCGGCTCGAGTACACGGTGATCGGGGACGTCGTCAACGTCGCCTCCCATCTGTGCGACGCCGCGGGACCCGGCGAGATCCTGGTGAGCGGAGCGCTCCTCGCCGCGCTACCCGCGAAGGTCACGGCGTCGCGCGCCGACGGCGTGACGGTCAGGGGGCGGAGCGGTCCGATCGAGGTCTGGAAGGTGGAGGAGGAGCAATGAGACGGATCATCCTCGTGGGGCTGCTCGCGGCCGCGGCCTGCGGCAAGGAGCGCGGCACGGATACCCGCCTGGAGCATCCGGCGGCAGGCGCGTCGGACAGCGCGATCGCGCAGTCGAAGCTCCCGGGGTCGTCGGGAGTGCGGCGGGCGATGGAAGCGGCGGACAGCGCGAAGGCACGAAGAGCGGCGGAGGACTCCATACCGTAGTCACGGTCAGCCGTCAACCGTCAACCGAATTCGTACTCCCATCCCGCCTTCGCCATCAGCTCGAGCACCAGCCGGATCGGCAGCCCCATCACGCTGAAGAAATCCCCTTCGACCCGCTCGACCAGCGCCGCGCCGTACCCCTGGATGCCGTAGGCGCCCGCCTTGTCGTCCGCTTCGCCGGTGGCGACGTACGCCCGGACCAGCGCTGCGTCCATCGGCCGGAAGAAGACGCCGGTGACGTCGTGCGCCTGGTGCTCGGCGCCGTCGTGGAGGAGGCAGATCGCAGTGATCACCTCGTGGCGCCGGCCCTGCAGGCGGAGGAGCATCTGCGCGGCGTGGTCGCGGTCGACCGGTTTCTCCAGCACCTCCTCGCCCAGCACCACGATCGTGTCCGCGCCCAGCACGTAGGCGCCCGGGACGGCGCGCGCCTTGTCGCGCGCGAGACGGCGCGCATAGGCGAGCGGCGCCTCGCGGGGCAGCCGGATCTCCTGGACGCGCGCGGGGGAGACCCGCAGGGCAATGCCGAGCATCTCGAGCAGCTGCCGCCGTCTCGGCGACGCCGAGGCCAGCGTGAGCACCCGGCTCACGCGGACCGCTCGAGCACGAGCGTCACCGGCCCGTCGTTGACGAGCTCCACGTCCATCATCGCGCCGAACTCGCCCGTCTCTACCTCGAGCCCCCGGGCCCCGAGCTCGGCAATGAATCGCTCGTAGAGGGGAATCGCCGTCTCGGGGCGGGCCGCGTCGACGAAGGAAGGCCGCCGCCCCTTCTGGGTATCGCCGTAGAGCGTGAACTGGCTCACCACCAGCACCGCCCCTTCCACCTCGCCGAGTGAGAGGTTCATCCGCTCCTGCGCGTCGGAGAAGATCCGGAGCCCCGCCACCTTGTCCGCCATCCAGGTCACCACCTCCGGCGTATCGGTGTGGGTGAACCCGACGAGCACGCAGTACCCCCGGCCGATCGAGCCGGCCACGCGGCCGTGGATGGTGACGGAGGCGCGGGACACGCGCTGGAGGACGATGCGCATTTCAGGGAGCCAGGGAGCCAGGGGGTTAGGGAGAGGGAACTTTGATCCGAGGGGGCCAAAGAGAAAGGGGCGGCCTCCGCCGCCCCAGCTCCCCAGTCCCTAGCTCCCTAGCTCCCTACTCCACGGTCACCGACTTCGCCAGGTTCCTCGGCTGATCCACGTTGCACCCGCGGCGGAGCGCCACGTAGTACGCGAAGAGCTGCAGCGGCACGCTCGCGAGGATGGGCGTGAGGAGGTTGTGGGTCGCGGGAATCGGGAAGACCGCTTCCGCCAGCCGGGCGATCTCGGTCTCGCCCTCGGTCACGACGGCGATCACCTTGCCGCCCCGTGCCCGCACCTCCTCCACGTTCGAGACGATCTTGCCGTGCACGCCGTCCTTCGGGGCCACGAACACGACCGGCATGTTCTCGTCGATGAGAGCGATCGGCCCGTGCTTCATCTCGGCCGCGGGATACCCCTCGGCGTGCACGTAGCTGATCTCCTTGAGCTTGAGCGCGCCCTCGAGCGCCACCGGGAAGTTCACGCCCCGGCCGAGGTAGAGCGCGTTCGGAGCCTGGTAGAAGCGCTCCGCGAGCCGCTCGAGGTCCGGCGCCCGCGCGAGCACGTTCTGGATCTGTGACGGGAGCTTCTGGAGCGCCTCGATGAAGCGGCGGCCCTCGAGGAGGCTCATGTCGCGGAGACGGGCCATCTTGAGCGCGACCATCGCGAGCGCCGCAACCTGGCTGTTGAAGGCCTTGGTGCTCGCGACCCCGATCTCGGGGCCGGCGCGGAGGTAGAGGCCGCCCTCCACCTCGCGGGCGATGGAGGAGCCCACCACGTTGACGAGCCCGATCGTCCGGCCCCCGCGCGTCTTCGCTTCGCGCACCGCGGCGAGGGTGTCCGCGGTCTCGCCCGACTGCGAGATCGCGACCACGAGCGTCCGGTCGTCGACGATCGGGTTCCGGTAGCGGAACTCCGAGGCGTACTCGACCTCGACCGGCACCCGGGCCAGCTCCTCGATGATGTACTCGCCGATGAGGCCGGCGTGCCACGACGTGCCGCACGCGGTGACGATGATCCGCTCGAACCGGAGCAGGTCCTCGTCGCTCAGATTGAGCCCATGGAGGCGGGACGTCCCCTCGTCCTCCAGCAGGTGGCCGCGCAGCGTGTTGGTCAGCGAATCCGGCTGCTCGAAGATCTCCTTGAGCATGAAGTGGTCGTACCCGCCGCGCTCGATCGTGGCGAGATCCCACTCGATCTGGCTCACCGGCTTCTCGACGTGGTTCGAGGTCAGGTCCCGGACCCGGTAGCCTTTCCGATCGAGCACCGCCATCTCGCCGTCGTCGAGGTAGACCACCGACCGGGTGTGCTCGAGCACGGCGGCGGCGTCGGACGCGACGAAGAATTCCTCGTCACCCACGCCGACGAGGAGGGGGGACCCCTTCCGCGCCGCGATAATGACGTCGGGCTCCCGCGCCGAGATCACCGCGATCCCGTAGGCCCCTTCCACGTCGCGGAGCGCGGAGGCGACCGCCTCCTCCAGGCTCCCGTCGTAGTACTCGCCGATGAGGTGGGCGAGCACCTCGGTGTCCGTCTCGGAGCGGAACTCGTGGCCCCGCTTGGTCAGCGCCTTCTTGATCGCGGCGGCGTTCTCGATGATCCCGTTGTGGATCACCGCGATATCGCCCTTCTGGTCGGTGTGGGGATGCGCGTTCGGCGTGGTGGGCGCGCCGTGGGTCGCCCAGCGGGTGTGGCCGATGCCGAGCGTGCCTTTCGGCGTGTCGTCCTTGAGCTGGTCCACGAGGGCGGAGAGCTTGCCGGCCGCCTTCCGGACCTTGATGCCGTCACCGTTGATGATGGCCAGTCCCGCCGAGTCGTACCCGCGGTACTCCATGCGGCGGAGTCCCTCGATCAGGATCGGGGTCGCTTCCCGCGGACCTACGTAGCCGACGATGCCACACATGGGGACGACGTCCTCGTGCTTACGTCAGAAGATTCCGGCATTCGGTCACCAGCGCCTCCGCATCCGTCGCTCTTTGGGCCTCCGCGATGATGCGGATCACCGGTTCGGTGCCCGATGCCCGCAGATGCAGCCAACGGTCGCTCCACGCGAGCCGAAGTCCGTCCTGCTCGTCGGCGACGGCGTCGGGGAATCGCTGTCGGAGCGCTTCATAAGCGTCTGCCAAGTCCGCTCCGCGCACCAACTTAGCCTTCACGATCTGGTAGCGGGGCGCGGCGGCAACGAGCTCCGAAACCGGTTGCACGGTGTGGGCGAGATACTGCAAGATCAACGCCACCCCGAGCGGCGCGTCGCGCCCCACATGGAGAGCGGGAAGGATCACCCCACCATTGCCTTCCCCCCCGATCAGCGCGCCTTCCGCGCGGATCATCCGCGCGACGTTAGCCTCGCCCACCGGGGCCCGCCGGAAGACGGCTCCGCCCTCCCGCGCCGCGTCCTCGACGACCAGACTGGTCGACAGGTTCGCCACAACGACCGGCGGGGCACCCGGCTGGCCGGCCTGCCGGCCGTCACCTGCCAGCACTGCTCTCACAGCGAACGCCAGGGTGTAATCCTCGCCGATCGGCTGACCGCGCTCGTTCACCAGGGCAAGCCGGTCCGCGTCGGGATCCACCGCCATCCCGATGGCCGCACCGCTCGACCGCACCAGCGCACCGAGCTCTCCGAGGTTCTCGGGAACCGGCTCGGGAGGCCTCGGAAAGAGGCCATCCGTCTCCAGGTTGATCGCGGTCACTCGCGCGCCCAGGCGCTCGAGCAGCAGGGGGACGATGGTGCCCCCTGCCCCGCGCACGCAGTCGAGCGCGACCGGGAAGCTCCGCCGGCGGATGGCGGCGACGTCGAGCTCCGGGAGCGCGAGAATCGCCTCGAGGTGCCGTTTCACCGCCTCGCCATCCTCGCGAACCGCTCCGACGCCGTTCCACCCAGCGCGCGGGGGGCCCTGCTCGGCGAGGGCACGCACGCGGGCGCCGGTCTCCGCATCGAGGAAGATCCCGTCCGGTCCCACGAGCTTGAGCGCGTTCCACTCGACCGGATTGTGGCTGGCGGTGAGGACGAGTCCCGCGCCCGCGTGGTGATGCTCGACGGCGAGCTGCACGGTCGGCGTGGGGACGAGTCCCACGTCGATCACCTCGCACCCCACCGACTGGAAGCCGGCGATCGCCGCGCGCGCGAACATCGGTCCGCTGGTGCGCGCATCCCGCCCGATCACCACGAGCGGGTTTCCGGCTCCGCGCGCCCACGCGCCGAGGGCCGCCGCGTGGCGCGCCACGAGCTCGGGCGTGAGATCCGTCCCGACGATGCCTCGCATCCCGGAGACGGAGATCATGAGGGTCGGGGATGGCATGGAGGGAAGCTAGACGGCCGGACGGCCAGACGGCCAGACGGCCGGAGACTGCTACAAGCTCGTAGCCTGATCCGGTCGCCTCGTCGGGCCGTCCGGCCGTCCGGCCGTCTGACCGTCCGTTCTCGGTCCCACGGCCAGCGGGAGCCGGCTCACGTCGGGAAAGGCACGCTGAAAGGCGACCACGACGTCGGGGTCGAACTGGGCGCCGGAGTACTTGCGCAGCTCGTCCATCGCGTCGTCCGGCGTCCGAGAGTCGCGGTAGGCGCGGTTGGTGGTCATGGCGTCGAAGGCGTCGACCACCGCGACCAGCCGCGCCACCATCGGGATCGCCTCTCCGCGGAGCGCGTCGGGGAATCCCGAGCCATCCATCCGCTCGTGGTGATTGCGGACGATCTGGAGCACGAGCGGGTGCTCGCGGCGAAGCGGCTCCAGAATCTCTTCCCCCTCGGTGACGTGCTTCTTGATCTCCTCGAACTCGGCGGGGGTGAGCGGCCCCGGCTTGTGGAGGACGGCGTCGCGGGTGCCGATCTTCCCGATGTCGTGCAGCTCTCCGCCGAGCCGGATCTGATCCAGGACCTCGCCGGTGAAGCCGAGCATCACCGCGGTCCGGACAGCGTAGGTGCTCACCCGCTGGGAGTGGCCGCGGGTGTAGACGTCCTTCTTCTCCAGCATCCGTACCGCCATCTGGATCTGGCCCACGAACTGCTCCTTGTTGCGGGTATCGAGCTCGCGAATGGACGTCTCCAGCCGTTCCTGGTAGCTCCGCTGGAGGTAGCGGTTCTCGAGAACGAGGCGGCGCTTCTCGAGGGCGTTGTCGACTCTGGCCCTGACCTCGTCGATCAGGATGGGCTTGGCCAGGTAGTCGAGGGCTCCCTCCTGCAGGCACTTCACGGCTGTGGCCACTTCGGCGACACCGGTCAACATGATCACGGCAATGTCGGGCCAGCGCCGGGAGACTTCCCGCAGGAACGTGATCCCGTCCATCTCCGGCATGTAGACGTCGCTCACGATCAGCGGCACTTCGCCGTGCTCTTCCAGCAGGGCGAGCGCCTCACGGCCGTTGGCGGCTTCCAGGGTCGCCATGCCCTGGGCCTGGAGCACCCGGGCGAGCGTCTGCCGGACCTGGGCGTCGTCGTCCACGACGATCGCCCTGTTGGAGGCGACGGGCTCCTGCGCCCGTCGCGATGGCGGAGGGATCACACGATCCAAGCTAGGGAACTCCCTGCCATTCTTCAACATCCATTTGCCGAGACCGCCCGGTCGGCGCTACGCTTCGCCGCCGGCCCCCACTTCCCGTCAACTGTCAACCGTCAACGGTCAACCTCTTCATGACCCGAATCCTGGAAAACGACCTCTCCCACCGCCTTGCCACGCGGGCCGTCCACGCCGGCCAGGTCGAGGATCCCCTCGCCGGGGCGGTCATGCCGCCGGTCTATCAGACCTCGACCTACCGGCAGGAGGCGCTCGGCAGGCACAAGGGGTACGAGTACGCCCGCACCCAGAACCCCACGCGGGAAGCGCTCGAGCGGTGCGCCGCGGCGCTCGAGGGCGGGACCCACGGCCTCGCCTTCGGCTCCGGCCTGGCCGCGCTGGACGCCCTGCTCAAGCTCTTCAAGGCAGGCGACCACATCGTCAGCGGGGAGAATCTCTACGGCGGATCCATGCGGCTCATGCAGCGGGTCTTCGAGCCGTACGGTCTCGAGACGACGTACGTCGACACCCGCGACGTGCGAAACGTCGAACGGGCGATCACGCCGCGGACCCGGATGGTGTACTGCGAGACGCCGACCAACCCCATGATGTTCCTGACGGACCTCCGGGCCATGGGGGACCTCACGAGCTCCCGGGGCCTGCTCCTGGCGGTGGACAACACCTTCGCCACCCCGGTCTTCCAGCGGCCGCTCGAGCTGGGCGCGGACATCGTGCTCCACTCCACGACCAAGTACCTGAACGGGCACAGCGACATGGTCGGCGGCCTGCTCGTGACCACGCGGGACGACGTCGCCGAGCGGCTCGCCTTCATCCAGAACGCGAGCGGAGCGGTGCCCGGACCGATGGACTGCTGGCTCGCGCTTCGCGGCATCAAGACGCTGCCGCTCCGCATGCGGCAGCACGACGCGTCGGGCCGTCGTCTCGCGGACTGGCTCCGCGGACAGCCGAAGGTGCGGAAGCTCTACTACCCCGGGCTCGCGGATCACCCGCAATACGAGCTCGCGAAGCGGCAGATGTCGGGGTTCGGCGGGATGGTGAGCTTTGACGTGGAGGACGTGGCCTACGCCCGCCGGATCGTCGAGCGGGTCAAGGTGTTCCAGCTGGCCGAATCCCTGGGCGGCGTGGAAAGCCTCATCGGCCATCCTGCGTCGATGACCCACGCCGCGGTGCCGAAGGCGCTGCGCGAGGCCATGGGTCTCACCGACAGCCTGATCCGGCTCAGCGTCGGGATCGAGGACGTGGAGGACCTGATCGCGGATCTGGAGGAGGCGATGTGAGGGGGTTCAACCCAGCACCTCCCGAGCGATCGCCCGCGCGGCGTGGCTCTGTGCGATGTCCGCGGCCCGCTCGATCGTCTTCCGGTGGAGCTTCACATTTCGCTCGGCGAGAATCTGCACGGCCAGGGTTCGGAGGACATCCGAGGGCGGCATCGCGTGCGGGTGGCCGTGGCGGCCGTCGAAGACGAGGTGCCCTTCGTACTCCGCGATCTCCTGGAGCAGGGCATCCGAGTCCGCCGAACGGCTCGCCCGAACCTCCTGCATCAGCCTCAGCACGTGATGCCAGTGAAATTCGCCGTCTGCATGGCCCTTGCCGGCCAGGAGGCGGCGCAGAAGGTCGTGAGGGTTCGCCATGGTGGCTCCGCTACTCGGTCCAGAAGAAGCGGAGGTCCCGGTCCCCCCGCGGGATCAGGTCGGTCTTGAGCGTGATGCCGTTCCGGGTGTGCCCGGTCGCCGTCTCGGGGTGGATGGTCTGCACCAGCCGGCCCCGGTGGACCAGCGATCCGAGCATGAAGGGCACCGCCCCCTCGAGGTAGGAGTCCTTGAAGTTGCCGAGCCGCCCGACGGGAAAGGCGTGCAGCACGTCGGACCGCGGGAGGGTGAATCCCTTGAGCGCGACCGGCTCGCTCCGGAAGGAGGCGTCGTAGAGGAACCAGCGGCCCCGGTACTTGAGGAAGTTGATGCAGTGCCCGTCGGCGCAGATGCCGGGCGCTCCCCAGAAGCGATAGCGATGCCGCTGTCCCACGTCGAGCCGGCTCGAGCTCACCGGGCGCTTGCGCACGTCGTTGAACCGGCTCGGCTTCTCCAGGGGCTCGGTGCGGTTGAGCCCCGGTGATTCCACGACGATCGCGCACCAGCGGGCCTCGCCCCGCGCCTGATTCTGCCAGTCGGGAGCGTACGTCCGGCGCTCCACCTTCACACCCTGGGACCCGGCCATCGCCTGGAACATGTGGTACCAGCCGAAGCAGTAGCCGCCGGCGCCGGTCAGCATGTCCTGCACCGAGTACGCGGCCACGAACGGGGCGTACTGGAGGCCGGATTCGGCCAGCCGGGCGAGGATCGCGTCGCAGATGAGCTTCGGATTGGACTTTCCCTTCGCCCACTCGCAGGTCCACTGCATGATCGGCAGGTAGACCCAGGTCCGGTCCGGCTCCCCCGCGGGGCCGGTCTTCGGCTCCATGCGCGTGGCCCAGACCGAGGGCGACACCGGCTCGCGCCACGTCAGATAGAAGCGGTGCCGCGTCCAGGAGAGCTGCGCCCTGGCTCCGGCGCGCTCCGCCGTCCACTGCCAGTACACGTCCACGGGGCCGATCTCGTTCGGCAGCGTCGCGTCGAGCCGCATCTCGTGCGGACCCGAGAGCCCCCGGTCGTCGAACTCGAGCTTGACGGACTGCGTCGCGATCCCGGGGCCGCCCTGCCCCTTCGCCTTGATCCGCCAGGTGCGCCCCGACGGCGTCGACGGGTCGCCGCGGGCGAAAACGACGCGGATCACCGGCCGCTTGCCGCGCACGAACGCCGCCACCCCCCGGCGCCCGGCGGCCGTCCACTCCGGCTCGTCGCCCAGGAATCCGAGGGTATTGGGGTCACGGAGCGGGATGACGTGCCGGCTGCCGGGGAAGGCGAAGGCAATACTCGAGATCGTGAAGGGCGGTTTACCGGCGCCGGCCATGGGAATCGCGCAATCGTCGAGGGAGAACCGGGAGGTTACGGCACGCTCATGCGGCGCGCAAGCAGTTGCTTGACGCTCCCGCTCGCGCACGATATATCAGCGCGTCCCACCCCGGTCCGCGCGATTCCCATGGTCACCTCCACGAGGAGCCCCCGATGCAGGAGTTCGCCAGCAGAGACCTGATGGTGGCGGTATTGCCGGAAACCGAGGCTGCAGAGTGGCTGATGGACAACTCCTGTCAGGAGAACAACTGCACCAACGACACGAGAGGCGGGTGCTGTCCCTCGACGGAGCACCAGCCGAAGCCGAAGCCGAAGGGACTGGCCTTCGATTCGGATCTGGACGAGCTGCTGGCACAGCTCCGCGCCGCGCGCTCCTGATCCGCGAGGCGCGGGTTCGAGCCGCGCCCGAGTTCCGCTTCGTTCCGCTCGCCGGCCTGACTCCGACCCACCGCGCCCGTCTCGGCATCGCCGAGATGGGCGGGGAATGGGCGGGTGTGCTCATGCCCTCAGGCGACGGCTGGCGTCGGGTGCAGCTCGTGAGCCGGCAAACGGTCGAGCTGCTCGACGCGCTTCGCGAGCCGCGCGGGATCTCCTCCGTCACGGAGGACGCGCTGCCCCGGCTCGTTCTCGACGGACTCATTGAGATCGAGAGCGGAGGGGTGACCCACTCCGGTCCCGCCGCCCACTCCCTCTTCTTCCACGCTGACACGGCTGCCGGGCCGGACGGGCCGCTCGCGCGGCTCTCGATCGAGGCCCTCCAGTACTCGGCGGCCACCGGGCTCACGGAGCCCCGCGCGCTGGCCGATCGGCTCTACCGCCATAACTCGCGACCCCTCTCCCCCGCCTGGCGGGCGAGACTTCCCGACGCGGCATCGGTGTCGCGGCTCCTCGAGGCCGGCCGGCGCGGTGCCGCGGCCCGCCGGCGCCGCTCGCATGACGCCGTGCTCGAGTCCGCCGGTGGCCGAGGCGTCTGGCGCGTGTGGGATCGGGACGGCGCGCTCCAGCCGTCGCGGTCCCAGGTGACGTTCAAGCTGTACGTGAGCGTGGGCCTACCCGCCGTGGGGCAGGCGCTGCATGCCACCCTCGCGCTGTTCGACACGAAAAGCGCACCGTTCTCGATCAAGGTCGGCCGGGACCTGGCGACGCTGCTCCGCCCTGACAAGCTCGTGGCCTACTTCGTCCGTCACGAGGATCTCGTGGAGTCGGCCGCGCGCCTCGCGCGGGAGCTCGGGGGCATGCCGGCGCAGGGCGTGCCGTTCACGGCCGTCGTGGACGGGTCCCTGCTCCTCTCCTGGGCCGCGGACCCGGCCATCGCCTCCGAGCCTCCGGGCCCGCTCCGCCGGGGCAGCTGGCGCGGGTGGGTCGTGACGCGCCTGGGAGCCGCGCTCGCCACGGGCAACGCCGCGGCCGGGGTGGTCCCGCCGTGGCGCTTCGCCCTCGACCGGGTCTCGCTCGACGGCGTCGATCCGCGCACCTGGACCCGGGCCGACTGGCTCGAGTCCGAGCCACCCGCCGATGCCGATCACTGATCCGCTCGTCCTCCCGGTCGACGTCACCATCACGCCGGTTCGCGCGCTCGGGGCTTCGCTCCGCGGCCGGCTGCGGGCCGCCGACGACGACTGCCTGGTGACGCGCCCGCGGGGCCGCGCGACCTCGAAGGTGGTGAGCGCCGAGGCCGCGGGCTTTCTCGAGGAGTTCCGCTCCGCGCGCCGCATCTCCGAAGTCGTCCTCGACGTCGCCGCGCGGCGCGCGGGTGATCCGGAGGCGCTGCTGGCGCAGGCCTTCCCGCTCCTGCGCGACTGCTTCAACGGTCGCTTTCTGGTCGCGGCGGATTCTCCGGAAGCGGCGCCGATCCTGCCCACACGCGAGCGCGGCGACCGGATCGGCCCCTTCGAGGTGCTCCGCTGTCTCCGCGTGCGCAACGACACCGAGCTCTACCAGGCGCGGGACGATGACGGCCCCCTCGCGGCGGTTAAGCTCGCGCGTCCCGGGTCGGGCTCCGACGTCACCCGGATGCTGACCCGGGAAGCGGGGGTCCTCGCCCGCCTTCGCGGCGCGGGCGCGCCGAGGCTGGCGGCGGCCGGACGACATCGTCGCCGAGCCTGGCTCGCGTCGGCGTGGTGCGGGGGAGTGACGCCCGACGTCGTGGCCGGTGAGCTCCGGGAGCGGGGCACCGCCGAAGCCCGCGGGCGGCTGCTCGACCTCGTGACCGCGGTGGCCGCCGCCTTCGCGCGGCTGCATCGCCGCGGCGTGGTGCACGGGGACGTGCACGCGAGCAACCTCCTCGTCGGCCGCGGAGACCGGATCCGAATGCTCGACTTCGGGCTCGCCCGCGCGATCCCGCCGACACGGCTGCCAGGCACGCCCGCGACGGGAGGTGTCGCGGCCTTCTACGCCCCGGAGTACGCCCGTGCCGCGCTCGCCGGGAGACCCACCCCGGAGCCCGATCCCGGAAGCGAGCAGTACGCGGTCGCCGCGCTGCTCTATCTCCTGCTCACCGGCAGGACCTACGCCGATTTCGATCTGGACCGCTCCACGATGCTGGAGCAGATCCGGAGCGACCCGCCCCTGCCCTTCACCGCGCGGCAGGCGCCGCCCTGGCCGGAGGTCGAGCGGATCCTCGCCCGGGCCCTCTCGAAGGACGCCTCTGCCCGCTTTGGCTCCATGGCGGCGCTCACCGCCGCGCTGCGGGAGCTCCCCCGGGTGACGGCGGGCGCGCGCGCACCCACGCGGACGCCACGCCCGGCCGCCGATGCGCTCGGGGAGTTCATCGCCCGGACCCGCATAAACGGCCCGGCCTTTCCGAAGGACGGCGAGGTCACCGGCGTTCCCCCGGTCTGCTCGTTCAAGTTCGGCGGGGCGGGCGTGGCCTACGTGCTGTACCGGCTGGCCGTGATTCGCGACGATGGCCGGCACCTCGCCACCGCGGACGCCTGGCTCACCAGAACCGAGGCCGCCGTCGACTCTCCCGTCGCGTTCGCCGCGCCGGGGACGGTGCTGGTGCCGGAATCGCTTGGGCCGGTCTCGCCGTTCCACGCCCGGCCCGGTGTCGATCTCGTCCGCGCGCTCCTCGCCGTCTCCATGCGCGACCGGTGGTCGGCGGTCAACGCGGCGGAGCGGTACGTCGCCGCGTCGCGTACCGAGTGCCCGGTGGTGGACCTGACGCTCGGAAGACCGGGGATTCTGCTCGGCTGCGCGCTGCTCGTGGAGGCGCTGCCGCAGGTGGAGAAGAGCGGGCTCGTGGCGAAGGCCGTGCGGCAGCTCGGCGACGAGGTGCTCGAGTGGCTCTGGAGCACCCTCGCGCCGTTCGGGCCCGTCGGCCGGTGCGAGGAGCTCGACGATTACGGCGTCGCGCACGGCTGGGCCGGCTTGCTCTATGCGACGCTGCGCTGGTCCCGGGCCGCGCGGCGCGAGCTTCCGGCCGGCGTGACGCGGCGGCTGGGCGAGCTGGCTGCCTGCGCCGAGCCGGTTGGCCGCGGCATTCACTGGTGGCCCCGGCAGCATCCCGACGCTTCGCGCGTGGAGCTCGGCCACGAGATGGTCGGCTGGTGCGTGGGTCCGGCGGGGTTTATCCATCTATGGACGCTCGCGCACGAGCGGCTTCGCGACCCGCGGTACCTCCGGCTCGCGGAATCCTCCGCCTGGAGCGCGTGGGAAGGCCGTTCCGGCGTACCGGATCTCTGCTGCGGGCTGGCCGGTCGCGCCTACGGTCTCCTCAATCTCTATCGCGCGACCGGAGCCCCCGAGTGGCTGGAGCGCGCCCGGATCCTGGCCGGACGTGCCGCGGACCGCATCGCCTCGTGGAAAGGCGCGCAGGTCCGTCCGCTGAGCCTGTACAAGGGACTCGGCGGCGTCGCCGTGCTCCTCGCGGACCTCGAGCGTCCCGAAGCGTCGTGCCTGCCGCTCTTCGAGCCGGAAGGATGGCCGGAGCCGAGTGAGCCACGAACCGACTGAGCTGCGCGCCCGGCTGCAGGCCATCCTCGAGGGGCGTTACGCCATCGAGCGCGAGCTCGGCCGCGGCGGCATGGCCCACGTCTTTCTCGCCCGGGATCTCCACCACGGGCGCATGGTCGCGATCAAGCTCTTCCTCCCCGAGATCGCCGCCGCCTTCGGCCGCGGCCGCTTCCTCCGGGAGATCCGGACCGCGGCCAACCTGAGTCATCCGCACATCCTCGCGCTTTACGACTCGGGAGAAGGCGACGATCTCCTGTACTACGTCATGCCCTACGTCGAGGGAGAGTCCCTGGCGCAGCGGCTCACGCGCGAGGGCCAGCTGCCGATCGACGAGGCGCTCGACGTCACCCGGCAGGTCGCGGCGGCGCTGCAGCACGCCCACACGCACGGCATCGTCCATCGCGACATCAAGCCCGGCAACATCCTGCTCTCGGCGGGCCACGCCTTCGTCGCCGATTTCGGGATCGCGTATGCGCTGGAGGAAAGCGGCGGCGAGCGCCTGACGTCGGCCGGCTTCGCCCTCGGCACGCCGGCCTACATGAGCCCGGAGCAGAGCATCGGGGCCGGCAAGCTCGACGGCCGCGCGGACATCTACAGTCTGGGCTGCGTTCTCTACGAGATGCTCGCGGGCGACCCCCCCTTCAGCGGGCGCTCCGCGCAGGCCGTGCTCGCCCGCCATTCCGTCGAGCGGGTGCCCAGCGTGCGCGCGGTCCGCGACACCGTGCCCCCGGCGCTCGAGCACGCCATCCGCCGCGCCCTCGCCAAGTCCCCCGCCGACCGCTTCCTCACCGCCGACGAGTTCGTCGCGGCGCTCACGCCGGACCGGTTGTCGCGAAAAATGCGGATCGAGCCCGAGCCGGGATCACGGCGGGCACGGACCCTCTGGATGGCGGCGGGCGGCGTGGTCACGCTCGTGCTTCTCGCCGTCCTCGCGGCGCGCGGACCCTGGGGAGGACGAGGAGTGGAGAGCACCGCGCTCAATCCCGACCTGGTCGCCGTCCTCCCCTTCCAGACGGGCGGTGTCGCCGATTCGGCGCTCGGCGCGGCCGCGGTGGAGCTGGCGGACCTCATGGCGCAGCGCTTCCCCGGCGAGGGCGGGCCGCGGGCGGTATTCCCGGCGACCACGCGGGCCGCGCTCACGCGCATCACCGGCGAGGCCGCTCCCGTCGTCTCGGAGGCGACCGCCCTCGCCGTGGGGCGCGCCCTCGGCGCCGGCCTCGTGATCCAGGGAGAGATCAGCCGGAGCGGTGACCGGATGGTGCTGAGCGCCGTGCTGGAGCGCGCCCCGCGCGGGGACGTCCTCGCCCGGGTGCAGGGCCTCTCCGCGCACCGGGACAGCCTCCTTCCGCTGCTCGACGAGCTGGCCGCGCATCTGCTGGTCGGCGCCGCGGGAGAGCCGGCCGACCGCCGGCCCCTTCTCGTCAAGACACCGCTGCCGGCCCTGCGCTCGTATCTCAACGGCCGCCGCCTGTTCGTCAACGGCCGCTTCGAGCAGGCCGCCCGCGCGTATCGCGAGGCCCTCTCGGCAAAGCCGGATTTCGGCCTGGCAGCTCTGGGCCTCGCCTCATCGGGACGATTCGTAAACGACTCGGTTCGCGATGTGGGCGTCGGACCCGCGCTCGCCATGCGGGACGCGCTGCCCGCCCGCGACCGCGAGCTCCTGAACGCGCTGGCCGGCCCCCGCTGGCCGGCCGACCCGTCGCTCCCCGAGCGCATGGAGGGCTGGAATCGCGCAGCACTCGAGGCGCCGGACCGGATGGAGGTGTTCTACCACTTCGGCGAGACTCTGTTTCACGACGGCCCCTGGACCGGCACCCCCGATCCGTTGCGGCGCGCCGGCAACGCGTTCCGCCGCGCTGTCCAGATGGAGCCTCGCTTCGCTCCCGCCCTCGGCCACCTCATCGATCTCGCGGCGAGCGACGGCGACACCGCCTCGGTCCGCGCGATGGGTCTCCGGTATCTCGCCGTCGATTCCACCAGCGAGCTGGCCGACTACTACCGCTGGCGCGTCGCCGTCGCGCTCGGCGATGAGGTCGGACGGCGGCGGGTCATCGACCGCGCCGACAGCCTGTCCGGCGAAACCCTCGAGCGCATGATCAACGTCACCCAGCTCGACGGCGTTGCGCTCGAGGACGGCCTTCGCGCCGCGAAGTCGCGGTGGTCCCAGGGAGCGCTCGATGCGAGCAACCGCTGGGGCTTCGTGAAGCAGCGGGAGCTCGCCCTCAACCGGGGCCGCCCCGCCGAAGCGGACTCGCTCGCCCGCGCCTGGCGTGCGAGCCAGCCGCTCCGTGCCCGTGATCGCCTGAGCCTCATCGTGGACGCGCTGCTGTGGCAGGCGGACACCCTCCTCGCGGCGGAGCTGGTGCGGGAGAACGAGGCCAAAGTGGACGGCACCCTCCCCGCGGAGGCCGGACCGATTCACTACGACGTCTGCGCCGTCGGCCTCTGGCGGATGTCGCGCGGCTCGGCGGATCGGGTCCCGGCGGCGATCGCCGCCCTCCGGCGAGTTCCCGACCCGCTCGCGGACCCCCAGACCGGCTTCATCGCCGTGTGCGCCGACATCCTCGACGCGCAGCTCGCCGCCGCGCTCGACCGCCCCGACGCGCTCGCGAAGCTCGAGCGCCTCGATTCGCTCGCGCGAACCTCTCCGCCCACGATTACCTGGATCCTGGCGACCGCCAACCTCACCGCAGCCCGGCTCTGGGAGCGCCGCGGCGATCCCAGCCGAGCGCTGGCCGCGACGCGACGCCGTCTTCTCATCACGGACTTCGGCGAGCCGCGGGTGCTCGTGGCCTACAGCACGTTCCTCGAGGAAGAGAGCCGGCTCGCCGCGCGCGCGGGCGATCCCGCCGGAGCCGTGCGGGCGGCCCGCCGCTACCTCGCGCTCCGGGACAATGTCGAGCCGGTGCGGGCCGCCGATGTGGCCCGCATCAGAGCCGCACTCGATTCTCTCGAGAGCCGGGGCTCGCGCAGCCAATAAGACTGGCGCTTTAAGTCTCACCCTGAAACATTTCCCCCTGGCCGGCGTACTAGCTCCCTAGTCCCTAGTCCCTAGTCCCTAGTCCCTAGCTCCCTGACTCCCAGGCCCCCCTATCCCATGACAGTTCCCGCGCCCCGCACCCGCATTCAGCTCCCTCAGATCGCCGGCGTATCGTGGGAGCATCCCGCCGACCGGGCCGCGCTCCAGGCGTTGCGCGCGGTGCCGGGCTTCGACGATGTGGTCCGGAAGATCATCGCGCTGCTCGGCGGCGAGCGCGGGATTCAGCTCCTCTTCCAGGGGAACGCGGTGCGCTCCGGGCCGCGGCAGTTTCCCAGGGCCCACGCGCTGCACATCGACGTCGTGGCCACGTTCGACTGGCACGAGACCCCGCCCCTCTTCGTCTCGCAGACGCCGATCTTCAATGCCGGGGCGTACGGCGTCGATCACCCCTTCATCGTGCTGCACTCGGCGGCGCTCGAGCTGCTCGACGAGGAGGAGCTCCGGACGCTGATCGCGCACGAGATGGGTCACGTGGTGAGCGGGCACTCGCTCTACCGCACCATCGCCGAGATCCTTCTCAACGTGAGCCTGAGCGCCCTGCCGCTTCTCGCGGGGATCGCGCTCCTGCCCATCCGGCTCGCGATTCTCGAGTGGAGCCGGAAGTCGGAGCTCTCCTCGGATCGTGCCGGGCTCCTCGGCGGGCAGAACGTGCTCGCGTCGCAGCAGCTGTTCATGAAAATGGCCGGGGCCTATCGGGGGGCGATGGAAGAGGGGCAGATGCATCTCGACCCCTTCATGCAGCAGGCCAGCGAGTACATCGCCGCCAACGAAGGGCTCGACATCGTCTACAAGATCCTGAACACGCTGGCGCTGACCCATCCGATGCACACGGTGCGCGCGGCCGAGCTGCAGACCTGGATCGCGAGCGGCGCGTACGAGCGGATTCTCCGGGGCGAGTACATCCGGCGCGGCGCCGAGGCGAAGGAGCGGCCGCTGCGCGAGGACTTCAAGCAGGCCAGGGACTTCTACGCGGGCGAGGCCCGCGACCTGGGCTCCAAGGTGGCCGAGGCCGCGAAGCAGGCCGCCGAGAAGGCCAAGGAAGCGTTCAGGAGGACCCGCCAGCAGTGAGGGTGCTGGTCGTCGGCGGCGGCGGCCGGGAGCACGCGCTCTGCTGGGCGCTGCGCCGTGACCTCCCCGCCGGCGACCTCTTCTGCGCCCCCGGGAATCCCGGCACCGCCGAGCTCGCAACGAATCTCCCCGTCGCGGCCGACGACCTCGATCGCCAGGTCGCGGCGGCGAACGCTCACGACATCGATCTCGTCGTCGTCGGACCCGAGGCCCCCCTCGCGGCGGGTCTGGCCGACCGGCTGCGGGCCGCCGGCCGGGCGGTCCTCGGGCCATCGGCGGCGGCCGCACGGATCGAAGCCTCGAAGGCCTTCGCCAAGGACGTGATGCGCGCGGCCGGCGTGCCCACGGCCGCCAGCGGCACGTTCACCCGGCTCGACCATGCCCTCCGCGCCATCGGGGCGCACACCGAGCCGCTCGTGGTGAAGGCGAGCGGGCTCGCCGCCGGAAAGGGCGCCATCGTCTGCGCCACCCGCACCGAGGCCCGCCAGGCCGCCATGGCCATGCTCGGACAGGGCACGTTCGGCAACGCGGGGCGCACGGTCGTCATCGAGGACTTCCTCGAGGGGGAAGAGCTCTCGGTGCTGGCCGTGACGAACGGACGCGAGGTGGCGCTGCTGCCGCCCGCGCAGGATCACAAGCGGCTGGGCGACGGAGACACGGGGCCCAATACGGGGGGCATGGGCGCCTACAGTCCGGTGCGCCTCGCCACGCCGGCGCTGCTCGAACGGGTCGAGCGGGAGGTGCTCCTGCCCACGCTCGCCGAGCTGGCGCGGCGGGGGTCGCCCTTCTCGGGCGTCCTCTACGCGGGCCTCATGGTCGACGGCCGGGGGAATCCGTTCGTGATCGAGTTCAATTGCCGGCTCGGCGATCCCGAGGCCCAGGCGGTTCTCCCGCGGGTGACGACCGGGCTGCTCGAGGTCTTCGCCGCGGCCGCACGGGGAGAGTCGCTGCCGCCGGTCGTGACCGGCGACCGCGCCGCAGTGACCACGGTGCTCGCCGCGCCCGGCTATCCCGACGCGCCCGTCAGGGGCGCGCGCGTCACCGTCCCGGACGACCTCCCCGCGGGCACGCTGGTCTTTCACGCCGGCACCGCGCGCGACGCGGAAGGCGCGCTCCGGGCGAGCGGCGGCCGGGTCCTGGCTGTGACCGGCCTGGGCGACGGCTTCGCGGAGGCGCGGCGGCTGAGCGTGCTGGCGGCCGAGAGGATCGGCTTCGAGGGCAAACAGTACCGGCGGGACATCGGCTGGCGGGAGTACGCGCGGCGCTGAGTCGCGGCGGCGCACTATGTTCCGCGCGGGCGGATTGGACATGACGCTGCGGGAGATCCTCGCGTCGCAGGGGTTCGTCGTCCTCGACGGCGGGCTCGCCACCGAGCTGGAGCGGCAGGGAGCCGACCTGCGCGACCCGCTCTGGTCGGCGACGCAGCTGCTCTTGGCCCCCGACCGGATCCGCGGGATACACGAGGCCTATTTCGCCGCGGGCGCCGATGTGGCCGTCTCGGCGAGCTATCAGGCGAGCCTGGGCGGGTTCGCGGCCCGCGGCGTGGGGCCCGCCGAGGCGCGCCGGCTGATCGCGCGGAGCGTCGAGCTGGCGCAGGAGGCCCGGGAGCGGTTCCGGAAGCGGACGGATCACGCGGCGGGCCGGCGGTCGGCGCCGCTCGTGGCCGGATCGGTCGGCCCCTACGGGGCCGCGCTGGCCGACGGTTCGGAGTATCGCGGGAGCTACGGCGTCTCCCGGCAGGCGCTGGCGGACTTTCACGGTCCCCGGCTCGAGGCGCTGGTGGCGGCGGGTCCGGACCTCCTCGCGATCGAGACGATTCCGTCGCCCGACGAGGCCGTGGTGGTGCTGGAACTGCTGCGGGAGTGGCCCGCCATCGAGGCCTGGGTCTCGTTCACCTCCCGCGACGCCGGGCACGTGAGCGAGGGGCAGCCGGCGGCCGAGGCGATCGCGGCGGTGGCCGGCCACCCGCAGGTGTCGGCGGTGGGCTTCAACTGCATCCCTCCCGCGCAGGCCGACGGGCTGCTCGCGGCCGCGGCCTCGGTGACGAGCCGGCCGCTCGTCGTCTACCCCAACAGCGGCGAGCGCTGGGATGCGGAGCGCCGCCGCTGGCTTCCCGGCACCGGAGGCGAGGGCTTCGACTTCGGAGCGGGTGCGCGACGATGGCGCGAGCGGGGTGCGAGTCTCATCGGTGGGTGCTGCCGCACCACCCCCGAGACGATCGGGAGGATACGAGCCGCGTTGTCGGCGGGTCCCGAGGCATAGTCGGGTTCGGCGAAGAGGCTCACACCCGGGAGGTTCCGTGAAGCGCGTGCTCAAGGGGATCGGCATTACGCTCGGCGCACTCGTCGCCCTGATTCTGGTGGCAGCGGGCGTGTTGTACGCCCTGAGTGCCCGGAAGCTCGGCGCGAAGCACGAGCCGCCAGCGGAGGCTCTGCGGGTCGTCCCGAGCGACAGCGCCTCGATCGCGCGTGGAGCGCGCCTGGTCCGCATGCGGCCCTGCGGGCAGTGCCACGGCGACGATCTCGGCGGCCGGGTGATCGCCGACGCCGGCCCGTTCGCGCTGCTCTCCGGCCCCAACCTCACCCGGGGCGAGGGCGGACCTAACCCGCCGCTCACGGACGCCGAGTGGGAGCGGGCCATCCGCCACGGGCTCCGGCGCGACGGAACGTCGCTGATCCTCATGCCGAGCGAGTTCTTCCACGCCGTCACGGACGAAGAGATGGCGGCGATGATCGCCTATCTCCGACAGATGCCGCCGGTGAATCGCCATGGAAGTTCTTCGGGAACATGACGGACGATGAGCTGCGGTCGATCCGGCTCGTGCTCCGGAGCCTGCCCCCGAAACAGTTCAAAGAACCCTGACGTCCTGCGTGCCCGAGCTTCCCGAAGTCGAGACGATCGTCCGCGAGATTCGGCCCGGCCTGGTGGGCCGCCGGATCCTCTCGGCCCGGCTGAGCCATGACGACGTGCTCCGCGGCGTGAGCCGGCGCGGCCTGATCAGCGGCCTCAAAGGTTCGCGCATCCTCGAGGTCTCGCGGCGCGCCAAGCACGCCGTCATCCGCCCCGACCGTCGCCGGCTCGTCGTGCAGCCGGGAATGACCGGCTCGCTGCAGGTGCACGACGAGCCCCTCCCGAAGGCCGACCGGCGCTACGCCGTTCTGGCGGCGCGCCTCGACGACGGGCGCGAGCTGGTCTACCGCGACGTCCGCCGTCTTGGCACATTGCTGTGGCTCGACGAGCCCGGATGGCGCCGCTACACCGGCGCCATCGGTCCCGAGCCGCTCGACCCCTACTTCACCGCCGAGGCGCTCGCGCGGATCCTCCAAGGGTCCCGCGCCGCCGTGAAGAAAGTCCTCATGGACCAGCGCGCTCTGGCCGGCGTCGGCAACATCTACGCGCAGGAGGCCCTCTTCACCGCGGGCATCGACCCTTCGAAGCCGGCGCGCGCGGTTCCCGCGGCCAGGATCCCGCTGCTCCACCGCGCGCTCGTCGACGTGCTGCGCGCGTCGATCGCGCGGAAGGGCACGACCGTGCGCGACTATCGCACCGGGACCGGCGAGAGCGGAGCCTTCCAGGACGCCCTGCTCGTGTACGACCGCGAAGGCGAGCCGTGCGTGCGCTGCGGCACGCCGCTCACGGGCACCCACGCGATCGACGCGCGGATCACCGTGTTCTGCCACCGCTGCCAGTCGTGACGGCCCGCGCCCGCGCCGCCGCCATCGATCTTCCGCTCCCTGCCGCCAACCTGGAGGGGCTGCGCCGGCGGGTGAATGTCCTGGCCGAGCCGCGCCCCGCCGTCTACCGGATGGTGGACGCCGGCGGGCAGGTGCTGTACGTGGGAAAGGCCCGGCGGCTCAGGGCGAGGCTCCTCTCCTACTTTCACGCCCGGTACCCCGACGACAAGGCCGCGCGCATCCTCCGCGCGGCGCACGAGGTGACCTGGGACTACGTGCCGAGCGAGTTTGCCGCGCACCTGGCCGAGCTCCGCGAGATCCGGCGCTGGAAGCCTCCCTACAACGTCGCGATGAACCGGCGCCGCAACGCGGCCTTCCTGGCCCTCCTCGAGGGGCCGGCGCCGAAGCTGGGCGTCACGGCGTCGGCGTCCCGGGAGTCGGCGCGGTACTACGGCCCGCTCCCCTCGCCGTTCCGCGCGCGCGAGGCGGTGCGGGTCCTCAACGATCTCCTGGGCCTCCGGGACTGCGCCGACCGGATGCCGATCGTCTTCTCGGAGCAGGGCGACCTCTTCGCGGCGCCGCGGCAGGCGGCCTGCGTCCGCTACGAGCTGGGCACCTGCAGCGGGCCGTGCGCGGGACTGGTGACGGAGCGGGAGTACCGCGATCGCGTCGCCGCGGCCGCCGCCTTCCTCGAGGGCAACGCCATCGCGCCGATCGACCGGATCGTGACGAGCATGGTCACGGCGTCGGAGCGGGGGGAGTTCGAGAGCGCCGCCCGGTGGCGCGAGCGCTTCGAGGCGATGGAGTGGCTCCTCGGCGCGACCACCCGCGCGCGCGCCGGCGTCGATCTCCTCACCTTCGTCTACCGCGACCCCGGCGACTTCGGCGACGATCGTGTGTATCTCATCCGGCGCGGCATCGTCCGGGCGAGCTACCCGTGGCCCGAGACGCCCATCGAGCGGGAGGCCTTCCGCGCCGTGGTCGCGGCCGAGCGGGCCGACGAGCGCCGGCCGGCGCCGCTCCTGGCGGCGGAGATCGACGAGGTGCTGCTCGTGATGTCGTGGTTCCGCCGGCATCCCGACGCGCTCCGGCGCACCGCTCCGCTCGCCGAATGGGCGGAGGACGCCGCGTGAAGGCCGGACCGGCCACCCTCGCGCTCGCGCTCATTCTCGGGGCAGCCGGCTGCGGACCGCCGGAGCGCGTGCTCCTCTTCAGCAGGACCGCCGGCTACCGCCACTCCTCGATCCCGGCCGCCGCGACCGCGATCCGGAAGCTCGGCCGGCAGCACGGATTCATCGTCGACACGACGGAGGATGCCCGCTATCTGACGGAGGATTCCCTCCGGAACTATTCCGCCGTCGTCTTTCTCCACACGACCGGCGAGCTGCTCGAGCGGGCGCAGCAGGTCGACCTCCAGCGATTCATCCAGGCCGGCGGCGGCTTCGTGGGCATCCACGCGGCGGCGGACGCCGAATACGACTGGTGGTGGTACGGCCGGCTCGTGGGCGGCTACTTCGTGAGCCACCCCGCGATCCAGCCGGCGACGCTCGTGGTCGACGATCCCGGGGACGGGATGACGAAGCACCTCCCGGACCGCTGGAGCCGTACCGACGAGTGGTACAACTTCAAGCGTCTCGCCGGCGACCTGCACGTCCTCCTGTCGATCGACGAGACGAGCTACCGTGGCGGCACCCACGGCGGCACCCACCCGATGACCTGGTATCACGAGTTCGACGGCGGACGCGCCTGGTACACGGCGCTCGGCCACACCGAGGAGTCGTGGTCGGAGCCCGATTTCCTCTCGCTCGTCGCGAAGGGCATTCGCTGGGCCGGCGGCGGACCGGCTCTCGACTACGGCAAGGCGCGTGCGCCGCGCGTGCCCGCGGACCCGGGCGTCGTGAAGACGGTGCTCAGCACGGGAACCCTCTTGGAGCCGACCGAGCTCGCGATCCTCCCCAACCTCGACGTGCTCATCGCCGAGCGGCGCGGGGGGCTGCTCCGCTATCGCGCGAGCGACGGCTCCATCGGGCCAGTCGGCCGGCTCGACGTGTACTGGCGGAGCGGGATCAAGGACGTCAACGCGGAGGAGGGCCTGCTCGGCCTCACGCTCGATCCCGACTTCGCGACCAACCGGTACCTCTACCTCTTCTACAGCCCCGCGAACGCCCCGGTGAACCGGCTCTCCCGCTTCACCTTCGGCGACAGCCTCGTGGGGTCGAGCGAGAAGATCGTCCTGGAGTTTCCCTCGCAACGAGGGATCTGCTGCCACACGGGAGGATCGCTCGCGTTCGGATCCGACCGGATCCTGTATCTCTCCACCGGCGACAATGCGACGCCCTTCGACGAGCCCGGCCAGAGGTTTCCGAATCGCGGCTTCGCCCCGATCGACGGCCGCCCCGGGCACGAGCAGTACGACGCGCGGCGCACGTCCGCGAACACCAACGACCTGCGCGGCAAGATCCTTCGGATCCGCGTCCGCCCGGACGGAGGGTACGACATCCCCGAAGGGAACCTCTTTCCCCCGGGCACCACGGGCACGCGGCCCGAGATCTACGTGATGGGAGTTCGGAACCCGTACCGCATCTCCGTCGACGCGGCCACCGGCACGCTCTACTGGGGTGATGTGGGTCCCGATGCCGAGTTCGACAGCCTGACGACCAGGGGGCCGCGCGGGTACGACGAGATCAACCGCACGCGCCGCCCGGGCTTCTTCGGATGGCCGCTGTTCGTCGGGGAGAACTACGCGTACCGCCGCTACGACTTCGAGACCGGGGCAACGGGGTTGCCCTTCGACGCGGAGAAGCCGGTGAACGACTCCCGAAACAACACCGGGCTCCGGGGGCTGCCGCCGGCGCAGCCGGCATTCGTCTGGTATCCCTACCGGGAGTCGGCGGACTTCCCGCAGGTCCGAACCGGCGGCCGCACCGCTCTGGCCGGCCCGGTGTATCGCGCGGACCGTTACCGGGGACCAGGGGTGCTGCCGAGGTACTTCGACGGCAAGCTCTTCATCTACGACTGGATCCGGGGCTGGATCAAAGTCGTGACCCTCGGCCCGGAGGGTGCGTACGAGGCGATGGAGCCCTTCCTCGGCGACGCCAAGCTCGCCGCTCCCATCGACCTCGAGATCGGGCCGGACGGAGCGCTCTACGTCCTCGAGTACGGCACCGGGTGGTTTACCCGGAACCCGGACGCCGCCCTTTCCCGGATCGGGCGTGCGCCTGCGGCCGCCGGCACCGTCACCCCGACAAGCCCGGGGCCGCCGTAGCGGATTGAAACCATCCGGCCACTTCGAGCGTCCCATACAATTACCCCGCTCGGAGTGGATCAGATGACCCGGCAGGCGATCGCGCTCCGTCTCCGTGAGGCCGCCGCTGCCGTCCGCGGCCGGCTCACCTGGAAGCGGGTCGCCGGGGCCGTCGTTCTGGTTTCCGTCCTCGGGCTGGTCGCGGTCACCGCCGAAGCCATGATGAGAGCCCGGCTGGGGACGGCGGAGGAACGGCGCCCGAGCGCGCTCTACACCCGCCCGGAGCCCTGGGATGGCGGCAATCGGCGCGGCACTGCTCCGCTACCCCTCGGCACCCTCAACGGATCCGCGCTCGAGCACCGGATTCCCGTCGCCCTCGACGATCTTCCGGAGCATCTGATCGGCGCGGTGCTCGCGGTCGAAGACCAGCGATTCTTCGGGCATCACGGCCTCGACGTCCGCCGGATCGGCGGCGCCCTGATCGCCAACGTCCGAGCCGGCGCGATCCGGCAGGGCGGCAGCACCATCACGCAGCAGCTGTCGAAGAACCTGTTCCTGTCGGCGCGGCGTACCCCGCTGCGCAAGCTCCGCGAAATGGCCCACGCGCTGGTGATCGAAGCGCGGTACGCCAAGGATGCGATCCTCGAGGCCTACCTCAACGAGATCTATCTCGGACAGGATGGGGCGGGAGCCATTCACGGCGTGGGAGCCGCAGCGCGGTTCTACTTCGGGAAGGACGCCCGCCGGCTGGGTGTCGCGGAAGCGGCGCTGATCGCGGGCATGATCAGCGCGCCCAATCGCTACTCGCCGATCAGGAATCCCTCGCTCGCCCGCCAGCGGCGCGAGCTGGTCCTCGATCTCATGGTGGCACAGCAGCGGCTCAGCGCCGCCGCGGCGGACCGGGCGCGCCGGGCAAGCCTGCCGAGCCGCGCCCGCCCCACGCGCACCGTGGAAGGACGCTGGTTCCGGGATTTCGTGCAGGCCACTCCCAATGTCCGGCTTCCCGGCCGCGCACGCGGCGTCGCCGTGTATACCACGCTCGATGCGACGCTGCAGCTCGCGGCGGAGCGGGCGGTGCGGGCCGGCCTGCAATCGTTGCGCGCTCCCCAGGCGGAGGCCGCGCTGGTGGCGCTCGATCCGCGAAACGGCGAGATCCTGGCCATGGTGGGCGGGCACAGCTACGCGGTCTCGCAGTTCAACCGGGCCACGGAAGCCCGCCGGCAGCCGGGCAGTGCCTTCAAGCCCATCGTTGCGCTCGCGGCACTGGAACCTCTGCGTGGGCGCCGCCCCGCGTTCACCCTCGCGTCGGTCGTCGACGACGAGCCGCTGCGCGTGGCAACGCCCCGCGGCCCCTGGGAGCCTGAGAACTACGACCGGCAGTTTCGCGGCCGGGTGACGCTTCGCGAGGCCATCGAGTACTCACTCAACGTGCCGTTCGCCCGGGTCGGTCTCGCTATCGGGCCCGACCGGATCGCGGAGACCGCCCGGCGCCTCGGCATCACGAGCCCGATGCGAGCCGTGCCGAGCCTCGCGCTGGGCAGCTCGGAAGTGACGCTGCTCGAGCTGGTGCGGGCGCACGGCGCGCTGGCGGCTGGCGGCACGCTTGCCCACACGCGGACCATCCTTGGAGAAGCGCGCCCGGGGAAGCTCCTGGAGCAGCCGGATGCTCCTCTGCCCTCCCGCGTCGCGGACCCCGCCGTCGCCTATCTCGTGACCTCGGCGCTCCAGGGCGCCGTGGCCCGCGGCACGGGCCGGGCGCTCGGCGACGGCAGGTTCGAGGGGCTCGCGGGCAAGACCGGAACCTCGAACGACTGGCGGGACGCGTGGTTCGTCGCGTACACCCCCTCGCTCGTCGTGGGGGTCTGGGTCGGGTTCGACGACGGCCGGAGCCTGCGGTCGAGCGGAGCATCGGCCGCGTTGCCCATCGTGGGTCGGTTCCTGGACAACGCCGACGGAGACTGGGAAGAGTTCGAGGTCCCCGACGGGATCACCGAGGGCTGGGTGAGGCTCGCGGACGCGGGGTGGTTCGACGGATGCGGGGAGCGGGAGGTCTTTCTCGAGGGAACCGAGCCCCAGGACGGCGGCTGCTTCCGGTTCGAGCTGCCGCGGTGGACCCGCGACCTCGGGGAGGAGCTGGCCGAGCAGGCGTCGCGGTTCTTCAAGGAGCTCGTCGGCCAGGCGCCGGAGCATCACCACCGCCGCGGCCGGAGGTAGCCGTGGCCGCGCTGGGCGCCCTCTTTCGGGGGCTCACCTACGCCACGCTGTTCGTCGGCCTGCTGCTGCTCTTCCTCCCCGCCCGGCTTATCGCGTGGTCGGGCATCGACCCGCCCGGCGTACCAGGGCCCGCGCAGTGGGCCGGACTGGCCGCCGGAACCGCGGGCGGGATCCTCGTCCTCGCCTGCATTCTGACCTTCGCGGTCCTGGGACGAGGAACCCCCGCACCATTCGATCCGCCCCGGCGGCTCGTGGTGCGGGGGCCGTACCGCCATCTCCGAAACCCCATGTACCTCGGTGCCGGTCTCGCCCTGCTTGGCGGCGTGCTGTACTACGGCTCGCTGCCGCTCCTCGGCTACCTCACCGCCTTCATGGTCGCGTCGCACCTGTTCGTGCTGCTGTACGAAGAGCCGACGCTCCAGCGCCTCTTCGGGCCCGACTACACCGCCTACCGCGCCGCGACGCCCCGCTGGATCCCGCGGCTCAGGCCTCCTTCGACACCGTCAACAGAAGGCCGTCCGGGTCGGTAACCTCGAAGACCCGGCTCCCCCACTCCGTCTCGTGCGGCTCGCTGTCGAGCGCAACCCCGGCGGCCTTGGCGCTCGCGGCCAGCTGATCGATGTCCTGCGTCGTCCCGATATGGAAGCGGAGGCCGAGACCCTTCACCCGGTCCCGCCCCTTCTTCCAGTCGTCCTGGCTCAGCCCGATTCGCGCCACGCCGGCGCGCAGCATCACGCCCTGGAGCACGCCCTCCGACTCCCACCGCTCCTCCACGGCGAATCCGAGGCCCTCGTAAAACCTGATGCTGCGATCGATGTCGTTCACCGTGAAGCTGGGCATGATGCCCGTCGCCTGCAACGTCGCCTCGGTGCCTGTCGCCATGATACGCTCCTGATGGGTAAGTCCCCGAATTACTCGGAACCGGCGACGGATGCAACCCGGGACGCGCCATCGTCCACTCGCCGCCGACCTCAGGATGTCGACTCAGGCCAGCATCCACTCGACCCCGGACTGGGCGATCCCGGCCGGGACCAGGTGTCCTCCCTCTGCCGAACCGGCGCTAGGCGCCTCGGCAGACGAAGCGGTATCGCACGCGCTGGCGCAGCGTCGTGGGGATCCTCGAAGGATCCCCGAGACCGGACGGCTTCGCCGAGACGCTTCCCACGCCGCCCGGCAGCAAGAACTCGGCGCGATCGCCGGCCGGAACGGTCCCCAGCTCGGTCGGCGTGGCGCTCGCCGTGTGGGCGAGCACGTCGACGGCGCCGTTCCAGTCGTTGGTGACGATCACGACCTGCTGCCCGGCGCAGGCGACCGGGCCCGGCTCGCTCTCCGGGTCGCCGCGGCCGCCGCAGCCCGCGAGCAGGAGGATGGCGATGGTGATCAAAGGTCTCATGATGCCCCCGTCGGTGGCACGGTGGGTGCCGGCTCGATCCGCCCGCGCACGTGGGCAAGGCCGCCCCACGCCACGAGGCCGACGAAGACCGCGGTCGCGGCCCCCGCCACCGCGCCGCTCCTCCAGGACTCCTCCCCCCAGACGATCGGGGCCATCGTGGCGGTCGCGGTCACGGCCACACACCAGACGCCGAGCGTCAGGCGCGTCCACACAGGCGCCGCGAAAAGCGTCACGAGCGAACCGGCCGCCGCCAGCCCGTAGAGGACCTGGAACACCGACGCGATCCGCTGTCCCCGGGTGTCGGCATCCCGGAGCCCGTTAAACCCCTCGAAGAGACCGAGCCACGCGGCGGCGAGGAGCACGAGGACGACCAGCCCGAGCCGGGCGGCCCGCCAGACCGCCCTAACGCGCCCGCTCATACCGGATGACCTCCCCCCCCGGGGGCGCCTGGGGGTCGTGTCCGGACCCGGTGAAGCGGAACCCGGCCTTCTCGAGCACGCGGATCGAGGGCTCGAGGTGCGGCAGCGTCTGCGCGGTCACGCTCCGGACCGCGGGGCTCGTGAAGGCGAATTCCACGAGTCCGCCCACCGCCTCGGTGGCGTACC
Source organism: Gemmatimonadales bacterium (assembly GCA_050733195.1). GTDB lineage: Bacteria > Gemmatimonadota > Gemmatimonadetes > Gemmatimonadales > GWC2-71-9 > JABFSM01. Next base: position 33,894 of record JBOHSH010000278.1, read on the forward strand.
CGCGACGCTGGTGCTCGGGCAGGATGCCGTAGCCGAGCTCCACGAGCCCGTCGTCGTCCGGCGCTCCCTTGAACCCGCAGGCGCCGATGAGCAGGCGGGCTTCTCCCAGCGCCGCGCGCCGGACGACGTAATAGAGGCCCCACTCCTCCTCGCCGGAATGCGCCTGAAGCCAGTCGATCATGTACCGGATGGCGGCCTCGTCGTAAAGCTCGGGCGGCCACGACTCCGGGACGCCGACGTCGAGAGCCGACTCGAGGGCGTCTCGTCCCAGGAGCTCGGCCTCGAAGTGCTCCAGCGAGGCGGGGATGAGCTCGAGGCGGGGGGTGAGAATGGGCAAGGGAGCTAGGGAGCTAGGGAGCTAGGGAGCTAAGATTATAGCGTCCGGTCTACGGTCAACGGGCCGCGCGCCCCAGCTCCCCAATTCCCTAGCTCCCTAGCCCCTAGCTCCCTAGCCCCTAGCTCCCTGACCATGTCCGCCTCCGACTCTCGCCGCGTCTTCCTTTCGCGCCTCCTCGGCGCCTCGACGGCGGCCGCGGCATTGCCGCTCTTTCCCACCGACCTGCGGGCACCGTGGCCTCCGCTCCCCATGCTGTCCGGGCCTCCCGACGAGACGTACTGGGAGCGGGTTAGGGCGGAATTCCTCTTCCCGGCGGGGCAGATCCCGATGAACTCCGCCAACATGAGCCCGGCGTCGCGCGGGGTGGTCGACGCGCTCGTGAAGGCGACGCGCGACGTGGACGGCGACGTCTCCTATCAGAACCGCGCCCGGTTCGACGAGCTCAAGGAGCGCGTCCGCCCGCGCCTGGCCACGCTGCTCGGGGCCGGCCCCGACGAGATCGCCATCGTGCGCAATGCCTCGGAGGCCAACAACATCATCGTCGGCGGCCTGGCGCTCGGAAACGGCGACGAGGTCGTCCTGCTCGACCAGAATCACCCGACCAACAACGTCGCGTGGGACGTTCGCGCAGCCCGGTTCGGCTTCACCGTGCGCCGCGTGGGATTCCCGCGACCGCCGGCGAGCGCGGACGAAGTCGTGACCACGCTGGCGGGGGCCCTCAGCGAGCGCACCCGGGTCCTCGCCTTCTCGGAGATCTCGAACTCCACCGGGCTCCAGGTGCCGGCCCAGCCGCTCTGCCGCCTCGCGCGGGCGCGCGGCATCCACGTGCACATCGACGGCGCCCAGACCTGCGGCGTGCTCGAGCAGCGGCTCACGGACATGGGATGTGATTCCTACGCCGCGAGCGCGCAGAAGTGGCTCATGGGCCCGCGCGAGGCCGGCCTGCTCTACGTGCGTGCCGAGCGCATCCCGGAGGTCTGGCCGGGCGTGATCGGATCCGGCTGGGGCCCGACGGCGGAGCCCTCGGTGAAGGGCGCGCGGAAGTTCGAGATGATGGGCCAGCGGAACGACGCGATTCTCGAGGCGCTCTCCGCCGCGCTCGACCTGCACGAGCGGATCGGTATCGCGGTCATCGAGCGGCGGGTCCGGGAGCTCGTGGCGCGCCTCGCCGAGGGGCTGTCCCAGGCGCCGGCGCTCGAGTTCGTCACGCCCGCGCCGGCGGAGCTCCGGCTCGGTGTCCTGGTGGTGAAGCTGCCGCCGGAGACCGCGCGCGCCGCCCACGAGCGGCTCTACCGGACTCACGCCGTCATCACCTCGCCCACGGGCGGGCTCCGGTTCTCGCCCCACGTGAGCGTCACGCTCGCCGACATGGACCGCGCCGTACGCGCGGTCCGGCAGGTGCTCCGGAGCGCCTAGGCGCTAGACCGCGTCACGCTCCCGCCGGCGCCGCCCCGAGCGCGCGGGCGAGAGATCGATGGCGAGGGCCACGATCAGACCGAGGACGGGGATGAGGCCCCAGCGGCCTCCGAACCAGCGCTGAACCGCCGAGTACCAGAGCAGGGTGGTCGGAAGGAAGATGAACCCGAGGATCGGCCAGAGAATCGTCGAGAAGAGACCCTCGAACCAGCGGGTGAAGAGCCAGAGCAGCACCACGACGAGTCGGGGCGCGGCCATCGCGAGAAGCACGAAGAGGCACGGCATCGGAGTCTCCCTTCACCCGTCCTTGAGTGGCACCGCGGGGCTCGCGACCAGCGTCACGCGGGCGCCGGACTCCACCATCCCGCTTCCCAGCACCTTCGCATACCATCCCCGCCGGCCGGTCAGAGCGCGGATGAACGCCGGGCCGCGCTCGGATCCCACGTACGGCAGCACGTACAGCTCGGTGCAGGGGTCGCAGGCGGAGGTGATCTCGACCAGCGCCTCGCCCAGCTCGAGCCGTGCACCCGGCCCGAGCGCAGACTCCGGGATCCCGCCCAGCGTCAGGTTCTCGCCGAGATCACCGGCCTCGACCGGCCACCCCTCGGCGCGAAGGCCGGCGAGCACCTCGTCGGTGATCACCAGCACCGCGAGGTTGGGATCGCCGCCGGTCTTGTCGGTACGGTAGTGGTTGTAGTCGCCTTCGACCCCGACCGGCGTGATCCGGGCGACCGGCACCGACCGCTTGGGGAGCCCGCGCTCGCCAGGAGTCTTCGGCTTGACGCTCACACGGAGAACCTGACCGGGCATGGGCTAGGGAGCTGGGGGCTAGGGGGTAGGGAGCTAGGGCCAACTACTTTACCCTACGGCTCCGGTCAACCGTCAACCGTCAACCGTATACGGTCCACGGCCCCGCTTTGATTCAGCACCTCACCGAGCAGACCCGCTTCGCGCTCCGGCTCCCGCAGGGGGTCGCGCAACTGGACTACGAGATGATCGCGCCCGACTGGATGGATATCCAGAGCACCTGGGTGCCGGAGGCGGCGCGCGGGCACGGCACCGGCGCTCGGCTGGTCGAGGCCGCCCTCGAGTATGCCCGGGCCCGGGGGTTCAAGGTCCGGCCCAGCTGCTGGTACGCGAGAGCCTGGATCGGCGACCATCCCGCCTATCACGACCTCCTGCGGGAGTGAAACAGCAGACGCCGATTGCGCCGAATCGAGCGGATAACCTCAGGAGTTCAAGGGGTCATCCTGACGACGATCTGGCGCCAATCCGCATCGTCCGCGTCATCCGCGTCTGCTGTTTGCGGACACGACCGAGAACTCGCTGCTCGGTCGCCACAGGGCCGGAATGACTCATTCTGTGCGCCTCGTCGTTCCGTTCGCCGGCGCCGCGCTCATCGGCATACTGGCCATTCCGATTCACGAACCCTCACCCCGCATCGCTGCACCGTCCGCGCAGGTCGTGGATTCCTTCTCCAGCTCGGAGTGGCTCGCCATCCTGCCCGACGGTCCTGCCAAGCGGGCGTTCATTCTCGACTGCACCGGATGCCACCAGTTCGACGCGCGGATCGCTCGCACCGCGGGCCGACCGCGCAGCGAGGCGGAATGGGCGGCGGCGGTCACCCGCATGCTCGGCTTCGCGGGCGCGACCTCCGGCTTTCCCATCATGGGCCCCGATCGCGACGCCGCGGCGACCGCGGCCTGGCTCGCCGATCACGCCGGCAAGGCTCCGGTGCACCGGCCGCCTCCGGCATCTCCCACGCGGGTCGTCAGGGCGACCATCACCGAGTACGACATGCCGGTACCGCAGGATCTCCCGCACGATCTCGCCGTCGACCGCGACGGCCGCGTCCTCGTCACCGGCATGTTCACGCACGAGGTGATCCGCCTCGATCCGGCCACGCGCCGGATGGAGCGGCTCCCGATCCCGGTGCCGAACGCCAACCCACGGGCGATCGAGGTGGACGCCTCGGGAGCGTGGTGGCTCGTGCTGGGAGGGCCGCGCCAGATCGCCAGGTACCAGCCGTGGTCGCGCGCCTGGCGGACCTTCGACATCGGCTTCTACGCGCACAGCCTGGCGCTCGGACCCTCCGGACAGGTCTGGGCGAACGGCCATTTCACCCGGAGTCCCGAGCTGGTCCGCCGAGTGCGGCCGGACCAGGGCACGATCGACAGCATCGTCATCCCCCCGCACCCGGAGCTGGCCGAGCGCCCGGGCGGGCCGATTCCCTCCGAGATCCGGGTCGGACCCGACGGTCGTCTCTGGGGCTCGGAGCTCGCGGGGAATCGCCTGTTCTCCGTCCACCCCGCCGGAGGCGCAGTCCGCACCTGGATGATGCCCGAGCCGTCGAGCGGGCCGCGACGCTTCGACATCGACGGCGACGGCGTGCTCTGGATCCCCGCCTACGCCGGGAACCAGCTCGTGCGTCTCGACCCTCGTACCGGCCGGTTCACCCCGTTCCCGCTGCCGATTCCCGACGCGCTCCCCTATGTCGTGCGGGTCGACCGGCAGAACGGGCGGGTGTGGATCGGCACCGGTGCGGCCGACGCGATCCTCGCGTTCGATCCGGCCGCGTCGGCGTTCACCATCTATCCTCTGCCGAGCCGCGGCGCTCTGGTGCGTCACCTGGCGATCGATCCCAGGACCCGCGATCTCTGGATCGCCTACGGAGGAGCGCCCGCCACGATCCCGGCGCGCATCGCTCGACTCAGCGCGACCAGCGCGCCCTGACCCGCTAACGCGAGCCCGGCGCCGGGGCTCTGGCTCTTCGCTCCCCTTGAGCGAACAGGGTGTCGAGCCCCGCCCGCTCGTAGAGCCGGCCGTTCGCTACGACCGCCCGAATCCGCGTGGAATTCCGGATGTCCGCGAGCGGATTGGCATCCAGGAGCACGAGGTCCGCGAGCTTCCCCTGCGCCACAGTCCCCAGGGAATCGGTCGCGCCCAGGAGCTCCGCCGGAACGAGTGTCGCCGCCCGGATCGCTTGCGCGGGCGTGAACCCGATGGATACCAGGTTCGCCAGCTCGTCGTGAAGCGAGAACCCCGGAAAGAGATACGGGTTCGCGAGATCGGTCCCGGCGAGGAACGTCACCCCCTCCTCGCGGAGCAGCCGCGCGATCTCGAGCTGGCGTGCGTGCACACGCTTCCGGAGCGCCCAGTCTTCCGGCGTCAGCTGGCTGAAGCGGAAGTCCTGCCGCGGATCCCACCGCAAGCTGTACCAGGCGGGGATGTACTTGAGGCGGGGATCCGCCCGGAGCGTCGTGTCGTCGAGGTAGGCCACCGACCGGAGCACGGTCATGGTCGGAACCATGGCCGTCCGGTTCCGAACAAACCGTCGCGCCAGGTCCCGGCAGCGACCGCTGTCGTAGCTCTCGAGCAGCTGCGCCGCCTGCTTCCGCTGGAGCACGCCCGCCGAGTCCCACTTCTTGGGAGAGGCCACCGCCGCGGCGATGGCCGCGCGGATCTCGTCGCGATCGCTCGAGCAATCGAGACCGAGGTTGGTGAGGTGCTCGAAGCCGGCTGTACACCTTCACGAAGGCGCCGCCCATCGCCGCGATCGAGTCGACCATCCGGCGGCCTTCCTCCGGCGTGGCCACGGCGGTGGAGCCCTGCCAGATCGGCGGCGTGCCGTCCACCAGGTTCCCCGCCACGACGGCCCGGGGGCCGACGAGGTCGCCGCGGGCGATTCGCTCCCGCGCGGTCCGCGCGGCGGCGACCTGCCCCCACATGTCGCGCACGGCGGTGACGCCATTCGCCACCAGTAGCGGCAGGAACAGATCTTCGATGACCGGCCCGGTCGCGTGCACGTGGAAGTCCCAGAGGCCGGGCAGGAGGAACCGCGATCGGCCGTCGACCAGCACTACCGTCTGATCACCGACGACGGCGCCGCGGGCGACGTCGATGATGCTTACGCCCGTGATCGCGATGGGCGGAGCCGCCTCCTGCGCTTGAGCCGGGGCGATCGAGAGTCCGGACTGCAGAATTCCCAGCATCAGCCAGCGACGCATGATCCCTCCCCGAACCCAGAACTCAGAACTCAGAACTCAGAACTCAGAACTCGCCTATCGGCACCAGTCGCGCGCGGGGCGGAATCCCCGGCTCGAGCTCCATGATGCCCACCGAGGCCGGCAGGTCGAATCTACGGGCGCCGGCCCCGCCCGGATTCATCACCGTCACCACCTCGTCGACGATCGTGAGCAGCGGGCGGTGGGTATGGCCGAACACGATGATCTCCGCATCGGGATACGCGAGATGCAGCTTCTCCGGGGTCGGGACGCCGACCTGATGCCCGTGGACGACGAGGAAATCGAAGCCTTCGATCCGCGTCTGCACGACCTCCGGCACGCGCGCCCGCACGTCGAACCCGTCGCAGTTGCCCCAGACCGCGGTGACCGGCGCGATCGCCGCGAGCTCGTCGAGCAGCGCGGGCGGGCCGACGTCGCCGGCATGGAGAATGTGGTCCACGCCGCCGAAGACGTCGAAGACCTCCGGCCGGAGGAGGCCGTGGGTGTCCGCGATGATACCGAGGCGCACCCCGGAAGCTAGCTAGAGCTCTGGCGGGGCGGCGTGGTGTCCAGCACCCGGCGCACCTTGCGGGCGAGCATGTCGGGCGTGAACGGTTTCTGCAGGTAGTGGGTGCCCAGCTCGAGGATGCCATGACGCACGACGGCGTCGTCGGTGTATCCCGACACGAACAGCACCTTCGCTTCGGGACGGAGCCCGGTGAAGCGGTCCGCCAGCTGACGCCCGCTCATGCCGGGCATCACGACGTCCGAGACGAGGAGATGGATCGGCCCCTGGTGGCGGGCCGCGAGCGCGAGGCCGATCTCGCCGTCGGCGGCGTCGAGGACCCGGTACCCGAGCCGGCCGAGCACGTTGTGCACGATGCTCCGCACCGCCGGCTCGTCCTCCACGATGAGCACGGTCTCGCTGCCGCCCACGGGCGCGGCGCCGGCGCCGTCCTCGGGCGCCGCGGTCGAGTCGTCGACCCGCGGCAGGTAGATCCGGAAGCAGGTGCCGGTGCCCGGCTCGCTGTAGACGGAGATGAATCCGCCGCACTGCCGGACGACCCCGTATACCGTCGTGAGGCCGAGCCCGGTGCCCTTCCCCACCGGTTTGGTGGTGAAGAACGGCTCGAACATCCGCGCCTGCGTCTCCCGGTCCATCCCCACGCCGGTGTCGGTCACCGAGAGCATGATGTAGCGCCCCGCCGGAATCAGCAGCGCCCCGTCCGCTATCGGCTCGGTGATCTCGACGTTGGCCGTCTCGATGAGGAGCCGGCC
>JBOHSH010000279.1:0-22724 GCA_050733195.1 Gemmatimonadales bacterium
GGATCGGGACTGATGAAATCGGCGCGCTCGCCCTTGGAGCAGGCGGCGACAAGGAGGAGGGGGGTGCCGAAGCGCTTCAGGCGCGCGATCCGGCTCGAGAGCTTGAACAGGTAGGTCATTTGTCCAATTCGTCCAATCGTTAACTGGGCCGACCACGCCTTGCGCCCCAATCCCGACGGAAAGACTGTGCGGCTGCTATCGGCAGCAATTATCGGGCGAGGACAGGCCATGTTTTAGACATGGCCGTAAACATTCAGGTGTCCACTTTTAACTAATTGATAATACGATAATTACTTATGGTAGTGCATCAGCCTGCGTTAATTGCTGCAGTGCCCACAAAATATTGTCACTAGCGATTCGCCAGCGACGGGTCGAGCCGGTTCCGGACCGCCCGTACGTCGGCTGCAGAAACCTGCCGATGACAGGGTAGCGTGAAGAGCTGCCGGGCCAGTCGACGGGCTCCGTGCAAAGGCGCGCGTTCCCCGGCGAGCCGATCCGCTGACACAGGCAGCTCGTCGAGCGGGCGCGGATACCCGGGCATCAAGCCCCGGCGCCGCAGCCGCCGCGTCCGCAAAACGGTCTCCCAGCCCGGTGCAGCCAGCAGGGGAAAGCGAAGCCAGCCTGCGACCGTCCCAGCCGGCGGCCGGTAAAGGGTGACACCGGCGGCGTGCCCGATGGCTCGCTCCCATTCCGCCGCCCATTGCCGTCGCACGGCGATTTCCGCCTCCGACTCATCCCAGACCGCGGCGGCCACCGCGGCCACCCTTTCGGGGATCCGGAATGGCGAATGCGCCGGGTGATAGGGAGTCTCACCCAGTCGCAGAAACGGGAGCGACGCCGGAAGGCCGTAGGCCCACGGCCGGCCGAGCAGCCACTGGGTTGCCAGCGAGGCGAGCGCGCGTCCACCTCCACGGGGCGAAGCCAGGCGGCGCGAGAGCCCGTCGAGCGCTGCTGCCGCAGCGCCGTCATTGGCGAGGAGGACGCCTCCGCGTCCGCCGGTCCGGCCCTTGCCGCGGCCCAGGCTCAGGACCCCGAACTCGCCCTGGGCCCCCGCGGGGACACCGCCGCATTCGACGCCGATGGCCTGGGCCGCATCCTCGATGAGCCGAGCGCCCGCCGCCTTCGTCGCCGAACGAATCGGATCGAGATCCACCGGCAGGCCGTACCAGTGGGTCACGACGACCGCCCGGGCGCCGTGGCGGAGGACGCGATCGACTTCCCCGGCTGCCGGCGCAAGTGTCAGCGGGTCGACATCATAGAGAAGCACCTCCGAGTCGGCGGCATCCGCCGCCGTCATCAGGTCGAAGCACCCGTAGCCCGGAAGCGCGACGCGCGGCCGTTCTCCCTTCGGAGCCGCGGCCAGCAGGGCCAGCGCCAGCGCGGAGGTGCCGCTATCCGTGAGCAGCACGCCCTGCGGCCGATAGGCCGAGAGGACTCGGTCCGCGAGCCGCGCTGCCGCGCCGGGCTCCGGATGCAGGCCTGCGAGGAGACCGCGAAGGGTGACCGGCGACCAGACCGGGAGCTGGTGGCGCACCGCCGTCAGGGAATGAAGCGGACGATTCGCGGGCCGAGCGCCGTCGCGAGTGGAAGCGGAAGCCGCCGCCAGATCCTCGGACCCCAGGCGTACGCGCCGTCGTCCGGAGACGGGGTCGACGCTTCGGCGGCACCGCCCCGGGCGACCTGATACCACCAGAGCGGCTCGTCGTGGCCTTCCCACTGGCGCTTGAACCGGTGCGTGCCCCCGCCGGGCGTGCAACGGCCGAAGTTGAACCGCGCGAGCCCGTTCGCGATCGCGTGCTCCATGAAGGCCCAGTAGAGGAGCATGTTCGGCGCCAGGCGGGCATGCTCCGACAACGACGAGGCCCACGTCATCTCGAACTCACCGCCCCAGCGGAATCCCGCGCCTCCGGCCACCGGGGCGTTCCCCGAATACACGCATCCGAACCACGCCTGCTCGGGAAAGCCGTCCCCGAGCGCCTGGAAAAAGCGGAGCGGAAGGGTGGGGGTGCCCAGATGCCGCATGTGCCGGCTGAACACCGAAAAGAACGGCGCAACCTGATCGGAACCGAACCGGGCGACCAGACCCTCCTTCTGCGGCCGGCGGATCTGGCTGCGCAGCTTGGCGGGAAAGGCCTTCCAGAGGGTGTCGGCGTCGGGGGGCAGCTCGAGCACGACGGTGACCTTCCGATGGGAGACGGGGAAATCGAGCGGAAGCGCGGTCCGGCTCCGCAGCTCGAGAAGCTTCGCTTTCGATCGCTCGGCCTCGGCGCGGGCATGGTCCGCGAGCGCCTGCACGGCGGCCGCGTGGCCCAGGGGACCTCCATAGTTGAGGAACGGCATGGAGACGAGGTAATGGCCGAACAGGAGGCTCTTCACCCGGACGAGGGGCAGCACGCCGGCGAGCGCGCCGTGCGCCTCGCGGGCCTCGTAGTAGAGGCACTCGTGACCGAATACGTCGCCCAGGAGCGCCTTCCATCCGAAGGCATGACAGTGTGTGGAGCCGGCGGCCGTCGCGGCGAAGGTATCCCATTCCGCGGCGCTCCCCGAGAAGGGGGCCACGGTCAGCGTCATGCGGCGGCGGCCATCGACCGCCAGCGGGCCACCGAGGTGAACGGGAACTCCGAGAGAATCCGGTCGAGGCGCTCGTACGTCCGATCCAGGCCGCCATAGTGGCGCTGCCGCGTCAGGAATCCAACGGGCAGGCGAGGCTGGTCCGGATCGATCTCCCACGGGTGCACGTAGAACATCCCCGGGACCCCGGCAGCCGCTTGCTCGCGGCAGGCCCGGCGGATCACAGCGAGCGGAAACTGCCGAAGGTACCCTCCTCCAGCCGCCGGAATCCGTGCGCCGAAGAACGTGGCCGTGGCCATCGGCAGCTCGAGGAGGGTGCCGGCGGCACGGCGGATGGTATAAGGAGCGGTGGGCGCCCCGGGATAGCCGTAGCCCGGTCGGCGGATCGGGAAGATGCTCGAGTCGTACTGATACCCTTCCTCGAGGAGAACATCGAACGCCCACTCGCCGCCGGGCACGATGGAGAAGCTGGGAGCCCGGAAGCCGAGCACCGGCGCGCCGGCGAGGTCCTCGAGTAACGCCTTGGATCGCCGCACCTCGTCGCGCAGCTCGTCCGGCGTGAGCGTGGTGAGCCGGGCATGCCACCAGCCGTGCGAGGCCACCTCGTGCCCGCCGGCGGCGATCCGGCGCACGAGGGCGGGATGACGCTCGGCGACCCAGCCGAGGACGAAGAAGGTCCCGTGTACGCCGTGGCGGCCGAGCAGCTCGAGGAGCCGGTCGGTGTTGGCCTCGACCCGGCTCGGCTGAGCCTCCCACGACGAGCGTGGCAGCACACGCTCGAAGGCGGTGACCTGGAAGTGCTCCTCGACGTCCACCGAGAAGAGGTGCGTCATCGGGTCCGGCGGGTGGAGAGGGATCGAATCCCTGGAGCTACTGCTCGGGTGTGATCCGCTGCGCCAGCTTCATGGCCCGCCGGCCGAACGCGCGGAGGCCGTCCTCGACAAGGAGGCGCACCGGGGGCCAGGACCGAACCGGCTGGGTTCGGGAATAGCCCAGCTCCGCCATCAGCGCTCCCGCGAGATGCTCGATCACCCGCAGGTCACCCCGGGAGAGCTCGTCCCGCCACGCGTCGGCCTTCCCGCTCCGGAAGAAACGTTTCGGCGCGCCCTGCGTGTCCTTCACCTGTTTGAACGAGGACGCCTCCGCGGCCTCCCGGCACCACTCGGGACCGGCGGGCAGCCCGAGCCATGCGAGCAGGCGGCCAAGCTCACCAGCTGGATCCGCGGTCAGCGTTTCGTAGCGGACCTCCGCATACCGGTCGGTGAGGCCGGCGATCCGGCGGCCGCGCTTCACGTCCCACTGCCAGTACCGGGCCCCCTGCACCGCTCCCCGCGGCCAGGCCCCGCCGAAGTCCTCGGAGCCGCGCTTCTGGGACGCGAACACGGCGCGGGGGTCCCGGACCACGTGCAGGAAGTAGGCGTCGGGAAAGACCTGGTGCACGAACTCCGCGCGACGAATGTCCTCCGGCGTCTTCACGATCAGGAGCTCGGTCCCGGATTGCCGGCCGATCACGTGTGCGAAGGCCTCGTCGGCCGCGGTCCGGCAGTAGGCGAAGAACTCCTCCCGCGACGCGAACATCGGCGCGAACTGCGGGCGCCCGAGCCGGACGCCGTTCCCGTTCTCCGCCTCGAAATGAATGACGCTGTTCACGTACCGCGTCTCCGGACGCCGCTCTCCAAGGGCCCAGTAGTCGTAAAGCTCGTGCAGCGCCGACATCACCCCGACCTGCATGCACGTGGCCGCGGCGGGATGCCGGGCCAGGAGCATCATGGTCCAGGTGGTGCCGCTCCGCGGACAACCGACGATGAAGAGACGCTTCAGGGAGCCGGGCGTCACTTCCGCGGGAACAGGAAGGTGAGCAGCTCGTCGACCCGCTTGGCGAACTCCGCGTTCCCGTGGGTCGCGCCCGGCACGAGATAATACCGGAAGTCGGTGCCCTCGACCCATCCCTTGGCGGCCAGGGTCTGGCGCATCACCTGCTCGACGTCCCGGTTGAACTGCTCGCCGTCCTGGGTTCCCCGGTCATAGTAGATCCGCACCGGGAGCTTTCCCGGCAGCGAGCGGACCTGACGGACGAAGGTGGTGTCTCCGGCGAGGATCGGCGTGGATTGCGCGGCCATCAGCCCGATAGCCTGGGGATACCAGAGCGCCATGTACCAGCACACCATGCCGCTCAGCGAGTGTCCGGCGACGCCGGTGTTCTCCACCTCGGGGAGAGTGCGGAAGAGGCTGTCGATCCGAGGCTTGAGCTCCTCGATCAGCATCCGGGCATACAGCAGGCCGCCACCGGCGAGGTTCCCACTCTGGTCGAATGGGGAGTACTCGTAGGCCCGCGCCTGCGGCGTTCCCATGTTGTCGATCGCCACGATGATGATCGGCCGCACGGCGAGCGACTTGATCAGGCTGGTCGCCGTCACGTCGTAGCCCATGCCGCTCGTGCCGAAGGCGTTCTGGCCATCCTGGGCGTAGAGCACCGGGTAGCGAGCTGTGGTCGACGAGTATCCCGGCGGGAGGTAGACGCGGATCCGGCGGTCGTTGTTGAGGATGTTCGAGTGGAATGTTCCCAGATTCCTGATCTCCGCGGCGGATCCGCTAATGTCCGGGAACTGATTGCCCGGCGGAGGGGGTGGGGGAGAGACGACCGTTGAAGTGTCGCTGCCGCAGGCGCCGCAGGCGGCGACGGTGATGACCAAGGCGGACACGGTTTCCGCCCAATGATGCTTTCGCATGGTGCCACACCTCGAAGAGTCGACGGCGGTCCGGGGCATCCAGGGGAACATGGGCTCGAAAACGCACACCCAATAGCCGGCCTGGATCGATGTTCCAAGCTTAATCCCTGTACCCCTTACCTTAAAGCCTTACGGGCGGCTTCAGCCAGGGGAACGGGAATGCGGCGGTTGACGCAACATCTCAGGAGCCTGCTGCGCCCTTCGGCGGCGCCCGAGGTCAGGGACCGGTGGCTGTTCTCTATCGGTGTGTTCACGGGTGTGTCGCCCCTCCATCTCGATCCCGATCCTCGCTTTCCGGGCGCGGTCTTGACGCGCGACCACGTGACCGACGTCCCAGCGGCGTTCGTCGCGGACCCGTTTCTGGCTTGCGTCGCCGGAACGTGGCACATGTTCTTCGAGGTGTTCAATCTCCGCACGCGGCGAGGCGAGATCGGCCTCGCGACGAGCTCCGACCTGGCGTCATGGACGTACCAGCAGGTCGTTCTCGCCGAGCCGTTCCATCTCTCGTACCCGCATGTGTTCGAGTGGGACGCGGCCCACTACATGGTTCCGGAGACGCATCAGACAGGCACGATCCGCCTGTACCGGGCGGACCCGTTCCCCGGGCGCTGGCGATTGGTGCACACGCTGATCAGCGGCAGCCCCTTCGCCGATTCCACCCTGTTCCGGCACGACGGACGGTGGTGGCTGCTCACCGAAGCCGGAGGGCACTCCGACATGCTGCGGCTCTACCACGCGACCGATCTCTTCGGTCGGTGGACGGAGCATCCGTCCAGTCCTGTGGTTGAGGAGGACCTGCGCACCGCGCGTCCCGCCGGTCCGGTCGTCCAGGTCGGTGGCGCTCTGTATCGGTTCGCGCAGGACTGCGCGTCGTCATACGGGCTCAGCGTAAGCGGGTTCGAGATCGCCGAGCTGACCACGACGGAGTACGTGGAGCGCCCAGCCGGCGCGAGCCCGATTCTCGCAGGCGGCCGAGAGGAGTGGAACGCGGGGGGTATGCACCACCTCGACGCCCACTGTCTCGGTCCCGAGCGGTGGATCGCCGCCGTCGACGGATGGCGCCGCGTCACCGCGGCGGAGTTCACGCGCCGGTCATAGCTCTTATGCCCACCGTCGAGCGCTTCCGTCCCGACGATCGTACCGCGGTCGATGAGTTGTTTCGCCGCGTGTTCGGAGATGCTTCGGCGGAGTCGAACCGGCAGCGCTGGGAATGGCAGTACCTGCGAAACCCCCATTCGCCGGGTGGCGAGGCACCCATCTGGCTTCTCCGGGAAGGAGACGCCATCGTCGGACAGCTCGCGACGATACCGGTGAAGATCTCGGTGAACGGCGCCGAGATCAACGGATCGTGGGCTGCGGACATGATGATCGCGCCGGAGCAGCAGCGGCGGGGCCTGGGGGAAATCCTCCTCCGCACCTGGGACCGGAACGCCGGTGCCGCGGTCGCCCTCAGCATGACCGACGCATCCCACGCCCTCGTCACGAAAAGGGGCTGGTCGGACCTCGGAAAGATCCCACGCCTCGTCAGGACTCCGAAAGCGGCGGCCCGGCGCGGCCGACTGGCGAGCCTGGTCCGCGCGATCGTTCGGGAGCTGGTCGCGCGTTTTCGTCCGCTCGACGGGGAGATCAGGCGGGTAGCGCGTTTCGATGCCGGCATCACCCGCCTGTGGGATCGCGTCGCGCCGCGATTCGCCTTTGCGGTGCGGCGCGACGCCCCATACCTCAACTGGAAGTTCGTCGACGCCCCGCACGCAACGTACTCGATCGCGACGCTGGTACGGGGCGCGGAGACCGCCGGCTACGTAGTGTACCGCCAGGTGCGGCAGGATCAGCGGCGCATCATCATGCTGGTGGACTTTCTCGCCGATCCCGCCGATCCGGCCGCGCTGAGAGCGCTGCTGAGCTGGCTCGACCGCGAGGCAGACGCGGCGGGAGCCGAGGCGATTCGCGTATTCAGCTCTCACGCCGACTTCCGGGAGACCTTCCACGAGTCGGGGTACGTCTCCCGCCGGCCCACCCTGCGATTCATCGGCAAGATCAACGCCGTGCCGGTACCGCCGACGTTCTTCGACTCGCTCGACGGGTGGCACGTGACGATGGGCGACTCGGATGTCGACCGCTAGGCTACGGGCCTCCAGGCGGAGCCTCGGGACGAAGCTGCGCCGATGCTACAGGCTGCAGTCCCCGATCGCGCGCGTACTAACGGCCGGTTCCCGTCACGGGGGCTGCGGCCACCCGATCCCCGCCGGGGGCTGGGAGGCAACTGGTTGCCCGGGAACGATTTCCTGATCCTCCCTTTTGGGAGGGGTCGGTTTGTGATAGTGTGGGGTCTTCCCCTGGAGCACGGCGGAAGGCGGTTCGCGGGTCCCGGTCCGCGGCACGGACCTTGATTCGCCTTGGGCAGCCGACCGTCGGGTTTCCGAACCATGCATGCGGCATCACAGGAGCTCGCCATGAGCATGTCTCCGGCCACCGATCCGACCGCCGCCGCGCTGGCCCAGGGCGGCCAGGTCAGTCCGTCGTATTTCTCGCCGGGCGCCACCCTTCCGCTGGTGCTGCAGCCGGCCGAGCGCTCGCTCCTGCTGGAGCAATGGGGCAAGCAGAACCGGGAGGCCATCGAGAAGGCGCTTCTCCGGCACGGAGCCATTCTGTTCCGTGGCTGGGATCTCCCGGGTCCGACGGATTTCGAGCGCGCCGCCCTCGCCATCTACGGCGAGCTGTACTCGGACTACGGCGACCTGCCCCGCGCGTCGGCCGGCGAGAAGATCTACGAGTCGACCTGGTATCCGAACGACCAGATGATCCTCTATCACAACGAAAGCTCCCACCTCAACCTCTGGCCGATGAAGATCAGCTTCTACTGCGTGACGCCGGCGGCGAAGGGAGGGGCCACGCCGATCTTCGACACCCGGGGAGTCTGCCAGGCCATCGACCCGAAGGTGCTGGATCAGCTTCGCGCGCGTGGGCTGCTCTATGTGAGGAACTTCTCGCCGGGCGTGGATCCGACCTGGCAGGCGTTCTTCCACACCGAGGACCGGGCCAAGGTGGAGCAGATGTGCCGCGACGCCGGGGCGAACTTCGAGTGGACCGCCAACGACGGGCTCCGGATTAGCCAGAAGACCCACGCGCTCTGGCGGCATCCCAAGACGGGAGAGGAGATCTTCTTCAACCAGGTCCAGCTGCATCACATCGCCTGCGTCGACCCGGAGACCCGCGAAGCGCTTCGCGAGCTCTACAGCGACGAGGAGCTTCCCCGGAACGTCTACTACGGCGACGGGTCGCCGATCCCCGACGAGGTGATCGAGCACCTGGGCGAGGTGTTCGAGAAGGTCTCGGTGCGGTTCCAGTGGCAGAAGGGCGACATGATCATGCTCGACAACATGCTGACGACGCACGCGCGCGACCCGTTCGAGGGCGAGCGCAAGATCGTCGTCGCCATGGGGCAGATGATGTCCATCGAGCAGGCCCTCGCCGCCTGAGGGCCTTTTCCGGCTTCCCTCCATCCGGACGGCCGGCCGGCGCATGTGCGGCATAGCCGGCATCGCCGGCCGGCCCGATGCCGAAGCGCTCGCGCGCATGCTGGGCGCGACGCGCCACCGCGGCCCCGACGACCAGGGCACCTGGGGCGACGAGACCGTGAGCCTCGGCATGAACCGGCTCAGCATTCTCGACCTGACTCCCGCCGGGCACCAGCCGATGTTGTCCCCCGACGGGCGGCTCGTGCTGGTGTACAACGGCGAGCTGTACAACTTCCGCGAGGAGCGGCGGCGGCTCGAGGCGCTCGGCCACGTCTTCCGCTCCCAGAGCGACACCGAGGTCGTGCTGGCGCTCTATGCGCGGCACGGCGCCGGCTGCCTGGAGCATATGCGGGGGATGTTCGCCTTCGCGGTCTGGGACCGGGAGCGGCGCGAGCTCTTCGCGGCCCGCGATCACCTCGGCATCAAGCCATTCGTCTATTCCGAGCAGAACGGGCGGTTCATCTTCTGCTCCGAGCTCAAGGGTATGATGGCCCATGGCGGCATCCCCAAGACGCTCGATCGGCTCTCGCTCACCGAGTACTTCATCACCGGCCACATCAACCAGCCCCGCACGATCTTCAGCCGGATCCGCTCGCTGCTGCCGGGGCATTACCTGACCTGGAGGTCTGGCCGGCCGGTCGAGATCCATCGCTACTGGAAGGTATCCGGCTCGAACGGCGGGCCGCGACCCGATTACCGGGAGGTTCTCGCGCGGACGCGCGATCTGATCCTGCAGAGCGTCGCGGAGGAGCTGGTGAGCGATGTGCCGCTCGGCGTGTTCCTGAGCGGCGGTATCGACTCGAGCGTCGTGGTCGCCGCCATGCGGGCGGCGGGGGCACCCAACATCCAGAGTTACTCGATCGGATTCGCCGGCGAGGACGACGCGTTCGATGAGAGCACGGACGCCCGGGCGTCGGCTGCGTTCTTCGGCACCGACCACCGCGCCGTCGACATCACCAGCCGCGACGTCGAAGCCGACTTCGAGAACATGGTCCGGGGCTTCGACCAGCCGGTGGCGTTCGACGCCTACAACACCTACCTCGTGTCCAAGCACGCGCGGACCGGCGTCACGGTCGCGCTGTCGGGCATCGGCGGGGACGAGCTGTTTGGGGGGTATTACGTGTACCGGGACCTGCTGCGGGACGAGCTGCACCGCCCGCTCGCGGCGCGCCTGGCCCGGGCGACCCAGCCGGTGTGGCAGCGCCTGCCCCTGCGCGAACGGCTGCTCGTCCGCTTGTATGAGGACGCGGCACGGGCAACGCTACCGGGTCACTATTCGGTGACGCAGCGCCCGTTCACCCCCGCCCTCGTGCAGCGCCTGCTGGACCTCGGGGACGCGGAGCTTCGGACCGACGCGATCTACCGCGATCTCATCGCGGTGAACGAGGGGCTGCACGACCCAGACCTCCAGGACCCGTTCCAGCGGCTGAGCCTGCTCAGTCTCCGCAGCTTCATGGGCCACCGGCTCCTGCGCGACGCAGACGCGGTGAGCATGATCCACTCGCTCGAAGTCCGCGTCCCGCTCATCGACCGGCGGGTGGTGGAATACGTCTTTCCGCTGCCGTGGGACATGAAGTTCGACCCGGCGGTGATCAAGGATCGCGAGGCGACGGGCCGGGGATACGACGCAACCGGTCTCAAGCGCATCCTCGTCGATGCCTTCGCGCAGGACCTGCCGCCCGGCATCGGGATGCGGAGCAAGAGGGGCTTCAGCATGCCGGTCCGGACCTGGCTCCGGAACGCGTTCGCGTCGCGCATCGACGCGACGTTCGGCGACCGGGCCCGAAAGTACTTTCGCCCCGAGCCGCTGAGCTGGATTCACGGGTCCTGGCGGAAGAACGGCGCGAACGCGCCGCGCGTCTGGGCGATCCTCGTGATCACGGAATGGCTGCGCCAGACGGGCATCACGTCGCTCCACGACACCGAGCGAAGCGAGTGGGATCCCTACGAGACGCCCGCGCGCTGACCGACACCCTCCATCGGACGTCGGCCCGCTCCCGGTTCCCGCTTAGAAGATCGTATAGATGAACGGCGCTAGCACCGAGCCCTGCGCGAAGACGAGAAGTCCCCCGACCACGAACAGCACCACCAGGAGCGGCAGCAGCCAGAACTTCTTGCGAACCTTGAGGAAGGCCCAGACCTCACTCACCAGACTCGTCGCCATGATTTCCTCCTAGAATTGCCGTTCCATGTCGGCCGGGGGCCGCACGACTGTCGCCCGATCGATCCAGTAGCTTCCATTGACCGGGCGCCGCTCCAGCGGCCGGCTGCCTATCCAGCGGCGCAGGAGTCCGGTCGGGGTGAGCACCAGAAAGTAGATCACCCCCAGCGCGATGGGAGTGGTGATCCGGGACAGCAGGTGCGCCAGACCCATCCAGGTGCGGTACACCGGACCGAGCCGTTCCGGAACGGCCAGGCCCGCGGCGAGGAGCAGAACCCCGCCGGCGAGGAGCGTCGGGCCGAGACGATCGCCGCCGCGCCACCAGGCGACCGCGCCGAACGCGGCGGCCACGCCGCCGACAGGCAGGCCGAAGCGTCGCCCCTCCCGGGGGCTCAATCGAGGCTGAACTCGGTTCGCCAATCTTCGGTCTCCTTCCAGGCCGGCTGGTCGGCCTTCTCCAGCAGGAACGGCCACAACACCAGCGCATCGAGGTGCGTCCGCATGAAGCAGCGATAGGCGTCGGTGGGCGAGCAGACGATCGGCTCGCCCCGGACGTTGAACGACGTATTGACCACCACGCCGCACCCGGTGCGGCGGGCGAACGCCTGCAGGAGGGCATGATAGCGGGGGCTCTCCTCGGCGTTCACCGTCTGGATCCGCGCCGAGTAGTCGACGTGGGTGACGGCCGGGATATCCGAGCGGGGAACGTTGAGCCGGTCGATCCCCCAGAGGTCGCGCTGCCCGTCGGTCGGCGCGATCCGCCGGGATTCGACGACGGGCGCAACCAGGAGCATGTACGGGGAGTCGGAGTCGAGCGCGAAATACTCGGCACAGCGGTCGCGGAGCACGCTCGGCGCGAAGGGACGGAAGCCTTCGCGGAACTTGATCTTGATATTCATCTGGGCCTGCATCCTGGGGCTTCGCGGATCGCCGAGAATGCTGCGACCCCCGAGCGCCCGGGGCCCGAACTCCATCCGCCCCTCGAACCACCCGACGACCTTCTCGTCCGCGAGCAGCTCCGCCGTCTTCTCGAGGAGCTGGTCGGGCTCGAGCCGGCGATAGACCGCACCCTGCTTGCGGAGGAACGCCTCGACCGTATCCGCGTCGTATGCCGGTCCGAGGCGGGCTCCGTGCATGCGGTCCCCGCCGTGGATGGGAGTGCGCTCTCGACCCAGATACCGGTGCCAGATCAGCTGGGCCACCCCGATCGCGCCGCCGGCGTCGCCCGCGGCCGGCTGGATCCAGATGCGCTCGAACGGCCCCTCCCGCAGGAGCCGGCCGTTCCCGACGCAGTTGAGGGCCACACCGCCCGCGAGGCACAGATCGGGCGCGCCGGTCTCCCGGTGAGCTGTCCGGGCCATTCGCAACATCACTTCCTCACACACGTCCTGCACCGAGCGGGCCAGGTCCATCTCCTTCTGGGTGAGCTTCGTCTCCGGCTGCCGCGGCGGGCCGCCGAACAGCTCGTCGAAGGCCGCGCTGGTCATCGTGAGCCCGCCCAGATAGTCGAAGTATCTCTGGTTGAGCCGGAACGAGCCGTCCTCCTTGAGGTCCATCAGCTCGCGGTAGATCAGATCGACGTAGCGCGGCTCGCCATAGGGCGCGAGGCCCATGACCTTGTACTCGCCGGAGTTGACCTTGAAGCCGGTGTAGTAGGTGAAGGCCGAGTAGAGCAGGCCCAGCGAGTCGGGCCAGTGCAGCTCCCGGAGGAGACGGAGGTCGTTCCCGTCGCCGATTCCGAGGGAAGCGGTCGCCCACTCACCTACGCCGTCCATCGTGAGCACCGCCGCCCGCTCGAACGGAGAGGGGAAGAAGGCGCTCGCGGCGTGCGACTCATGGTGCTCCGCGTAGAGGAGCGAGCCCTTCCAGCCGCCCAGCGCGTCGCGGATCAACCGGTCCGTGAAAAGCTTCTCCTTGAGCCAGAGCGGTCCGGCGAGCCGGAACTGCCGGAATCCGCGTGGCGCGATGCCGAGGAAGCTCTCGAGAATCCGCTCGAACTTGAGCAGCGGCTTGTCGTAGAAGCCGACGTGGGCGAGATCACCCACGCCGATCCCGCCTTCGGCGAGGCAGAACTCTACCGCGTGGGAGGGAAACGCGGGGTCGCCCTTGATCCGGGTGAACCGCTCCTCGCTGGCGGCCGCCACGATCTCGCCGTCCCGGAGAAGGCAGGCGGCGCTGTCGTGATAAAAGGCGGAGACGCCGAGGATCCAGGTCGCGGTCACGGACTGGTCCCGAAGAGCAGGCTGTCCCGGGTGGCGCGCGCGGCCTCGAGCTGCCCCGCCGCGTTCCAGTGGTTGTCGCCGTACCGGTAGTAGAGCGCGCACGCTCCAGCCTCGCGGAAGGGCTCCCACAGGTTGAGCACCCGGAGCCCCTGTCGCCGGGCCATCGCTTCGATCTCGCGGCTCTGCCGCCGGCGGTCGTACCGGGGATGAGCGGTGGAATCCACGCGGGGATCGTAGGACTCGCAGATGTCGACCGGCGACGGAATGATGAGCACCAGGCCGGCGATGCCGCGCGGCTCGAGCAGGCGTCGCATTTCGCCGAGAACCCGCTCCATCACGGCGAGCTTGTAGCGGGCCGAGGGCGCGTCGGGCGTGAGCGCGATGTCGGCGTCGTAGTGATCGCCGAGGAGGGAGGTGACGGTATCGCTCCCCTGCTCGACGAAGCTCCGATACGTCGCCGCGCTGCGCCGGAGCGACCAGTCGAGGTACTGGTCCATCGGGGGCCTGGGATCCTCGGGGGACAGGCCTGCGGCGACGTCCGCGATCGAGCCCCGCGCGTCCTCCATCCGGCGCAGTCCCCACCGCACGAGGTGGAGCCGCCGGAGTCCGGTCGGCCGCGACCAGGCGCCGAGGTACCGCCGGATCGCCGGGCTCAGCACATAGCGGTTGCGCACCAGCGTGCTGTCGGCGGCCAGGCGGAAGATCCGGTTGCGGACGAGGTCGCCCAGGTCGTTGTCGGCGAAGACCGCGACCACGACGCCCGCGGGCTTGAGCCGGTCGAGCTCGCGCTCCATGCGCAGGAGCACCTGGTCGGGTCCGTACCCGATGACGCCGGCGTTCACGACCTCCACTGAGTCGCCGCGCGCCGCGCGGAGGTAGCGCTCCAGCACCCGCGGATAGGACTCCCGGTCGGGCACGAACTCGCCCTCGATGAAGGAATCGCCGTAGACGAGCACCCGCGGCGCGTCGCCGTCGCGGCGGAGCGGAGGTCCGCGGAAGCCGTCGGGATTGACGTAGACGTTGACGCGCCCTCCGCCGTTGCCGCGGTGATGGCGGTACACCTTCATGCCCCGCGGAACCAGGCGATGGAGCAGCACCGAGTCGGGGGCGTAGATGCCCGGGCGCTGCGGGGCGGCGAAACGGAAATACGCCTCGAGCCCTGCGAGCGGGACTCCGATGCCCGCGAGCACCAGCGCGGAGTTGAGCAGGGCGGCGCGAAGCCGCGAGCGGGTCATCGCCGCCACCTGCCGCGGAGCGCGCGGCCCGCGATCCGGATCGCCGATCGCGCCACACGCCGGTTGTTCGGCGGTCCGATCAGCTGATCGGGCACCCTTCTCATTGCGAGCCGCAGAGCGCGGGCGGCGAGATCGGTCCGCCCGTCGTCCAGGAGGTCGCGCGTCGCGTTGACCAGCGTCCTCCCTCGCCAGCGCCGGGTCGACGCAAGGCGGCCGAGGAGGATCGGCAGCGCCGGATCCCCAGGCTCGTGTCGCGGCCGCGGCTCGGGAGCCGCGAGCGGCACCCGGCGCTGATAGACATCGAGATATCGCCGGGTCATGGTCTCGAGCGAGAAGGCGTCGCGGGCCGCCTCCGCGCGGCGCTGCCGCTCGGCCGGATCGCCGGCGGGACCGGCCAGCCAGGCTTCCACCAGCCGGGCCACGTCGCTGTCGGCCGAACCGGGCGGGAAGAGCGCTCCGGTCACTCCCGGCATCACGGTCTCCCGAAGGCCCACGACGTCGGGCGCGATCACCGCCGCGCCGCAGGCGGCGGCTTCCACCGCGACCCAGCCGAATCCCTCCGTCGGCGACGTCATGACGACGAGACCGCCGGTGCGCGCCACGGCCCGGTAGAACTCGGGCATTCCGTCGTGGGAAACCCGGCTCCAGCGCTCGATCTCGATCCGCTCGCAGGGCGGAAACGAGAAGGCGCTCCAGTCGGCGCCGTGCGCATCCGCGATCCAGACGCGTGGCGCGGGCCCGCAGAGGCGCGCGACGATCCGCGTGAACCGAGGGAAGTCCTTGTGTTGGATGTCTGTGGTGCGGCCGACCCAGGCGAGGATCGGCCGGCCTCCGTCGCGGTCCGCGGGCGGCGAGAAGCGGGTCGGATCGAGTCCGTTCAGGATCGGCTCGACGAGGACGTCGGTGAACGGCTGGTCGAGTCGCGCCATGTCCCGCGACACCGCCGTGCGCGCAACGCAGTTTCCGCGGTCCCAGAAATCCGACAAGGCCCCCCGGTTGCTGGCCACGATCCGCGGCCTCGGCCGCAGGAGGGTGAGAAGCTCGGCGGGCGCGTCGGAGCTCGAGACGTGGACGACGTCAAACGGATCCCGTTCGAGCCGGCGCAGCAGTACCGGCATCGGGCCCACGGTAGTCCGGCCGATCCGGTCGAATTCCGCCGTCCGCACGGACGCCTCCTCGAACCAGAACTCCGGGTCCGCGCCCTGTCGGCGGAGCTCACGCGCGTGCTCCTGCATCCAGGAGGAAACCCCACCCGTGTCGCACAGCGAGCGAAAGAGGAGAACCCTCATGACCAAGACCGGGCCGGGAGCGTGAGAGACCGCGCAGCCCGAACGGGCGCGTGCCGTCCGGGGGCCAGTTCTATGCCACCAAAGCCGTTAGCACGCGGCTCGGAACCTCAACCGTGCGTGGCGTAAACACGGCGATGCGCGTGCAATCGAACGCTAGAGCGTCGTATCGTAACTACAGATATGTTGTTAGTACACTACAGCCGTCTGGTGCCCGTTGCACGAGCGCCAAGCGTGCGGCCTCCCCGTCTTTCTTTCGCGCCCCCGCGCCGGCGACCCAACTCGTGACCGCACCGCATGTCCCCGGGTTTTTCGCTCCATCAGGCGCCATGCCGGCGGCCCCCGTTCGATCTCCAGTTCCGGCGTCCCGCGCGGCATGAACCTTGAGCTTCTCGATCGGGCCAAGTCGCGATCACGGCTTGGCTTACCGAATTCAGCGCGGTCGAGCGATCGGCCTTTTCGGGTTGCCTCCGCAGGCGCGGGTCAGGGATGACGAGCCACCACAATGGGGCTGAAGCGGCGGAGATCGGCGTCATCGGCGCCTCGTCGCGGGACGAGGCGCAGGCGGAGCTCCGTCACCCGCTGAGCCCGCTGCAGGAGGGCATGCTCTTTCACGAGCTGGCCGCGACGCACTCGGGCACCAACATCGAGCAGATCGTCGTGACCCTCGACGAGGCGGTGGACCCGTCCGCGGTACGAGCGGCGTGGGAGCGCATGGCTGGCCGGCACCCGATGCTCCGCGCCTCCTTCGGCTGGCAGGGGCTGGAGCATCCCGAAACGCGAGTGCATCGAGCGATTCGTGCGCCCCTTCTCGTCGAGGACTGGACGGAGGTCGGGCCCGAGCTCCACGGCGCCATGCTCGAGCGGTTTCTCGACGCCGACCGACAGGTCGGCTTCCGGCTCGACCAGGCGCCGCTCTTCCGGCTGGGGCTCTTCCGCCGGGGCACCGCGGCCTGGACCCTGGTCTGGACGTTCCATCACATCCTCTGTGACGGCCGGGCGTTCCCGATTGTCCTGCGCGATGCCCTGACCCCCGGGAGCGAGGCCGGCGCTCGGGAAGACGTCGCGCCCTCGGGCGGGTACGCGGGTTACGTGGCGTGGCTTCGCTCCCGCGAGCTCGCCGGTGCGGAATCGTGGTGGCGGCAAACCCTTCGCGGCTTCAGCGCTCCGACGCCGATCGGCTTCGCCACGGCGGGCGGTCCCGCCTTCCGGGACGGCCGGCACCCGGACGAGGAAGTCGAGCTCTCGGAGCCCGGGACGCGCGCGCTCGAGGCGGCGGCCGCCCGGCACGGCGTCACCCTGAACACCCTCGTGCAGGGGGCGTGGGCGCTGCTGCTCTCCCGCGGGGCGGGCGAGGAGGATGTGGTCTTCGGAGCCACGCGTGCGCTCAGACGCGACAGCGTCCCCGGGGCGGATGACCTCGTCGGCCTGTGCATCAACACCGTTGCGGTGCGGGTCCGGGCCCGAAGCGACGCTCGCCTGGGCGAGTGGCTTCGGGAGCTTCGCGCCGTCTGGCGAGCCGGCCGTCCCCACGCCGCTGCTCCGCTCAACCGCATTCAGGGCTGGAGCGAGGTGCCGGCCGGCACGCCGCTGTTCGATTCCATCGTGATGTTCGACACGTACCAGCTCGAGCGGCGCATGCAGGCGCTGGGCGGTGCGTGGGCCGCACGGCGCTTACGCCTGTACGAGCGCAACACGTTCGCGCTCACGCTCGCGGCCTACGGCGGGGAACGACTGGCGCTCCGGCTCGAATACGATCCTGGCCGCGTCACGCGAGACACCGCCCGCCGGCTCCTCAGCCGTTATCGCCGGATTCTCGAAGCGATGGCGCACGAAGACGATCCGATCCTCCGGACTCTGGACGACCGCGAACCCGAGGAGCAGCTCCTCGTCGTCCGGACCTGGAACGATACGGATCGGCCGTACCCGCTGGACCTGACCCTGGTGGATCTGCTGGAGCGCCAGGTGGAGCGCACGCCCGACGCTCCGGCGGTGACTTTCGACGGTGTCACCCTCGCGTATCGGGAGCTGCACCGGCGCGCGGAGCATCTGGCCGCGCTGCTTGCGGCGCGCGGCGTGAGCCGCGGGTCCCTCGTGGCGGTCTGTCTCGACCGATCGATCGAGATGGTGGTCTCCCTGCTCGCCGTGCTCAAGGCGGGCGCCGCGTACGTTCCGGTCGATCCCGACTATCCGCCGGAGCGCGTGCGGTTCATGCTGGAGGATGCGGCGCCGGCCCTCCTGCTCACGCTGTCACGCCAGCGGTCCGCGCTCCCCGACACGGACGTGGCGATCGTGGAGGTCGACGGGGTTCGGTCCGGGAGCCGACCCGTCGAGCGACCGCGGCCCGCTCCGGGCGACCCGGCCTACATGATCTACACCTCGGGCTCGACGGGCCGGCCGAAAGGGGCGCTCAACGCCCATCGCGGCATCGTGAACCGGCTGCTCTGGATGCAGGAGCAGTATCTCCTCGGGCCATCCGACAGCGTGCTCCAGAAGACTCCGTTCAGCTTCGACGTCTCGGTCTGGGAGTTCTTCTGGCCTCTCATCGTGGGAGCGAGACTGGTCGTCGCGCGCCCCGGCGGGCACCAGGAGCCGGCGTATCTGGCCCAGCTCATCGCGCGCGAACGCGTCACCGTACTGCATTTCGTCCCGTCCATGCTCGCCGCGTTCGTGGACGCGGCCGACCCGGCCCGCTGTGTCTCGCTCCGACACGTCATGGCGAGCGGTGAGGCGCTGCCATGGTCGCTGCAGGAACGGTTTTTCGCCCGATTCGGCGCCCAGCTGCACAACCTCTACGGGCCCACGGAAGCCGCGGTGGACGTGAGCCACTGGACCTGCGTGCCCGGGGATCCGCGCGGAATCGTCCCGATCGGACGGCCGGTCGCGAATACGCAGCTCTATATCCTGGATCCCGAGCTTCGACCGGTGCCGATCGGCGTCGCGGGCGAGCTCTTCATCGGCGGCGTCCAGGTCGGGCTGGGGTACTACCGCCGGCCGGAGCTCACGGCCGAGCGCTTCGTGCCCGATCCGTTCCGCGCCGGGACAGATCCCGGGGCGCGGCTGTATCGCACCGGCGACCGGGCGCGGTTCCTTCCCGACGGGGCGATCGAGTACCTCGGCCGCTTCGACGACCAGGTGAAGCTGCGCGGGTTCCGCATCGAGCTCGGCGAGATCGAGGCGGCACTCGAGGCGCTGCCCGGCGTTCGCCGAGCGGCCGTGGCGGTCCGTCAGGACGGCCCGGGCGCCGCACGCCTGGTCGCCTACCTGGTCGGCGACGGCCCGACGCGAAGCCTCGCCGAGGTTCGGCGCGAGCTCGCGCGCACTCTGCCCGAGCACATGCTGCCGGCCGCAGTCGTGCCGCTCGACGAGCTCCCCCTCTCTCCCAACGGCAAGCTCGACCGGCGCCGGCTTCCCGCTCCCGAGTCCCGCGCCGAGGCCGCGCCGGCTTACCGCGCCCCCGAAGGCGAGCCCGCGCGCACGCTCGCCGCCATCTGGTCCGCGGTACTGCGCCTGGAGCGCGTGGGCCTGGACGACGACTTCCTCGCTCTGGGCGGCGATTCGATCCTGAGCATCCAGATCGTCTCCCGTGCGCGCGCCGCGGGACTGGAGCTCAACCCGCGCGATCTGTTCCGCTACCCGACGCTCGCCGCGCTGGCGGCGGAGGCCCGGCCAGTCGCGGAATCGGAGGCAGCCCCGGTCGACCTCGCAGGCGAGGTGCCGCTGGCCCCCATTCAGCGGTGGCTGCTCGACCGCGAGCCTGCCGGACTGGACCACTGGAACCAGGCCTTCCTCCTGCGCGTGCCGGCCACACTCGACGACGACGTGCTCGACACCGCCGCCCGGGCCGCGGTCGCCCAGCACGACGCCTTCCGTCTCCGATTCGCCCGGGAGCGCGGCGTCTGGACGCAGCGCTACGCCGCCGAGTCGGCATTCGCGTCGCTCCAGCGTCACGACCTCCGCGCCCATCCCGCGCCCGACATCCCCCGGGCGATCGGGGAGCTGGCGCGGGCGGCGCACGAGGGCCTCTCGATCGAGCGCGGACCGCTGATCCGGCTCGTATGGATCCGGCTGCTCGAGGAGATGGACAACCGGCTGCTGATCGTGGCGCATCACCTGGTGATCGACGGGGTGAGCTGGGGGATCTTCCTCGAGGACCTTGCAGCCGCCTCCCGACAGGCGGCCGGCGGCCTTCCCGTCTCACTGCCCCGAAGTCGCGGGACCTTTCGGGGCTGGACCGAGGCGCTACGACGGCGCTCCGTAAACGCGGCGCTCGACCGGGAGCTCCCGCTCTGGCGCCGGATGAGTGTGGCGGCGCCGCCGCTCCTCCCGGCCGATGGGGCGGCCGCCCCGGGAGCGAATCGGGAAGGAACCGCCCGCACGCTCGTCGTCACGCTCGACCACGACACGACCGAGGCGCTGCTCCGCCGGGTGCCGGGCGCTTATGGGACGCGCATCACGGAGACGCTGGTGATGGCGCTGGCGCGCGGGCTGGGCGCCGGGCCTGACCGGCCGCTCCGGGTCGACCTCGAGGGTCACGGCCGGGAGGAGCTGCCGGGGGCCCCCGACGTTTCCCGAATGATCGGGTGGTTCACCGCGCTCTTTCCGCTCCGGCTCGTCCTGCCGGAGGCGCGGGATTCCGGTGCCGACCTGCTCGCCGTCAAGGAGCAGATGCGCGCGATTCCGGAGGGAGGGACCGGCTTCGGCATACTGCGGTATCTCCGGGGCGAACCCGAGCTCGCCGCGACCGCGCCCGCCGAAATCCTCTTCAACTACTTGGGCCAGTTCGACCGCGTCCTCGGGGACTCCGGACTGTTTGCCTTCGCCCCGGAAAGCGCGGGGCCCTGGCGGTCGGACGGTGCCGAGCGCTCGCACGCGGTCGAGATCAACGCGGCGGTGGCGGCCGGCTGCCTCGAGATCCGGTGGACGTGGAGCCCGTCGCTCCATCGCGACGAGACGATTCGCGAGGCCGCGGAGCGAGTGATGAGCGCGCTCCGGGCGATCGTGGCGCACGCGAGCGCAAGACCCGCTCGGCGATACTCTCCCGCCGACTTTCCGCTCGTGTCCCTCACCCAGCGCGACCTCGAGCGCCTGATCCCGGAGGGAGCGGCGGTCAGCGACATCCTTCCGCTCACCGCGATGCAGGAGCTCTTCCTCGCCGCCGGCGGCGACGGCACGGGGAGGGACGTCGGCGTCGAGCAGTGGCGGTACCGGCTCCGCGGCCCCGTCGACGTCGAAGCCTTCACGCAGGCATGGCGAACGGTCATGGAGCGGCACGCCGCGCTCCGGGCCGCGTTCGTCACGGAAGGCCTGGGACAGCCGGTGCAGGTCATCCCTGCCACCGCCGAGCTGCCGATAACGGTCCTCGACTGGACGGGAGCGTCGGGAGAGGACCTCGCGCAGCGGCTCGAGACGCTTCTCGGTGAGGACCGGACCCGGGGCTTCGCGCGAGGCTCGGCCCCGCTCATGCGGGTCACCCTGATCCGCACCGGCGAGGCGGACTGGACCTGCATCTGGACCCACCATCACCTCCTGCTCGACCGCGGCTCCTGGCCGCTGGTCCTCCGGGACGTGGGTATCCTCTATCGAAGCAGGCTGGTCGAGACCACGCCGGCGCTCGAGCCCCCGTCTTCCTGGGCATCGTTCCTCTCCCGCGGCGTCGACCGCGCTGCAGCGGAGGAGTTCTGGCGAGAGGAGCTGGCAGGCGCGGCACCCGTGCCGCTCTCGCCGGACCGCGGCGAATCGGGGGCCAAGGGCTCCGGGCGCCGATCGATCGGGCGAGAGATCACCGCGGAGCTGAAGGCGATCGCTGCGGCCTGCCGCGTCACGGTGAACGCGACGGTCACCGCGGCCTGGGCCGCCTGTGTCTCGAGGATCACGGGCTCGGCCGACGTCGTGCTCGGGCTCGCGGTCGCGGGTCGGGATCCAGGCGTTCCCGGAATGGACCGCCTCGTGGGTCTGTGCGCGAACAACCTGCCGCTCCGCCTCCGGCTGGAGTCGGAGGATGGAATGTCGGCCGTCGCCCAGCGCGTGCTGGAGCGACAGTGGGTCATCGAGCGCCACACGGCCACGCCACTCACGGCCATCCATGCGTGGAGCGGGCTTCCGCCCCATCGGCGGGTGTTCGACACCCTGCTCGTCTTCCAGCATCACGGCGCGGAGCGCGACCACCGCGGCTGGCTGGGCGACCTGGTCGACGTCGAGCCGGCTCCGATCGATACCGGAACGAATTTCCCGCTCACCCTCGTGGTCGCCGGCCAGGACGTGCTCGATCTGGAGCTGGCCTGGAGAGGTCCGTTCGCGACGGCGGACGATGCCGCACGCCTGCTGGAGAGTCTCGAGCGAGTCCTCGGCGAAGTGGCCGGGAATCCGAACCTGACCGTCGGCGACGCGCTGAAACGGATCGAGCCCTGGCCGGCCGTCGCGGCGGCTCCGGCCAGGGCATCGGCACCGCCCCGCACCGCGACGGAGTGGGTCGTGGCGCGGATCTGGCAAGAGCTGCTGGACCGCCCGGTCATCGGAGTGACCGAAGGCTTCTTCGATCTCGGCGGCCATTCCCTGGTCGCCACGCGGATTCTCTCGCGGCTCCGGGAAGCCTTCGGGATCGAGCTGCCGGTCTCGGCCGTCTTCGATCACCCCACGGTCGCGGGTCTGGCCGAGGCGATCGCCGCGCGGGGACGCACGCCCGACGAGGTGGAGCGCATCGCCGGAGTGATCAGACGGGTGGAGGAGATGAGCGCTGCCGAGGTTCGGGAGGCGATTCTCGATGGCTGACCAGGAGGCGCGGGCCGCGCTCGACGCGGCCAAGCGCAGCCTGATCGCGCGGCTGCTCGCCGAAGAAGGCCTCGATCGGACCGAATCCGATGCGATCCCTCCTCGGCCGCCTGGAGAGGACGCTCCCCAGAGCTACGCGCAGGAAGTCCTGTGGCTGCTGGACCGCGCCGCGCCGGGCATGGTCGCGTACAACACCGCCCTGGCCTGGCGGCTCCGCGGGCCGCTCGCGCT
>JBOHSH010000280.1:0-14320 GCA_050733195.1 Gemmatimonadales bacterium
CGTTCCACGAGTTCTCGCCCGTGCTGCGGCGCGCCCTGCTGCACGAGCACCGCTTCGACGTGGAGCGGTGGGAAGAGCGCCTGGGCGAGCTGTTGCGTCCACCCGCGGAGTCCGCCGCGGCGGGGCAAAACGAACTCTTCGACTGAGGACGCGCGCGCGATGACGCATCCGGAGGGCGCCGGCCGCATCAAGCACCCCCGCGGCTTGAGCACGCTGTTCTTCACCGAGATGTGGGAGCGGTTCAGCTTCTACGGTCTCCGCGCCATCCTCGTCCTGTTCATGGTGGCGCCCATCGCGACCGGGGGCATGGGCCTCGATGCCGACCGCGCCGGAGCGATCTACGGGACCTACGCCGCGATGGTCTACCTCATGTCGCTCCCGGGCGGCTGGGTCGCCGACAAGGTGCTGGGCCTGCGCCGGTCCGTGTTTCTCGGCGGCGTCTTCATCATGCTCGGCCAGCTTTCGCTCGCCGTTCCGGGCACCGCGCTCTTTTTCCCGGGCCTCGCCTTCATCGTGCTGGGCACAGGCCTCCTCAAGCCCAACATCAGCGCCCTCGTCGGCCAGCTCTATTCCGAGGCGGACGCCCGCCGGGACGCCGGCTTCTCCATCTATTACATGGGGATCAATCTGGGGGCTTTTCTCGCGCCGCTCGCCACCGGGTGGTTCGCGCAGAGTCCCGCCTTCCGCCGCATCCTCGAGGGGTGGGGAGTCGATCCCGCCCAGGCCTGGCACGTCGGGTTCGGTGTCGGCGCGCTGGGCATGTTCCTCGGCCTCGTTCAGTACGTCCTCACGGGAAACCGGCTGGGTGACGCGGGCAAGACGGTGCTCGGCGCCCCGACGCCGGAAGCCCGCGCGGTCGAGCGGCGGAAGCTCTTCCTCGGGCTCGGCGCGCTCGCGGTGATCATCGGCGGCCTCGCCGTGCTGTCGTCGGCGGGAGTGATGAGCGTGACGGCCACCGGCATCGCCGGGGCGACGAACTGGATCCTCCTGCTCGTCACCGTCGGTTTCTTCGCGTGGCTCTTCCTGGGGGGCGACTGGACGCCGGACGAACGGAAGCGGCTGGTCGTGATCTTCGTCCTCTTCCTCGGCGCCACCGTCTTCTGGTCGGCGTTCGAGCAGGCGGCGTCCACGCTCAACCTCTTCGCCGATCGGGAGACACGAAACTCGGTCCTCGGTTTCGACTATCCCGCGAGCTGGCTCCAGTCGGTGAATGCGCTCTTCATTATCCTCTTCGCCCCGGTCGCCGGCTGGATCTGGCTCAAGCTCGGGCCCCGGGATCCGTCGAGCCCGGCCAAGTTCTCGCTCGGGCTCTTCCTGCTCGGCGCGGGCTTCGGCGTGATGATCATGGCCGCGAGCGCGGCCGCCGGGGGCGTGAAGGTGAGCCCGCTGTGGCTCATCCTCACCTACTTCCTGCATACCGCGGGCGAGCTCTGCCTGAGTCCGGTCGGACTCTCCGCGATGACGAGGCTCGCGCCGGCCCGCGTGACGGGCCTCATGATGGGGGTGTGGTTCCTCGCCACGTCGGTGGGCAACAAGATCGCCGGCGAGGTCGCGCGCCTCTACGAATCGCTCTCGCGGGTCGAGATCTTCAGTGCGGTCACGGCGATCGCGCTCTTGTTCGCGCTCCTGATGGCGCTGTTGGTCCGGCCGATCAAGCGGATGCTCGCGAGGGGCTAGTCCCTATCTGACCGCCCACGTCAGCGTCGCCCACTCGCTCACGTAATCCGCCCCGCCCGACCCTGGCGTCATGTGGATGAACTTGGCGTACCAGGTGCCGGTGCTCCGAAGCACGATCGCGGCGCTGCCTTCCGCGTCCGAGGCCAGGCGCTGCACCTGCAGACGGGTGCCGGCCTGGTTGCGCCCGCCCGCGAGCAGCACGGTGCCGGCCGGCGCCGGCCGTCCGGCCACGAGCAGCCTCACCCGCAGGGTATCTCCCCTCTTGAGCGTGTAGGGATCGGCGAGCGGAACGATTTCCACCGGATAGCCGAAGACCGTGCTCCACCCCTCGCCGCCGGCGCGCGCCGCCCGGAAGACGGCCTTCACGTGCTTCGCGTAGCGCTCCTTCACGGCACGGTCGAGGGTACCGGCCGCGCGCCGCGCTTCGATGACCGCGTCCAATCCCTCCGCAGCGAGATAGGCGCGGAACTCCTCCCCGGTCAGCTCGATCTCGTTCGGCCGGATCGAGAGCGCCGCCACGTATGTGCCCGGCCCGCCGACCGGCACCGTGATCCGGGAGCGGTTGGTCAGAGGTACGAGCGCCGAGCTGTCGAGGGTGGTGCGACCGGCCGGCCCGACCACGGACAGGTCGGCGATCCGGCTCCGCACGATGGCGTTTTCGCTCGTGGTGAAGGTGCCGTTGATCACCGTCACCCGCGCCGGCCGGTTCGGCGGCACGAAGAAGCTCTCGAGCTTGAGGAAGAGGTCGTGCGCGAGGGCGGTGGCGGGCACCGTCAGCAGCACGAGCGGCAGGATTCGGCGAGCGCGCACGGAGGTCGGTCCTCTGGGGGGAACCGCTATTATACTTTCCCGAGCTCCCAATCCTCCATGCCTACGCCGATGACGCCGCCCGACCGACGCTCTCCGGTTCGCCGCCTCCCTCTCCTCGCCCTGCTCGGGATCGTCGCGTGCAGTCGCGGGGCGCCACCCGCCGACGTGGGCTTCGTCGCGAAATGGACCGCGACGCATTACGCCCTCGCGCGGGCGGAGCGGCTCTCGCCGCCGGTCGCCGCCCGAACCTCGGCCTACGCGGCCATCGCGCTGTACGAGGGCTGGGCCGCCTTTTCCGACAGCCTGCGATCCCTGGGCGGCCAGCTCAACGGGTTCGACAGCCTGCCCCGCCCCGTGCGAGGAGAGGACTACGACGCGGCGCTGGTGGCGATGGAAGCCCAGACGCTCGTGCTGCGTGAGCTCTACCGGGAAGGCTTCGCCTCGACCGGCGTGGCGGTCACGCTGCTCCGGGATTCGCTGCTGGGCGTGCGGGAGCGGAGCGGTGTGCCGGCGGCGGTGCGGGAGCGGTCGCTGGCCTACGGTGCTACGCTCGCCCGGGCGATCCTCGCCTGGGCGGCGGAGGACGGCTTCGCGAAGCGCTCGCTCGCCTACCAGGCGAAGACCGGGCCCGAGCAGTGGTTCGCGACGGCGACGGAGGCCCAGTACCGGTCGTCGAACCTGTCCGCGGCGCGCGATTTCGTGTCCTTCGACAATCCCACGGCGGGCGCCCGCCCGGGCGAGACGAGCGAGCGCGCGCTCACGGTCAACCGGCCCAAGCGGCCCGGCAACACGACCGCTCCCGGGATCAATCCGCTCAACGCGCTCGAGCCCGGATGGGGCTCGCTCCGGCCGTTCGCCCTCGATTCCGCGGGGGTCTGTCCAGCGCCGCCGGCCGTCCCGTGGTCCACGGAGAAGAATTCCCCGATGTACGCCCAGGCGAAGGCCGTGATGGAGGCGACCGCGTCCCTCGACGCGGAGCGCCGCGCGATCGCCTACTTCTGGGCGGACAACCCCGGCGAGTCGGGCACGCCGGCGGGGCACTGGCTCGGCATCATGAGCGCGCTCGCCACCGAGAAGGGCCTCACGCCGGAGCGCACCGTGGAGATGTACGCGCTCACGGCCATCGCCATGGCCGACGCGTTCATCGGCTGCTGGAAGAGCAAGTACGAGATCAACCTCCTCCGCCCGGTCACCTACATCCAGCGGCACATCGATCCGCGCTGGCAGACGCCGCTCAACACGCCGCCGTTCCCCGAGTATCCGTCGGGGCATTCGGTCCAGTCGGCGGCGGCGGCCGAAGTTCTGACGGCGCTGCTCGGCGAGGTGCCCTTCGTGGACAGCACGCATGTCGCCCTGGGGCACGCGCCGCGGTCCTTCCCGAGCTTCCGAGCCGCCGCGCGCGAGGCGCAGATCTCCCGGCTCTACGGCGGCATCCACTATCCCATGGCCATCGAGAACGGAGCGGTGCAGGGCCGCTGCATCGGCGAAGCGGTGCTGCGCCGGGTGCACACTCGCCAAGGCGAGTGAGGCGCGACCTCTCCTCCGGCGGCGCGGTCGCCGCGCTGCTGCTTCTCCCCCTTCTCTCCTGCGGCCCCTCCGCGGCGGGACCCTGGCAGGAGGAAGCCGGCGTGCGGTGGCGCGAGCTGGCCGGGAGCGGCAAGGGCAGCGCCGGCTTCACCACGCTCGCCGCCGCGAGGACCGGCATCGCCTTCCGGAACGACGTCTCCGACTCGGCGGCCTATCGCAACCGCCACCTCATGCACGGGTCCGGCGTCGCCGTCGGCGACGTGGACGGCGACGGTCTCCCGGACGTGTACCTCGCCCGGATCGAGGGACCGAGCGCGCTCTACCGGAACCTGGGCGGCTGGCGCTTCGAGGAGATCGCGGCGCGCGCGGGCGTGGCCCTCGGGGACCGCCCGGCGACCGGCGCCATGCTGGGGGATCTCGACGGTGACCGCGACCTCGATCTCGTCGTGCTGTCGATGGGAGGCGGAACGGCGCTCTTCGAGAACGACGGGGCCGGGCGCTTCACCGAGATCAGCCGGCGGGCCGGGGTCGCGGAGGATCCGCGCGGCAGCACGACGGCCGCGGCCGCGGACGTGGACGGCGACGGCGACCTCGATCTGTACATCTCGAATTACAAGACGCGCAACATGCTGGACTCGCTCTCCCCCCAGCAGCGCGCCTTCGATCAGATCGTGAAGAAGGTGGGGGACGGGTACGAGGTGATCCCCGACCGCCGCGCCGACTACCGGATTCAGCTCCGGCCCGATCTGCGCGGCGTGAGCCTCATCCAGCGCGCCGACCCCGACTGGTTCTACCGGAACGACGGCGGCCGCTTCGTGCGCGAGCCGATCGCCGGCAACCCGCGGTTCCAGGACGAGTCGGGCCGGCCGCTCGCGAGCGAGCCCGAGGACTTCGGGCTCGCGGCGCGGTTCTACGACCTCACCGGCGACGGTGCCCCCGAGCTCTACGTCGCGAACGACTTCGAGGACCCCGACCAGCTCTGGCTCAACGACGGCAAGGGGACCTTCCGGCTGGTCTCCCGCGAGCAGCTGGGCCGCACCAGCAACTCCACGATGGCGGTGGACATGGCGGACGTGGACCGCGACGGGCGGCCCGATCTCTTCCAGGTCGACATGCTCGCGAACGACACCCGCCGGCTCAAGACCCAGATCCCGACCCACACCGCGCTTCCCAAGACGCCGGGCATCCCCGCCGACCGGGCGCAGTGGCAGCGCAACGCGCTGCTCTGGAACCGGGGCGACGGGACCTTCACCGAGATCGCCGACGCGGCGGGCGTGACCGCCTCCGGGTGGAGCTGGTCCACGCTCTTTCTCGACGTGGATCTGGACGGCTGGGAGGACATTCTCGTCGGGACCGGGCACACCTGGGACCTGATGGACGCCGACATCCAGGAACGCCTCAAGGGCACGCTCACCGGCACCGACTGGCGGGAGGAGCGGAAGTTCTACCCCAGGCTGGCGCTGCCCAATGTCGCGTTCCGGAACCGGGGCGACCGCACCTTCGAGGATGCGAGCGCCGCCTGGCGGTTCGGCCTCGAGTCCGGCGTGTCGCACGGGATGGCGGCCGGGGATCTCGACCTGGACGGCGATCTGGACGTGGTCATCAACCGGCTTGGGTCGCCCGCCGCGATGCTCCGGAACGACGCCCCGGCCCGGCGGATCGCGGTCCGGCTCGCGGGCGCAGCGCCTAACACGCAAGGCGTCGGCGCCGTGATCACCGTGCGCGGCGAGGGCCTGCCGGCCCAGGCCCGCGAGGTGACGCTGGGCGGGCTCTATCTCTCGAGCAGCGAGGCCGCGCTCACCTTCGCGGCCGGCGAGGCGGAGCGGCTCACCATCGAGGTGCGGTGGCGGAACGGCACCGTGAGCCGGGTGGCCGACGCGGTGCCCGGTCGGCTGTACGAGATCCGGGAACCGGACGCCCCCGGGTCCCCGGCTCCCCAGCTCCCCAGCTCCCCAGCCCCTGGCCCCTCTATAGCCCCTCTGTTCGACGACGTCTCGGCGGTGCTCGGCGGCCATCGTCACCACGACCCCTACTACAACGACTACGCCCGCCAGCCCCTCCTCCCGATGCAGCTGAGCCAGCTCGGCCCGGGGGTGAGCTGGATCGACGTCGATGCCGACGGCGACGACGATCTGATCGTCACGACGGGCGCGGGCGGCGCCCTCGCGCTCTTCCGGAACGAGGCCGGTAACCGCTTCACGCGAACCTCGCTCGGCACGGCCGGGGCGTTCGACCTCACCTCCGCGGTCGGCCTGCCCGTCGAGGGCGGTACCGTCGTGCTCGCCGGCCAGTCGAGCTATGAAGCGCGCACGCCGCCGGAGGCGCTCGCGGCCCCGGGCGTGCTGAGCTTTTCCGCCGGCCGGGGACGGCCGGCGCCGGCGGTGACCGGCGATACGTCGAGCGTCGGACCGCTCGCGCTCGCCGATCTCGACCTGGACGGCGATCTCGATCTCTTCGTCGGAGGCCGGGTGGCGCCGGGTGTCTACCCCGTGCCGGCCAATTCCCGGGTTTTCCGGAACGACGGCGGACGGTTCACGCTCGACGCGCCGAACACCGCTGTTCTCCGCGGCGTCGGCCTCGTTTCGGGAGCCACCTTCACCGACGTCGATGCCGACGGCGACCCCGACCTCGCGCTCGCCATCGACTGGGGACCGGTCAAGCTCTTTCTGAACGAGCAGGGAAGGCTGTCCGACGCGACGGCGCGGCTCGGGCTCGACCGGAAGCCCGGACGCTGGAACGGCATCGCCGCGGGGGATTTCGACGGCGACGGGCGCATGGACCTGGTGGCGACGAGCTGGGGCCGGAACCTCCCGTACCAGGCGGATTCGGCGCGCCCGCTGCTCCTCTACGCCGGCAACTTCGACGAGGGCGGATCGGTGGACATGCTGCTCGCGCGGCACGATCCGCGGATCGGCGCGGTCGCCCCGCTCAACACGCTCTCTCTCCTCGCCCTGGCGGTGCCCGGCGTGCGGGAGCGCACGCCCACCTTCGGCGCCTACGCCGACGCACCGGTGGACCGGGTGATCGGCCCCGCGATGTCGCGCATCGGCATCCTGCGCGCGACCACCCTCGACCACACCCTCTTCAGGAACCACGGCGGGCGCTTCGAGGCGGTGCCGCTCGATCCCGAGGCCCAGCTCTCACCCGCATTCGGCGTGGTGGTAGCGGACTTCACCGGCGACGGCCACGAGGATCTCTTCCTCGCCCAGAACTTCTCCCAGACGGACCTCGGGACGCCCCGGCTCGATCAGGGACGCGGGTTGCTCCTCCAGGGAGACGGGAAGGGGGGGCTCACGCCGATGCCGGCAGCGGCGTCGGGCATCCGGCTGGTCGGCGATCAGCGAGGCGCGGCCGCGGCGGACTTCGACGCCGACGGTCGCGTCGATCTCGCCGTCGGACAGAACGCCGCGGAGACGAGGCTCTTCCGGAATCGCGCCGCCCGACGGGGACTCCGCGTTCTCCTCGGTGCCGGACCGGCTCAGAGCGCCGCGGTCGGCGCCACGCTCCGGATCCGGTACGAGGAAGGACTCGGCCCCGCGCGGGAGATCCGAGCGGGCTCGGGCTACTGGTCGTCGGACGGGATGACCGCGGTGGTGCTCGGACTCCGGGAAGGAGCGAAGCCGGTGGCGGTGGTGGTCAGGTGGCCCGGCGGGAGAACGACGGAGGTGCCGATCGCCGAGGGGGCGAGGGAGGTGAGACTGCGGTGACGGAGAACGGGAGAACGGAGAACGGGGAACGGGGAACGGGGAACAGGTGGCGTTGAGAGTTCCGTCGTTCCCGTTCCCCGTTCCCCGTTCCCCGTTCCCCGTTCCCCGTTTCCCCGTTCCCCGTTCTCCGTTCTCCGTTCTCCGGTCCCCGTTCAGGGCGCCGCCCTCGTCCAGATCACGATGACCCCGCAGCCCGCGGTCGTGCCGGCGAACTCGCCCGGCGCGTCGGACGGTCCGCGGTAGACCTCGATCCCCTGCACATCGCTGATCGGCGTGGTCGAGGCGAAGCTCCGCGCGAGGGTGCCGTCGATCCAGAAGGAGGGGAAGCACTGCGGGGTCGAGCGCGCCATCCGGATCAGGCAGTCGAGCGCGCCGCAGTCGACCCGCACCCCCTTTACCGTCCGGAGCGCGTCTCCCATGCTCATGTACCCGCGCGCCTGAATCTCGTCGCGGGTGATGAAATGCCCGAAACCCGTCTGCCGCCGCCGCTCGAAGTCGGCGAATCGGGGCAGGAGCTTCGAGTGCCGGGACTCGACGGCGACGTCGGGCAGCCGGTCGCCGGTGAAGACCATCGGGAACCGGTGCTCCGCCATCTGGCCGGCCCGGAGCGACACCTCGAGCACGTAGGGCCGGTAGCCGATGGCGCGGACCTCGAGGCGGTGCGCGCCCGGCGGGAGCCCGGTGATCACGAAGCGGCCCTGGTTCGACAGGTTCACCTCGCGACGGGTCCCGTCCAGGTACACGAGCACGTCGGTCAGGACTTCGTTGGTGCGCTCGTCGAAGACCCGCCCGATCACGCCGCCGGGTGCCGGCTCCTGCGCGGCGGCCGGCAGGCCGGCGCCGGCCGACAGGAGGCCGGTCAGCAGCAGGGACGAAAGCATTGCACGCTGGGAGCTCAGCATTGTGGCCACCTCCTTCAGCCGCCCGGTCGGGCGAGTGGCCTCTTCACGCGAACGCTACGGGGCCGCACAGACTTGCGCCATGTGGTGCCCCGGAGCAGTATTGGGGCCGGCTCGGGCAGTCCTGGTCACCGTTCACCGGTCACCGGTCACTGTCCAGCCCGTCCCTCATCATAAGACGTTCGAGCGACCGGAGCGAGCCCCATGCCACGTTCGGGGTGCGGTGTGGCAGACGGAGCTCCGCGAACGGAGTCGTCCATTCACAGTTTTCTGCATTCTGTCGTGTCCGAGCGACACAACCGGCCCGCGCGAGCCCGTGTCCATCTGACACGAACGAACCTTGGCCGACGCTGTAACGGATTGGCATGAAGCGGGTTGCTGCGCCCCCCTGCAGGGCATGGAACCTGCCCAGACGCGCGAGCATCCAGCGCTGCAGCCACGACGCGGTTGGCCGAGTGTTGCCGGAAGAGTCTTCGGGCTCTACGCGCGTCGGCGCACAGCGAGTTTCAGTCCTATCGCCAGAGTCCCTCACCCGAGGATCCATATGAAGAGGAGTTCCGTGCTGACCGCGCTCCTGCGATCGGGAGGGATCGCCGCCCTGCTCGCCGTCACGGCCGCTGCACAGGCCGGGGCGCAGGCGACGATCACGGGCAAGGTCTCGGACACGGACGGGAACCCGCTCGGCGGGGCCCAGGTCGTGGTTCGGGAGCTGCCCTCGTACGGCGCGACCACTGCCGTCAACGGCACCTACACAATCGTCATCGGAGCCCCGCAGGTCCGGGGGCAGTCGCTGACGCTCGTGGCCCGGATGCTCGGCCGCTCGCCGCAGATCCGGACCTTCAGCCTCAACGCCGGCCAACAGGAGGTCAACTTCTCGCTCCGACTCGATCCCCTTCGGCTCGACGAGCTGGTGGTGACCGGCGTCAACGAAGCCACCTCCACCAGGAAGCTGCCGTTCGCGGTCGGTCGCGTCTCGGCGGACCAGCTCCAGGAGACTCCGGGCGTCACGGCGCTCTCGGGCCTCGTGGGCAAGGTCGCGGGCGTTCGGCTGGTCGAGGCGACAGGTGAGCCCGGCGCAGCGCCCCGGCTCCGGCTTCGCGGCGCGACCAGCATCGCGGGCACCCAGGAC
Organism: Gemmatimonadales bacterium; assembly: GCA_050733195.1. Classification (GTDB taxonomy): domain Bacteria; phylum Gemmatimonadota; class Gemmatimonadetes; order Gemmatimonadales; family GWC2-71-9; genus JABFSM01. Next base: position 9,750 of record JBOHSH010000280.1, read on the forward strand.
CCGCTCATCATCATCGACGGGACGATCACGCGGGCGACGCTCGCCGACATCGCCTCCGAGGACATCGAGCGGATCGAGGTCATCAAGGGCGCCGCGGCCAGCTCGCTCTACGGCTCCGACGCCGCCAACGGCGTGGTCCAGATCTTCACCAAGCGGGGCGCCTCGCTCGCCGACGGGAAGCTCCTGGTCACCAGCCGGAACGAGATCGGCGCCTCCTTCGTGACCAAGCGGGTCCCGAACTCCCAGGCGCATTCCTGGCAGCTCAATTCGGACGGGACCTTCAGGCAGAACGCCGACGGCTCCTTCCCCTTCGAGCCCGACGGGATCCAGGACAACGCCTTCCCCGAGTACCACGACCACCAGGCCGAGGTGCTCAAGCCGGGCCTGTTCTACACCAACTATCTCTCGATCGGGCAGCGGCGGGGGGCCACCAACTTCAACGCCTCCTTCCAGAACACCCACACCGAGGGCGTGATCTTCGGCGTCGAGGGCTACACCCGGCAGAACTTCCGGGTTAACGTGGACCAGCAGCTCACTCCCCGCTTCGACCTGCAGATCAGCACGTTCTACGGCAAGTCGGACAACGACCAGGCGGCCGAGGGGACCGGGTCGCCCTTCTTCAAGATCACCTTCCTCAAGCCCAGCACCGACATCTTCGCGCCGAACCCCGACGGGTCGCCCTACCGGGCGTTCATCCCGCCGCCGCGGCGCTCGAACGAGTCGAACCCGCTGTACGAGCTGGCCAACCGGGAGATCACGACCGACCGGAGCCGCTTCACAGGGTCCGGGCGGGCGCGCTGGCGCATGCTCGACTGGCTCACGTTCGAGGCCAACTACGCCTTCGACCAGGAGCGCTACGACTTCAGCGACATCACTCCGCTCGGCTTCCTCACGGCCTCCGGCCAGCCGGGCGACGGCGATCTGGAGCGCGAGTCGTTCACCGGCCGGACCTACAACACCGGGGCTACGCTGACCTCGACCCGCACGTTCGGCAGCGTCACCAACACCACCAAGATCAGCTACGTCTACGAAGACCAGACGCTGACCCGTCTCAACACCACGGGCTCCAAGCTCATCGTGAAGAAGGTGCCCGAGTTCGCCTCGGCCGATCCGTCGACGCTGCAGGCGGAGTCCGAGCACCAGGACATCCGGAACCGGAACGTCTTCGCGATCACCACGTTCGACATCAAGGACCGCTACATCGTCGACGGCCTCATCCGCCGCGACGAGTCCTCGCTCTTCGGTCCCGAGTCCCGGCGGCAGTACTACTACCGGGTGTCGGGCGCCTGGCGGGCGAACGAAGATCTGAAGATCCAGGGCTTCGACGAGATCCGGCTCCGCGCGTCCTACGGCGTCGCCGGGCTCCGCCCGGGCTTCAGCTATCAGTACGAGGTGCTGTCGCCGGCCGCGGGCTCGTTCTCCAAGGCCACGCTCGGCAACCGCCTGCTCAAGCCGGCCCGGTCCTCGGAGCTCGAGGTCGGGGCCAATTTCGAGCTGATGAGCGGCCGGCTCACCTTCGAGTACACCTACGCGGAGAAGGAGACCAAGGACCAGATCCAGCTGGTGGACCTGCCCTCGGTCGCGGGCTTCGCGCAGCAGTGGCGGAACGTCGGCGCGCTCCAATCGAAGACCCACGAGGTGTCGCTGGGCGCGCAGCTCGTCAACACCCGCGACTTGGCCTGGGTCGTGAACGTGGTGGGTGACCGCACCCGTCAGACCATCACCGACTTCCCGCTGCCGGAGCGGCTCAACAGCTTCGGCCAGCAGCCCGAGGCCTTCTTCCTGAGCGACGGCGCCAGGCTCGGCGTCATGTTCGGGAACCGGTGGGTCCGCAACATCGAGGACCTCTACTCCGACCCGGCCAAGGCGGCGCTGTCCGCCCCGGGCCAGCGATGGAGCCGCGATTCGGTGGTGGTGAACGAGGAAGGGTTCGTGGTGCGGCGGAGCGCGTGGCGCTGCAAGGAGAACAACGTTTTCGCCGACACCGGCGGGCCCTGCAACACCCGCGAGCGGCCGATCATGTTCGTGACCTGCAAGGTCGGGAACCCCGACGGCACCTGTAAGGAAACCACGAACGTGGTGGAGATCGGCGACGCCAATCCCGATTTCAACGCGTCGTTCTCGAGCACCTTCAACTACCGGCGGCTGGCCATCACCGGCCTCGTCGACTGGACCCAGGGCGGCCACATCTACAACGGCACCCGGCAATGGCCCTTCCAGGACCTCCGCGACCGCGTCGTGGACCAGTCCGGCAAGCCGGAAGCGGAGAAGAAGAGCGAGCAGTACTACTCCGTCTTCTACAGCGGCCTCACCCCGAACGACTACTTCATCGAACCGGGGACCTACGTGAAGATCAAGGAGCTGGCGGTCAACTACACGCTCAACCGGAACCAGCTCGCCACCGTGGGCCTCGGCCGCCTGGAGAATGTGCGGCTGGGCATCGTCGGCCGGAACCTCTTCACCTTCACGAAGTACTCGGGCTACGACCCCGAAGTCTCGGGACTCCAGGGCGACCCGTACCAGTTCCGCATGGACTGGTTCCACTATCCGCACTTCCGCACCTTCACGGGTGTGGTCGAGATCGCCTTCTGAGGCCGGGACCCGAGACCCTCACATGAGGATGACCATGACCATGCGCAGGCTGGCCCAGTGGACACGGCTTCTGGCGGCGGCCGGGGTGCTCGGGGTGGCGGGGTGCAAGAACCTCGACATCCAGAACCCCAACGCCCCGGACGCGGAGCGGGCCTTCTCGGATCCGGACGCCATCGCCGGGCTGGTGACCGGCGGGTTCCGGAACTGGATGCTCACGCACGAGAGCTACAACGGCTCGCTCCTCCTGAGCACGATGGCCGACGCCCACACGGCCTCGTGGAACAACTTCAACATCCGGTACTACTCGTCCGTGGGGAACGAGTGCCCGGTCCGGTGCGGCTGGGCGAACAGCAACACCTCGTCGTTCCGGTTCCAGATCGAGACCTACTGGTACGGGTACTACTCGGTCCTGTCGTCGGCCAACGACGTGCTCACCGCGATCCGGAACAACGGCGTCGTGATCGGCAGCGCGGCCAACACCCGCGTGGTCGAGTTCGGCGCCGCGCTGCTCCAGGCGATGGTGCTCTCGGAGATCGCGCTCAACTACGACCAGGGCTTCGTCGTGGACGAGGACACCGACCTCACCACGCTCGAGCTGGTGCCCCGGTCCGAAGTGCGCGACGCCGCCATCGCCAAGTTCGACGCGGCGATCGCCATCGCCGGCACCAACTTCTCGTCGCCGGCGGAGTGGACCGGCGTCGTGAACGGCACCGCCTACACGAGCGCCCAGTGGATCAAGCTGGCGCGCACGATGCAGGCGCGGCTCCTCGCCTACTATCCGCGCACCGCCGCGGAGAACGGCACGGTGAACTGGGGCCAGGTGACGACCTACGCGTCGCAGGGCCTGAGCTCCGGCACACCGAACGACCTCCAGTTCTACCAGGACTTCAACGTCCTCTTCAGCGGCATCAAGAACTGGAGCAATGACCTCACCACCATGCGGGTCGATACCCGCCTGGCGGCGATCATCGCCCCGCCCCAGGTGCATCCCTGGCCCGAGGCGGCCGGCGGCAACCCGCAGCCCAACTCTCCCGACCACCGGGTGGGGAACGGCACCTGGGGTCCGGAGGATGACTTCCTCGGCGTCGGCACTCTCGCCGAAGACGCCGGGGCCGGCACCGACTACGCCTACGCCGGCATCCCGATCTTCCTCCCCGCCCGCGGGCAGTATCACCAGAGCAACCTGGGGCAGATCCGGTATTCCTTCACCGCGTACCCGGGCTACGGCCTGCCGGGAGAGGACGGCACCGGGCAGTTCCCCGTGCTGACCGCCACGATGAACGATCTGCTCTGGGCCGAAGGCCTGGTCCGGAGCGGCGGCTCGGCGGCGACGGCGGCCACCCTCATCAACAAGACCCGTGTGGGTCGCGGCAATCTCGCGGCCGCCACCGCGGGGGAGGGCACCGCGAGCCTGCTTACCAAGGTGCAGTACGAGCAGGACATCGAGCTCCTCGGCATCGGCGCGTCGCCGTACTACAACCGGCGCCGCATCGACGGGCTCCAGGCCATGACACCGCGACACATGCCGGTACCCGCCAAGGAGCTGCTGATTCTGCGGCTCGAGCTGTACAGCTTCGGCGGGCCGGGCAACCCGGCCGGCTTGGCACCCCCCACAACGCCGGACGGCAGAGTCGTGCGGACGGTGCGGCAGCAATGGGCCGAAATCATGGCGCACGAGAAGCAACAGGCCAGATCCCGATCGCGCGGCTGACCTCGAGTCGCGCCGAAGCACCGACGGGCGTCCCGCAAGGGGCGCCCGTTGTGTGTTCTGGGTTCTGAGTTCTGAGTTCTGAGTGCTGGGTTCTAACATCCCGCACAGCAAGCTCCTTCGGCCTAGGCTGAAGCCTGAAACTCCGAACCCAGAACTCAGAACTCAGAACTCAGAACTCAGAACCCAGAACACACAACGGGCGCCCCTTGCGGGACGCCCGTCGGTGCTTCGGCGCGACTCGAGGTCAGCCGCGCGATCGGGATCTGGC
>JBOHSH010000281.1:0-51816 GCA_050733195.1 Gemmatimonadales bacterium
GCGCAGGGCCGCGGAGCCGCGGGCCGGCGTCTGCGCGAGCGCCGCCGTGGAGACGAGCAGCGCGACGACCCCGATCGGGAACGGCCTCATCGGCCGAGCCTCCGGGCCCGCAGCACGAGCGACGCCGCGTCCGGCCCCGGGTTGATGAAGCTCACGAAGATCCGGCCGGTGTCGTCGGTGAGCACCTGGGACGGCACGTTGCTGGCGATCAGCTCGTAGCCCGCGGGCAGCACCACCGCGTTACGCTTGATCCCGAGCGAGCGCGCGAAGACGATCTCGCCGCCCTCGACGTAATAGCTCCTGGGGTCGCGGTAGGTCTTGTCGATCAGGATGCGGACTTCGCCGCTCGTCGGCACCGGGCGCGGCAGCTCGACCTTGAGGTAGTGAGTTTCGAGGTCCGCGGTCGCGAGGCCGCCGGCGCGGGCGGTGGCGCCGTCGACGATCGTGAATCGAAGCGGAGCGCCGGTGGCGCGGTCGAAGACCGCCTCGTCGCTCGCTTCGCTGCCCTTCCGGATCGGATTGAAGAACCAGCGGGCACCCGGCGTGGTCGCGGTGACGTCGTAGAGGATCCGGAACTTCCCGCTCTCCGGAGCGAGCAGCTCGTAGCGCGTGTACTCGTCGGCGGCCGTCTGCTGCGCCGCACGGGCGCCGCTCACGCCCAGGAGCAGGCCCGCTCCGATCGCCGCGGCGAGCCTCATCGCACGATCAGGCGCTGCCGCCACTCCGGCGGGTGGGGGCCGCGGCCCATGGTCAGCTCGTATTCACCCGGCTCGGGAAGGAAATCGAAGTCGTAGGTCTCACCGACCGAAATCAGTTGTTCGGCCCGCCGGAGCACCCGCTGTCCTGCCGGGAGATCCGCTCCGTCCTTGGCGCGCGGGCGCCATTGGATCAGGGCCGTGTCCCGGTGGATCGTGAAGCGAAGGATGCCCGCGGGCCCGATGTTGATGAACCGGAAGCGGTGCGTCACTCCCGCGGCGAGCTCCTTCGGCGCGGACCGCGCCGAGTCGCCGTTGACGAGCAAAACAAGATGCTCCTCGACGGCTGGGAGACCGTTCCACATGCCGATGTACACGTGATCGCGCGCCGGATCGAAGACCTCGCCCGGCTCGAGGACCAGCAACGGGCCTGCCGCTCCGCCCGTCACCTGCTCCAGATCGTTGATGTGCGTGTGGTACATGAACGTGCCCGCGCGGGGCAGGTCGAGCCGCGCCGTGAAGGTGCCGCCGGGGACGATGGCCGGAGCCACCGATCCGCCGCGATTGCTCCAGCCGGCGACGCCGTCGGACCAGCTCTCGAGCTCGATCCCGTGCCAGTGGATGCCCATCGGCTCGCGGCCGCGATTGTGCACCACGATGTCGGTCGGCTCGCCCCTCGTGAGGACGATCGTGGAGCCGGGAATGCGGACCGAGTCGCGGGACGGCGCCCGGGATCCCTGCTGCAGGATGTAGCTGTAGGTGGACTTCATGAGCCCCCGGCGGGGGCCCTGATTTACGAACAGGTCCAGCCGCCGGGCCCGCCCGCGGGCGGGCTCCGCGCCGCCCTTCGGAGTCACCCGGATGCCTACCACCAGTCCGGCCATGTGCAGGGTCGGATCCGGACTGTGGGTTTCCACGGTGTGCGTGCCCGTGTCGTGGTCGAGCCGGGCGCCCGGCACCACGTGGAACGTGATGTGGCAGTGAAAGAGCCAGTTGCCGGGGCGATCGGGCGACCAGACGATCGTCCGGGTTTGCCAGGGCGTGAACAGGTCCGTCACCGAGAGCCGCCGTTCTCCCTCCGGAACGGAACGGCTGGTGATGCCGTTGCCGGTCTCGTCGATCCGGAAGTAAAAGCCGTGCAGATGCATCGGGTGGGGCCGGAACGTGCCGTTGATCACCCGCCACCGCACGGTGTCGCCGACGGCCGCCGAGAACCGCTCCGTGTGGGGCCAGGACTTCCCGTTGACGCCGATCGCGCTGCGGTAGCGCGACGCCGAGACGGAGTGCCCGATGACGCTCATCACCAGGATCCGGTCGGGGGGCGATCCGCCGGGCGGGTCGACCACGAACGCGCCTCCCGCGGTCTCCCGCTCGCCGGCCCTCTGCCCGCCGATCACCGCGCCGGCCCTCTGCCCGCCGATCACCGCCCGGTAGAGATAGGTGCCGGGAGCCCCCGCCCGGAACGTCAGCTCCGCCGAAGCACCGGGCGGGAGATGGAGCGTGTCGGCACTGGAAATCGGATGCGTCCCGAGCCCGATCAGGTGAATAACCGAGTCGGGCAGCTCGTTCCGAACCGCCGCGCGGATCGTCGTGCCGGTTCGCACCCGGATGAGCGGCGCCGGAATGCTCGGCACCTTCCCCTGCTCGGCGAACGCCTCCGCCGTGATGCGGGGACCGTCCTCCGCCTCCGGATACCACTCGCCCCGGGTGACGACCAGCGCCAGAACGAGGGTGTCGCCACGCATGGCTCCGGCAGGCCTGGTGTTGTCGTTGGCGACGACGCGCGGAGCCTCACGGGCGGGCCGGCCGGCCGCCACGCCGAGCAGCCCGATGCCGAAGAGCGCCATCGCCCGCAACCAACCGGAGGGCCGATCCGTACTATTCATTGATCCCCCTGAAACATGGCTCCGGAGAGTCCGCATGCGGCGTCTGCTCCCGTTCGCCCTGGTCGTGCTGCCCGCCGCCCTGCCGGCGCAGGCCCAGAACCGCTTCCCGCCGGATTCCGTCGTCAACCTCAAGGTGCTGCCCGCGAATACCCCACCGCGCGAGGTCGTGAACCTGATGCGCGGACTCACGCTCGCCCTGGGCGTGCGCTGCACGCATTGCCACGTGGGCCAAGAGGGCCAGCCGCTCGAGACCTACGACTTCGCGTCGGACGAAAAGCGGAACAAGGGCGTCGCCCGGGACATGCTCCGGATGACGCGCACGATCAACGAAGAGACCATCGCGAAGCTGCCGGACCGTGCTGATCCGACGCTCGAGGTCACCTGTCTGACCTGTCACCGCGGCGTGGCCCGCCCGGTGCCGCTCGAGCGGATCATGGTGCAGACCACTGCCGCCGCCGGCGCCGATTCCGCGGTAAAGGCGTACCGCGCTCTCCGCGAAGCATACTACGGCCGGGCCGCGTACGACTTCGGCGAGCGGACCCTGATCGCCGCCGCCCAACAGCTCGCTCAGCAACGCCAGCTCGACGCGGCGCTGGCGCTGCTCGTTCTCGACGACGAGTTCTATCCGAAAGGCTCCGAGCTGATGCTCGTGATGGGTGACATCTACCGGACCAGGGGAGACACCGCCGCCGCGATCACGGCGTATCGCGAGAGCCTGACCCGGAATCCGCGCAACCAGCCTGCGCGACAGCGGCTCACCCAGCTTGGCCAGCAGCCGTAATCTCGTCGTCCCGATAGGGCCCGCAAGGGGACGGGCCCGGTAGTGGGTCCTGGCCCACTACCGACGGGCCCGCTATCCCTGGCGGCCGGTGGTGGCCGGCCGTATGTATGCTCCGACGCCCATTCCAGGACGAATCATGATCCGTTTCGCCGCGCCGCTCGTGTGCGCGTTCCTCGCTGCTCCCGCCTGCCTCGCCGCCCAGCTCCGGATCCCGACGCCCGAGCAGCAGGTCGCCTCGGCGGTGCTCCCGCTGCCGGAGCAGATGCGCGCCGGCGCCGCCGTGCTGGGCTATCGGGAGGCGGGCAAGCTCGTCGAGCTTCGGAAGGGCTCGAACGGCATGATCTGCCTCGCCGACAACCCGGCCATCCCGAGCTTTCACGTGGCGTGTTACCACGAGGGTATGGAAGCCTTCATGGCCCGGGGCCGCCAGCTCCGGAGCGAAGGCGTCGCGGAGGGCGAGGTGGACTCGGTGCGCTTCCGCGAAGCCAAAGCGGGGACGCTCAAGCTGCCCCGGGAGCCGTCCGCGCTCTGGCAGCTCAGCGGACCCGCGGGAAGCTGGGACCCGGCCACCAACGCCGTAGCGGAGACCCGCTCGCTGTATGTCGTCTATATCCCGTACGCCACGGAGGCGTCGACCGGCCTGCCGGCCCAGCCGGCGCGCGGAATCCCGTGGATCATGTTTCCGGGAACTCCGAAGGCCCACATCATGTTCGTCCCGACGATGTAACCCGGGGTTAACTCGTGGCCTTGACCGAAACTCGGGCCTCTGAGGATTCTTCCGGAGCCGGTGGGGTCCAGTCCCCCCCGGATCCTTCCTTCCAGGAGGCGTGATGCGGCGGGTTATGCGATCGGTGGTTCTCGGGGGGGTGCTCGTTCTCGCGGCGGCGAGCTCGGCGTCCGCGCAGCGGCCGTTCCTCTTCCTCGGCGGCGGGGCGAGCATCCCGGTCGGCGACTTCGCGGACTTCGCCAAGACCGGGTGGATCATCCAGGGGGGCTTCGGCGTTCCCGTTGGACCGAGCGGACTCTCCGTGGGGGGCACGGCGTTCTACGGCAGCAACAAACACGATTTCCCCGCGGGCACTGAAGACAAGACCAAGATCATGGCGGGGCTGGCCGACCTCAGCTACAACTTCTCGCCCGCGGCCAGGGTGAGCCCCTACGTCCTGGGCGGCGTCGGCATTCTGACCCGCGACTTCGAGCCGGCCGTCGGAGCCAGCGAGAGTGAGACCAAGTTCGCCTATTCCGGTGCGCTCGGCCTCACCATCCGCGTCGGAGCCAGGGCCGGACTCTGGCTGGAAGGACGCTTCCTCGGCAGCGGCGACACCAAGCTCCTTCCGCTGAACGGCGGATTCTACATCGAGCTCTAGCCTTTCACCGCCGGCACGCGAAAAGGGAGCGGCAGGCGCCGCTCCCTTTTTGCGTCCGGATCGCAACCCCTCAGCAGCGCGCCGGCTGGAGCTTCTTCCCGCCCCGGGCCACGTCCGGAACGAATCCGTCGATCCCGTCGGGAGGATAGTCGAGCGTGCGGCCTTCCTCCGCGCTCTGGTACGCGGTCATCAGCATCCGCACGACCTCGACGCCGTCGGCGAGCGTGAGCAGCGGCTCTTCCTTCCCGAGGAACACCCGGCAGAAGTGGCGGTTCTCCGCCTCGTAGCCGTAGGCCACGGCCTCGTTGGCCACGACCGGCATCAGGCCCATCTCGGCGTTCTGCTTCTCGACGAGGTCCTCGCCCTCGGAGCCGTGCACCTCGCGGCTGAAGAACAGCTTGAGCCCCGCGTCCAGCGTGTTCCACGACATCGAGTACTCGGGGCCGAGCAGCTCGGCCGAGAGACGGAGGCCCGCCCCGATGAAGCTCCACGACGTCGTCGCCTCACCGATCACCCGGTAGCCGTCGGCGGTCTCGAACTCGACGAGGACGGTGGCAAAGTCCTCCGACGGCTCGCGGGTGTAATCCACCGTCCGGCCCATGCTCGCGGTCAGCCGCTTCGCGTACTCGGGCCGGGTCCACTTGAGGCTCGCGATGTGGCCCGTGATCCGCACCGGCCGGACCGCCGACAGCGGCTGCCGTGGCGGGGTCAGCAGGTGGCGGACGACGAGCGCAGAGTGGCACATCATGTCGTTCAAGACGCCGCCGCCCTGGAGCCGGCCCTGCCAGAACCAGGGAGAGTGCGGGCCCCCGTGCTCCTCCGCCGCGCGGGCCAGATAGGGCCGGCCCGTGAGGGCGGCGCCGCGCGCCCAGAGCAGCTCGCGCCCACGCTCCACCTGGGGCGCGAAGACCTGGTTCTCGAGATAGCCGTGCCGGAGACCGGCTCCCTCCACGAGCTCGAGCACTTTCCGCGCTTCGCTCAAGTTCCGGGCGAGCGGCTTCTCGCAGGCGAGGCCCGCGAGCGCGCCCTTCCCGGTGCGCACGGTCTCGGCGATCTCCTCGACGTTCTCGATCCGTGCCTGGTTGGGGCCGCAGAGCCAGAGCGCGTCGATCGCCGGATCGGCGACCATCTCGGCGATCGAGCCGTAAGGCTTCGCCGCCCCGACGTCCAGCGAGCGGGCCCAGCCCGCGGCCTGCTCGGCCTTCTCCCGGTGCGGACTCCACACGCCCAGGACGTCCGCATCCCGCACGCCCACCCAGGACGCCATGTGGAAGCGGGCGTTGAACCCGCTCCCGACGAACCCGACGCCGAGCCGGCCGCGAGCAGCCATGACGCTCAGCGGCTCCAGGGGGGCACGATGTCGTTGGCCCGGGCGTAGGCGATGGCCTGTCCGAGGTGCTCGTGCAGGTGCATCGTGGTCATGATCCAGAACTGCTGCCTGGTCATCGTCATCCCGAAGATGGAGAGCGACTGGCTCAGCTCGGCGGGCGTGGTCTTCCCCATCGCCGCCTTGAAGTGGGCGAAGGAGCGCTCGAGGTCGGCGATCACTTCGTCACGGCCGGCCTTCCGATTCTCGTGGGCCTGCACGGTGGCGTAGTCGTCGCCCTTGATCTTCGTGGCGGCGGGCGCGGTGACCCCGACCGCGGTGGGCAGGAAATAGTTCTCGGCGGCCACGTGCTGGAACACCTCGGCCGTGGTCCGGGCCTTGCCCGCGCGCCAGGCGTAGGTGTTCTCGGGCATTGCCTTGGCGAGATCGACGAGCTTCTTCTCGACCTCGCTCATGTCCTTGAGCAGGTCGGCTACGACGCCGGTGGGTTGCTGGGCCGGGGCCTGGGCAGGCAGGCCAAGAGAGATGGCGAAGAGGGCCGCGATTGCGGCGGCCGGGCGAAGACGGGTGGACATGGGAAAGCCCTCCTGGAGCGGCGTTCGAGTGGCGATCGAGCCACCGAAACTACCCCGGGAGGGCCCTCCCGGCCACGAGGGGCTACGGCCGGCCGAACAGCCGGACGACGGCCCGGCGGCCCCGGATGGTTCGCGCATCGTACCAGAACTCGACGCTGCGAATGACCCGGTCGCCGCCGCGGAGATCGATCGCGCGGGACTCGCCGCCGGCGGGAATCGTGTTCCGGAGCTCGACCTGCTGGTTGCCGCCGCTGGCGAAGTGCACCGTCACCCGGTGGAAATCGACCGGCGCCCGCTGCACGGTGAGCTTGATCCTGCGCCGCCCCTACCCCTCGCGCCCCGGCTCGCCGCGACGCATTGTTCATTCATGTCCGAGGGCGTCCGCATCGCCGATCGCTTCGAGGTCATCCGCCCGCTTGGCAGCGGAGCCTTCGGGCACACCCTCCTGGCGCGGGACCTCCGGCTCGGCCGGCAGGTGGCGCTCAAGGTGCTCCAGCCGGGAAAGGAAGCCGATCTCAAGGCCTACGAGCTGTTTGAGCGGGAAGCGACCGTGCTGCGCGACATCCGCCATCCCGCCGTGCCGGCGATCCACGCCTCTTTCCGGGCGCCGTGGAACGGAGCCGAGGCGGCGTTCCTGGCGATGGAGTACGTGGAGGGCGCGTCGCTCGCGGAGACGATCGCCGAGCGGCGGCATCTGGACACCGACGCCGTCCTGCACCTCTTCGTCGAGATGCTCGGCGTGCTCGACTATCTCCATACCCGGATCCCGCCCGTCCTGCACCGGGACATCAAGCCGGCCAACCTCATCGTCCGTCCCGACGGATCGCCCGCGCTGGTGGATTTCGGCTCGGTGCGGAACGTGTTTCTCACGCCCGAGGAGGGCGGCTCGACCGTGGCGGGGACGTACGGCTACATGCCCTACGAGCAGTACATGGGTCAGGCGGGGCCGTCGAGCGATCTGTACGCCCTCGCCGCGACGTTCCTGCACCTCGTCACCGGCCGCGCACCGCCGGAGTTCATGACCGGTGCCGGCCGGCTCGAAGTGCCGGCGTCGCTGCCCGGCGGCGACCGGTTCCGCAGCGTGATCGCGCGGATGCTCATGCCGTCGCCGGCGGAGCGATTCCCCTCGGCGCGGGAAGCGCGGGGGGCGCTGATCGGGGCCGCCTCGACCGCGGCCGCCCCCACCCGGACCGACGAACCCTCGCGAGCGGCGCTCGTGCGGGGCTCGAACCGTCTGCCGGCCGCGCTCCTCGAGCCCGGCCCGCGACCGCTCACCGGAGACACGAAGGCGCTCATGAAGCGGGTGGTGTCCACGCCGCTCGAGCTCATGAGCCCTTCGGAAAAGCCCTCCCAGGGCACCGACATCGTCAGCCTGCTCCTCATCGGGTTCTTCTCCCTGATCACCGCGGGGATCCTGCCGGCCTGGTTCCTCAGCATCTACCTCACCCGCAAGCGCCGGGCGCGGAAATACTTCGCCGAGGGGGTCGTGGGATCGGCGAGGATCATCGACATGACCAAAGAGGACATCGGCTGGGGTGAGAAGCTCTCGCGCGTGCGTTATGAGTTCGAGGCCGACGGGGGCCGGCACCGCGGCGCCGACCAGGTGCGCCCGGTCATCGCCGAGCGCTGGGACGCGGGCGACACCATCCAGATTCTCTACTTGCCCGACGAGGGATACGAGAGCATCATCATCAGCACCTCCTGAGGCGTCATGAGCCCCGAATCCATCGAGCCGACCCCGCTTTCGCGCAGGCGCTTTCTCTCCGGCCTGGGCGCCGCCGCCGCCGCGGTGGCCTGCTCGCCGTCGCTCCGTGCGCAGGCCGGGACCGCGCCGCCGCTGTTCGACATCTCGCTCGCGCAGTGGTCGCTCCACCGGACGCTCCGATCGGGCCAGCTCGATCATCTCGATTTCGCGCGGGTCGCGCGGACCGAGTTCGATCTCGGCGCGATCGAGTACGTCAACAGCTTCTTCAAGGACAAGGCTCGGGACGCGGCGTACCTCGCCGAGATGAACCGCCGGGCCGCCGATCACGGCGTCTATCAGCACCTCATCATGTGCGACGGCGAGGGTCGCCTCGGCGACCCGGACCCGGCCCGCCGCACCGAGGCGGTCGAGAACCACCACCGGTGGGCCGACGCGGCGAAGACCCTCGGCTGCGCGACGATCCGCGTGAACGCGGCGAGCGAAGGCGACTGGGAGGAGCAACAGCGGCTCGCCACGGACGGCCTTCGCCGCCTGAGCGAATACGGCGACCGCGTGGGCATCAACGTCATCGTCGAGAACCACGGCGGGCTCTCGAGCAACGGCAAGTGGCTCGCCGGCGTCATGCGCCTGGTGAATCACCCGCGCTGCGGCACCCTGCCGGACTTCGGGAACTTCCGGGTCTCCGCCACCGAGGAGTACGACAAGTACGCCGGCGTGGCGGAGCTCATGCCCTTCGCCAAGGCGGTAAGCGCGAAGTCGCACGACTTCGACGAGCGCGGCGAGGAGACCACCAAGGACTACCGCCGCCTGATGAAGATCGTGCTCGACGCCGGATTCCACTCCTGGGTCGGGATCGAGTACGAGGGGAACCGGCTGCCCGAGCGCGAGGGAATCGCCCGGACCAAAGCCCTCCTCGTGAAGGTGCGCGGCGAAATGACGAAGGGAGCCGGCCGATGACCGCCTCGCGCCGGGACTTCGTCCGCGGGTCGGCGGCCGCGCTGGGAGGTGGGATGCTGCTCGACCTCGACGCGCTCAACGCGGCGCTGGCGGACGCGCTCGGAAGCCCCGTTCCGGCCGCGTCGTCCCGTGCTCCGCTCGGCCGCGAGGAGCCGGTGCGGATCGGTCTCATCGGCACCGGCGGTATGGGTACCGGACACCTCGAGGGATTGGTGAACGCGGCCAAGGCCGGTGAGCTCGACATGGTGGTCGTCGGGCTCGCGGACGTCTGCGCTCTCCGGCTCGCCAAGGCCAAGGAGAAGGCGGAGGCGGTGCAGGGCGCCGGCACCGTCGAGACGTACGCGGACTACCGTGAGCTCCTCCGCCGCCCCGATCTCCACGGCGTGCTCATCGCCACGCCGGAGCACTGGCACCAGAAAATGGCCGAGGACGCCATCCTCGCGGGCAAGGACGTGTACGTCGAGAAGCCGATGACGCTGCGTCTGCCGCAGGCGCTCCGGCTGCTCAAGGTCTCGCGGGAGAACCCCTCGGTGCTCGTGAACGTCGGCACGCAGTACGTGACGACCGCATCGTACAACGACGCGCGGAAGCTCATCGAATCGGGGGCGATCGGAAAGGCGACCTTCAGCCAGACCAGCTACTGCCGCAATTCGAAGACCGGGGAATGGCTCTACTACGAGATCGATCCCGCCTGGCAGCCCGGCGTCAACCTCGACTGGAACGCGTGGTGCGGGCCGGGGGGACGGGCCCCGTGGGACCCGGAGGTGTATGCCCGCTGGCGGCGCTATCGCCGGTGGTCCACCGGCATCATCGGCGATCTCCTGGTCCACCGTATCACGCCGCTCATTCATGCGATCGGCCTCGGATGGCCGACCCGGGTGACCGCCTCGGGAGCCCACCTGGTCGACAAGGCGATGGAGAACCACGACCAGGTGAACCTCACGATCGAGTTCGAGGACGAGCACGTCATGGTCGTGGCCGGCTCCACCTGCAACGAGATCGGCCTCGAGACGCTGATCCGCGGCCACAAGGCCAACATTTACCTCGGCGGCCGGAATACCACGGTGCGTCCCGAGCGGCTCTTCGCCGAAGAGCTGGAGGAGCGCACGATCGAGGGCGAAGACCACGGCGACGACCAGGCCTTCCTGCGACGCCGCTGGATCGAATGCATCCGCTCGCGCGAGCCGGTGCCGAGCCCGGTCGAGCTCGGCACCAAGGTCATGGTGATCGTGGACCTCGCGACGCGGTCGATGTGGGAAGGCTCGGCGTTCCGCTTCGATCCGGCCAGGATGAAGGTGAAGAAGCTGTGAGGCTCGCCACCGCCGCGATGGGCACCCGCTTCGAGCTGGTGCTTCCGGGGGCGGACGCCGATCGCCGACCCGCCGCGGAGCTGGCGATCGAGGCCATCGAGGACTGCCATCGGCGCTTTTCGCGCTTCGCTCCCGACAGTCTGGTTTCCCACCTCGCGCGGGTGCCCGCCGGCACGATCGTGCCGCTCGACCACGACACCTTCACCTTGATCGCGGACGCCGTGGAGGTCTGGCGGCAGTCCTCGGGTCTCTTCGATCCCGCGGCGCCGTCGGAGGGAATGGACGCGCTCGAGCTCGACCCCGTGGCCCGGACGCTCGTTGTCCGGCGAGCCGGCCTGCTGCTCGACCTGGGGGCGATCGCGAAGGGTCACGCTCTCGACGTGGCCGGCCGGAGCCTCCGCGAAGCGGGTGTGGATGTGTTCTTCCTCCACGGCGGGACGAGCAGCGCGCTCGGCGCCGGGGCTCCGCCGGGTGAATCGGGTTGGCGAGTGGCACTGGGGTCCGGCCCGGATGCGCCGGTCGTCTCGCTGCGCGACCGAGCCCTCGCCGTCTCACGGACCGGCCACGCGTCGCCGCATCCCACCCTCGATCCGCGCACGGGGCGCCCCGTGAGGGCCCGGCGAAGGGTCGCGGTCTTGGGGCCAAGCGCCCGGCTCTGCGACGCCTGGGCGACCGCCGCCGCCGTTCTCGGTTCACGGCCCGATGCAATGCCGGAGACCTACGAGCTCCGGTCAACCGTCAACCGTCAACCGTCGGCCGCTCCCCGTTCCCCGTTCCCCTTTCCCCGTTCCCCGTTCCCCGTTCCCCGTTCCCCGTCATGCCCTCCCGCCGTCGTTTCCTGATCCAGACCGCCGGCTCGATTGCCGGCGCAGTGCTGGTACCCGACCTCGCGGCGATGGGTCCGCGCCGTCTGGCGGCGCCCGCGAAGATCGGCCTCATCGGCTGCGGACGGCAGGGCCGGGCGATCGCGCAGGAGCTCGCCCGGATCGCCGGCGCCGAGCTCGCCGCCATCTGCGATACGAACGCGGCGCGGCTCCGCACCATGGGCGAGCGAGCCGCGGGCGCGGAGCCGTTCGCCGATCATCGGGCGCTGCTCGAGCGGCGTGCCGACGTCACCGCGATCATCGTCGCGACTCCCACGCACCTGCATCGTGCGGTCGTGGAGGCCGCCCTCTCCGCGGGCCGGCACGTCTACTGCGAAAGCCCCATCGCGCACACCCTCGACGACGCCCGCGCGATCGCCGCGGCGGCGGCCGCCGCGAAGACGGCCGCGATGGCGGGCTTCCAGGCGCGGTCCAACCCGCTCTATCAGCGCGCCCGGCCGCTCGTGCGCACCGAGGCGGTTCGGGACATCGTGTCGCTGTCGGGCCAGTGGCACCGGAAGACGACCTGGCGCTTCCCCGCCCCGGAGGCCGCCTCGGAGCGCGAGGGCAACTGGCGGCTTGACCCCGCCGTGTCGGCCGGCCTCGCGGGAGAGATCGGGTCGCAGCAATTCGACGTGTTCGCCTGGCTCCGGAATCGCCTGCCTGCGCGCCTCGAAGGTCGCGGCGCGATCCGCTTCCACAAGGACGGCCGCACCGTCGCCGATACCATTCACTCGACAATGATCTGGGACGACGGAGTGGCTCTGGACTACGAGGCTTCCCTGGGCAGCTCGTTCGGCGGGCAGCACGAGCTGATCCGCGGCTCGAACGGCACGATCAAGCTCGCGTGGAGCCACGGCTGGCTCTTCAAGGAGGCGGACGCGCCGACGCAGGGGTGGGAGGTGTACGCCACGCGCGAGAAATTCCACGGCGACGAAGGGATCATCCTCATCGCCGACGCCACCAAGCTCGCCGCGCAGGGCCAGCTCCAGCGTGGCATCGGACTTCCGTACTCATCGCTCTACTATGCGCTTTCGGACTTCCTGAAGAGCGCGACCGAAGGAGCTCCCGTCACCTGCTCGATGGCCGACGGCCTCCGCTCCACGGCCTTAGGGCTGCTCGCGAATCAGGCGGTCACGACCGGATCAGCCGTGACGGTGCCCGCCGACCTCTGACCGTTGACCGTTGACCGTTCACGGCAGTCGTGTGCTCTGCCAGGTCACCAGCTGCCAACGCCCTTCCCGCCAGTCGTGCACCGTCGTCACCCGGAGCACCACGTCGAACGGCGCGCCGTTGAGGGCTCCGCTCGCCTTGACGACTCCACTGCCGAGCACGAGATCGGGGCCGTACGGCGTGTACTGCATCACGACCGGCGCGATCGACTCGTAGACCGTGCGCTTCGCGCCGATGACCTCGAGGTGGCGCTCGCGCGACTCCACCTGGCCGTTGGAGTGGGTATACACGAGCTCCCGCGCGAGCAGGGGCCGGATGACCGAGGTGTCGGCGCGCATCATCGCATCGAAGCGCCGGAGCTCGCTCACCCGGAGTCCGCGAAGCGACCGCGGATCGGCGGGGATGGCCGGGGTGACGGTGATGTTGCGATACCGGATGGCGGTGTGATCGCCCTGGAGCATGAGGGGTCCGGGCTCACCTTCGTCGCTGTCGAGGGCCCCCCCCGTGACGCCCGGGATCTCCGCGAACTCGTGGATCGTGACGCCGTTGAGCACGACCTTGAGCCGCCGGCCCACGAGCGTGATGTCGTAGGTCTGCCATTCTCCCGCGGGTCGCGCCGCGTTGGCCGACGGCGTGAGCTGGCCGTACACACCGCCCATCTGCCGGTTTCCGGCCGGCTGGCCGTGCGAATCGAGCACCTGCACTTCGTGCCGGCCGCGGAGATAGATGCCGCTGTTGCCGTCCGGCGGCACGTTGACCTCGAGGTGCAGCGTGAAGTCGCCGAGCGGGAGCTTCGAGATGAGATCGCTGCTCGGCGGCGCGTTGGTGAGAATCCCCTCGGTGACGGACCAGCCGTTCTTTTCCCCTCGCGCCGTCCAGTGCGCCATTCCATCCGCGAGGAGATCGATCGGCCGCCCCCAGCGCGCGGTGTCCGAGGGCGATCGCGCGAGCGACGGCGCCCGCCGTCCGGTCAGGGCGTAGGTGCGGCCGTCGCCGCCGGTCATCGTCATGGTGAGCCGGCCGGCACGGATCTCGCCTTCGCCCCGGGAAGGTGTTGCCGAAGGATTCCCCTCGTCCGGCCAGACGAAACGGAACCGGCTTCCCTCGATGCGGATCTCGGTGAGCGGCGTGGCGTGGCCCCAGCCCCATTGCAGCCTGCCCGTCGGTGTTCGGCCGCTCTGGACTTCGAGCCATCCGGGGAAGGAGCCATCCCGGTCGCGGATGACGAGATCCCACCGGCCGGCTAGAGACGATGTCTGTGCACTGACGACTCCGGCCGTCAGGGTCGCTACAGCGAAGAGAGAGTGCTTCATCGACCCCCACCTAACTGCCCGTCTGCCCGCCTGCCCGTCTAATACGCCACCTGCAGCCCCGTCGTCAGCAACCGATCCGTCTTCTCGAAGCCCGGCTCCGGCAGATTGTCGAAGCGGATCACGTAGCCGACCTTGAACGACAGCCGGCGGGAGAGCGCGGCCACGACCGCCGTCTCCGAGTTGAGCCGGTAATCGTCGCTCGTCTCGAGGTTCGGCAGGAACTCGACGGCCTGCGTGAACGACGCCGTCTCCGTGAACTTGTGGCGAAAGGCTCCGCTCAGCCGGCCGGCGGTAAAGTTGTCGTCGATGCCCGCGAGGGACCGCTGCTGGATGAGCGAGAGGCCGAACTCGAACCCGAGCTCGCTGCGCGGCAGAGCGAACGCCTTCCACGACACGCCCGCCCCCTCCTCGAACCGGCGCGAGATGCCCGCCAGGCGGTCGCGATCCATCCCGAGAATGCCATAGAGGTAGAGCCGGTCGTTGAGGCCGCGCTCGTACCGTCCGCTCGCGCGCCAGTTGCTGGCGACCGTCTCCCCCTCGCTCCGGCCGTAGACGAGCGCGAAGTGCTGAGTCAGGATGTTCCGCTTGTCGCGGGTCCGGAAGATCAGCTTGTCGCCGACGTTGAACGTGGTCACGTCGCTGTTCCCCGCGGTATTGACGAAGCCGAGGTCGGCGGTGATCTCGAGCGTCTTGACCGTGTCCGGCGCGGGCGCCTGGGCGTGAGCCGGAGCCGGAGCCATCAGCGCCGGAAAACCGAGAACGAGGATCCCGCGGCGAGCCCATCGCATAGTCCCCCCGTGGCCGTCTGCCCGTCTACCCGTTTACCCGTCCGCCCGTCCGCCCGACCGCCCGACCGCCCGACCGCCCGTCTAAATATCGCTTCCCACTACGCCAACAGAGCACCTCACCTTCACCCCGCCGTTGGAGGATTGCCACCGGGGCTCGAGGGTAAGCCCGAGCGCGGCTTCGTGCTCCCTGGCCGCGGTGAGGATCGCGAGGGTCCATCCGGGGCAGCGCTCCCGGAGCACCGATCCCAGCCGCGCAAAGAGATTCCGGAGCTCGCGCCGATCTCCCATGCGGACGCCGTACGGCGGATTCGTCGCGACGAGGCCCCGCCCCGCCGGAGGATTGAGCGCCGACACAGCCGCCTGGGTCAGCCGAAGGTCACCGGCCACGCCCGCCCGCTCGGCGTTCCCCCGAGCGGCCTCGACGGCTCCGGCATCGCGATCGGCTCCGACTATCGGCGCCGGCGCGGCGGCCAGCATCCGCGACTCCGCCTGCCCGCGGACGCGCGCCCAGGCAGCCGTCTCGAAGGTCGGCCACCGCTCGAAGGCGAACGACCGACGCCACCCCGGCGGAATCCGCCGGGCGATCAGCGCGGCTTCGATGGGCAGGGTGCCCGCCCCCATGAAGGGGTCCAGCAGCGCCGAGCCGCCGTCGTAACCCGCGGCCAGCAGCATGGCCGCGCCCAGAGTCTCCCGGAGCGGCGACTTGCCCGTGGCCAGACGGTACCCGCGCCGATGGAGCAGCTCGCCCGAGCTGTCCGCGCTCACCGTCACCACGTCCCGGAGCACGCGCACGACGAACAGCTGGGTGTTCCCGGCCTCGGCGCCGCTCTCGTCCTCTTCGTCAGGAGTCTCCCGTGCCGCGGCTCCGCCGGACGCCGCGAGCAGACGTTCCGCTATCGCATCCTGATGGTACAGGCGAGATTTGCGGCTGGTGACCCGAAACCGCGCGGGCGCGCCCGGGCTGAGGACGCTGGCCCAGGGCACTCGGCGCGCCTTGCGCTCGAGCTCGTAGAACGCGCGCGCCGGGAACTCCGCCAGCCGGATCAGCAACCGGCTCGCCGTGCGGAGCTCGAGGTTGGCCGCATAGAGCTCTGCCGGCGGCGCGTCGAACGACACGCCCCCCGGCTCCGTGCCAGCGACCCTCGTTCCGAGTGCGGCGAGCTCGGTCGCGGTGATGGTCTCGACGCCGGGGGGCGTGATCGCGAAGCAGGCGAGCGGGCGTTCCGCGGACATGGCGCTGGAATCTAGGAGCGGGGATGACCGATCCGGCACGAGACGACCGCGAGGGAGACGAGCTCCTGCAGGCCGTCGCCGAAGTCGCCCGGCTGGCCGGAGCGGTGGCGCTCGGCCACTGGCGGAGCGACCTCGCCGTGGAGTGGAAGGGCGACGGCTCGCCGGTCACCCGCGCGGATCGCGAGGCCGAGCAGATCGCCCGTGAGTGGATCGGCCGGCACTACCCGGATGACGGCATTCTCGGCGAGGAGCTGGGCGAGGCGGCCGGCTCGAGCGGCCGTCGCTGGATCCTCGACCCCATCGACGGCACCAATTCCTTCGTGCGCGGCGTGCCGCTCTGGGGAACCCTCGTCGCCGTCGCGCGGGGCGAGGACGTGCTCGCGGGGGCCGCCTTCTTTCCCGCGGTCAACGAGCTGCTCGCGGCGGCGCCGGGCGCCGGCTGCTGGCACGACGGACGCCGCTCCCGCGTGAGCGCCGTCGCCTCCCTCTCCGAGGCCACCCTTCTCACCACCGCGATCCCGGAGGCCGATCCTCCGGACCGGCTGGCGAGGCTCCTGGCGTCCGCCGGCATCGCGCGGACCTGGGGCGACTGCTACGGCTATCTGCTCGTAGCCACCGGCCGGGCGGAGGCGATGGTGGATCTCAGGATGGGCGACTGGGACTCCGCGTGTCTCCTGCCCATCATCGAGGAGGCAGGCGGAGTCTTTACCGATCTCACCGGCCGCCGCACCGCCTTCGGCGGCAGCGCCGTCGCGACCAACGCGGCGCTGGCCGTGGCGGTCCGCGACGCCCTCGTCCGACCCGGCACGATCGAGTAACGCGCTCGGCCAGCACGGGTTACGCCGCGGGCTCCGGCTCCGGCCGAAAGCCATGGCGAAACCGTTGCGTCGGCGCGCCTTGACGGCCCCACGAACGGCCGGTAGGGTGAAGCCATGGAGACCCCCCTCCGCGGGCGTACCCTCCTTCTGCTGATCGCTGCGCTGACGAACGCGACCTGCGGGTCGGGGCGGCGGCCAACGCTCGAGACGGTGGAAGCGGTGCCGACCGTCTTCAGTCAGGCCCCGCACGCCTCCGAGTCGTGGGGCTCACTGGGCGACGAGCCGCTGCTCTTCTTCTCCGCTCCGCAGGCGACGACAGTCACCCGGCTGGCCGACGGCCGCTGGGTCGCCGCGAGCCTGAGCACCGACGAAATCGTCTTCCTCACCGCGGACGGCCTGCATCAGCGGACCATCGGCGGCCTCGGCGTGCGACCTTACGGCTTCCGCTCGCTGGCGAAGCTCTGGCGCATGCAGGGCGACTCGCTGCTCGTCGCCGATCGCCTCCCCCCGGGCGAAGGAGGAAACTACCGCATCCTCGTGATCTCCCCCGAAGGCCGGCTCGTCCGCGAATGGCGCTTGCCGTCGACCGGCGGCGGCCAGCCGATGCCGGTCTGTCTCGTGGGCGGACGGCTGCTGTTCGCCATGGAGATCCGGCGTGTCCCGCGAGGAACTGCGGGCCGCATCCGCGAGGGAGTGACCGGGCTGGTCTATCGCCTCGACGGCACGGAGGTGGCCCGGCGAAGCGGATTTGCGGGCCGGGAAGTCGAAGCCGCGGCGGGACGGCAGTTCCGGCGCGTGTTCCACGGGAAGACCGGCTGCTGGGCCTGCGGCGAGTCGCAGGTCTGGTTCGGGGATTCCGAGCGGTTCGCCGCCCTCGAGCTCGACACGCTGCTCAACTCCGTCCGGCGCGTCGAGCGGTCGTGGGATCCGAGGCCCGTCCGGCTCGATTCACCGGAGGCCCTGACACTC
Source organism: Gemmatimonadales bacterium (assembly GCA_050733195.1). GTDB lineage: Bacteria > Gemmatimonadota > Gemmatimonadetes > Gemmatimonadales > GWC2-71-9 > JABFSM01. The sequence continues at coordinate 17,761 of JBOHSH010000281.1, forward strand.
GGCATGGCGGCCGGCGTGCGGCCGCGGGACTCCGTCGATCTCGGGCCGGTCGCGATCGCCTCGGTCTATCCCGCCATCGAGCGGCTCGTCGACCTCGGCGCCGCGGGCCTCTGGGTCGCGGCCTACCCGCTGCCGGGATCCCGCACGGTCACCTGGTCGGTGTTCGGGCGCGACGGCCGCTGGACCGGCGACATCGAGCTGCCCCCGCACTTCGTGCCCCAGGTGGTCGCCGGCGACAGCCTGGCGGCCATCGTCGAGTTCCCCGACGGCAGGCCGGCGGCCGCGCTCTGGAAAGTGGCCGGCCGGCCCGTCCCCGGGACCGCCTCTCAGGCCGTTACTCGCTGAGCTGCGCCATCAGCCTTCCCGCGAGCGGGAAGTGCGCGATGACTTCTCCCTGACAATTCAGTACCTGCAAGGCCTGGCGCCCGGCGTTGAGCGTGAGCGCGCGGGTGCCGTCCATCAGCGCGCGAAGCCCCGCGGCGTCCCCCTCTGCCACGACCCGCTCGACGCGGTCGAGCGCGCCGGGCTCGCCCAGCCACTCCGAGCCGATGACCCTGCAGGTCGTGTGGTACCACTCGCAGATCCCCGGTGTCTCGAAGAAATGGCAGCCGTCGCCGTCGCACTCGTAGCCCTCGAACACGGCGCTCCAGTCGAACTGGTGATTGGCGTAGCCGAGCACGATCCGCGACCAGCAGTTCCAGCAGTAGGGCGAATCCGCCGCCGTGGCCTCGGCGGCGGCGGAAGCGTTCCAGCGGAGGAGCGAGGCGACCAGCGCGTCGGCCGGATTGCCCGGCGCGGACGGGGTCGAGGGAGCCGCGAGAGGGGCGAGCAGCAGAGCGACGCTCAGCACGACGGAATGGCGCGACATGAGAACCCCCGGAAGGAAAGATGGTGGATGTCCTGCGGATGACCTGCGAAAGCGCGGCAATCAACGACCTCCGCGAAGGAGGCCGACCTGCACCAGCTCGAGGAACTCGCGACCCTGATCGTCCATCGTCAGCCTGAGCAGCGTCCCCGGTGAGCCTCCCGGCACCAGCGGTCCTCGCACGCGCCGGGAGACGACGACCTGGCCGCGAACGGGATCGATCGCCTCGATCATGGTGTCGAGACGCTCGAGCAGCACCTCGTGCGAGAGCCGCTCGGGCGCGCCGCGCTCCCGATGGCTCGCCGGCGAAATGTCGATCTTGCGCTCCGCCGGGACCACGGACGTGGTCCACACCAGCCCCTGCCCGTCCTCCCACAGTCCAACCAGCGCGGCCCCCGCGTGGGCAACCTCGGTGCGGGGATCGGCGCCCTCGCGCGACGCGAACCACGGCGCCTGCCGCTCGATCCGTTTCACCGGACGGCCCTCGGCGCTCCAGAGCGTCAGGAGGTACCGGTTGATCCGGCCGGACCAGACGCGGCCTCCCTTCGCGCGCCCGAGCTCGAGCGACTGGTCCATCCACTGCTCCGGCCGCACGACGCCGCCCTCGCCGCCGAACGCGGTCCCGCCCCCGCCCCCCCGAGCCGGATGCACGCGCAGGAGTGGCGAGCCGACGGCGCCCGCGGATACCCCGTGGCCGGAGAGGATCAGCTCCCCGCTGTCGAGGACGATGCCGCGCTGAGCGCGAAATCCGCCGAGAGGGAAGGAGCGCACGAAGCGGAGATCCGGACCAAACACGCTGATCCGTCTCGCCGCATCGTCCCAGACGAAGATCGTGTCGCCCTTTCCCGCCAGCGCGAACGCGGGGCTGATGAACTCCCCCGGCCCCCGGCCGCGCCTGCCGAGGGTGAAGGCCCGCCGCGAACCGGGATCGTAGACCGTCACGGCGCCTTCGGTGCCGAAGCCCGTGAAGAAGAGCCGGCCTCGACTGTCGCGGGTCGCGGTGTAGCCCAAATCGTGGAAGGTGACGCCGGTGTCGGCGCCCAGGCGGAGGGTGGTGGTGAGAGTGAGACGACAGGTGGAGCAGACGGGAGGGGTGGCGATACGGGTGATCGGCGGCGGGGTCGGCGGCCGCTGCGCGAGGGCCGGAGAGGCCGTCACCAGAACCGCCCACGCCCAGGGCGGGGCACGCAACATATGGGCTCCTTTCGTGGAGATGAATTGGTGCGCCTGCGAACGGACCATTACTATGAAGCAAGCTTCAGATGTCAAGCACGCCGGAACGCGATGGAGAGCGCGAAACGGCGGGCCATCGCGTGTGCCCGCCGTTCCGTTTCCTCGGTTCGCTCCCTAGCTCCCTAGCACCGCGCTCAGCCCTCCGGGCAGAGGGAAGTGCGCCACCACGCCGCCGGTACAGTTGCGCACTTGCAGCGCGTGGCGGTCGGCGTTCACCGACAGCGCCGGGGTGTCCAGGAGCAGCGCGCGCAGCTCGGCGGCGTCACCCTCGGCGATGACGCGCTCCACGCGGTCGAGCCCTTCCGGCTCACTCAGCCATTCCGAGCCGAAGACGGAGCAGCTCTCGTGCTCCCACTCGCAGAAGCCGGGCTGATCGTTCATGTGACAGGAGACGGGAAAGCACTTCCAGCCGATGAAGACCCACTCCCACTCGAACTTGTGGATGGGCCACACCAGCAGCATGCGGGTCGCGCAGTTCATGCAGTAGTCGTCGACCGCCGAGGCGGCCGTGAGCGGATTGGCGAAGAGCGATGCGACGACGGCGTCCGCTTCCGCCGAGGGTGCGGCCGGAGCGGGCGGCATCGCGAGGGGGGCGAGCACGAGGGAAAGACTCGCGAACAGTGACGAACGCAGCATGGAAGGCCTCCGAATGTAGGTGGGACCTGCGAGGGGCATACGACCGGCGCTCACCGGCCGGCCAGACTGATCTGCAGCAGCTCCAGCGTTTCCAGCCCGTCCCGATCGACGGCGAGGCGGAGGAGTCCGCCGTTCGCGGCCGGGACCAGCGGGCCCGATACACGTTGCGAGACGAGCACGGTGCCGCGGGCCGGATCGAGCACCTCGATCATCGAGTCCAGCCGCCGGACCATCGCTTCGTGCGAGAGATCGTCGGCCGTGGGACCGCGGGTCGCGGCGTTGGTGACGGCCGCCATGCGGGGGACCGGAACCACCGAGACGGTCCAGATCAGCCCCTTGGCGTCCTGCCAGACGCCGACGAGGCCGGGCTGGCTGAAGGGAAGCTCTCTCCTGATATCGCGGCGATCACCCGCCGGAAACCAGGAGACCTGGCGCTCGATCTGACGGGTCGCGCGATGGTCCGGGTCCCAGTGGGTGAGCAGATAGCGGTTCACCCGCCCGGTCCAGAGCCCGCCGTCCCGTGCCGGCCCGATCTGGAGCGCCTGGTTGAACCACTGCTCCGGCCGCACCACGCCCCCGTGGCCGCCGAACTGGGCGCGGGCGCCGGACCTGGGATCGAGCTCGAGGAGCGGAAACCCGATGCCGGACGGGGACGACGGGCGGCCCGCGAAGACGATGCGCCCGCCGCCGAGGACCGACCCGCGCAGCGCCTCGAAGTCCCGAAGCACGACGCTCCGGACGTAGACGAGCTCGGGCGAGAGCACCGAGAGGCGACGCATGGTCTCGTCCCACACGTAGACGGAGTCGCCGGCGCCGGCCAGGACGATCGCCGGGCTCACGAACTCCCCCGGACCCTGCCCCGGGCGCCCGATCCGGCGGGTCACCCCGGTTCGCGTGTCGTGGACCGTGACGGTCGACGGCTCGCCGATACCCGTGACAAACAGCCGGCCGCGCCGGTCGAGCGCCCCGCCGTACGCGAGCTCGTGGAACGTGAGCCCGCTGTCGCCGCCGAGCCGGGCGATGGTGCGGATCGAGAGACGACAGGTCGAGCAGGACGGAGCGGAGGCGATTCGGGTGAGGGGGACGGGAACGGCGACGGCGGGGCTCTGCGCGATCGCGGGGGGCGCGATCGCCAGGGCCCCGAGGACCCATGTTGCTGGTCGCAGCATGACAACTCCTTTCGATGATGGAAGAGTGATCGCCCGGGAGCGGGCACACTCAATCATCGGATCACGCCTGCGATCCTTAATCGACCGGAATTCGCGAGTGTCGTGGCAAAAGACGAAACTTCGAGCGTCGCCCGAAGCCGGTGGGGAAACGTTGCCGGGTTAGGCTGTCCCGCAGTAGGCGGTGGCCGAAGACCTGAGCACCTCGGCGACCGTCAGCACGCTGTCGAGCTCCGCCCACTCGACCGCCGCGTGCGCGCCGGCGCCCTTCGCGCCGAGCACCACGGTGTCCACGCCGGCCCCGGCCAGCAGGGCCGCGTCCATCCAGTAGCTCTCGCCCGCCGGCGTCGGCGCCGTTCCGGTGACAGCGGCGAGCGCTTCGGCCACGATCGGCACGATCCGCGACCCCCCGCCGGCCTCGAAGGCGTTGCGCGCCAGCGTCGTACGCAGACGGACGTCGAGCTCCGGATCCTCCGACCGGATCGCGGCGAGCAGCGCTTCGATCTCGGCTTCGACTCCCTCGACGGTCTCGCCAGGAAGGGTACGGCGCTCGATCGTGGCCATAGCCCGATCGGCGTAGGTGCTGGGGCCGCTGCCGCCCCTGAGCTCGCCGACGTGGAGCGAGCCCGTCTCGAGCAGCGGATGCGGGGAGCGGGCCCGGAGCTCGCGCTCCAGCGCTTCGAGCCGCGCCAGGAAGCGACCCATGCGGAGGTTCGCATCGACGCCCTCACGGAAGCGGCTTCCGTGCGCCGCCCGCCCCCGCACCTCGACTTCGAGCCAGACGAAGCCCTTGTGGGCGACGCAGAGCCGGAGGTCCGTGGGCTCGGTCACGATCGCCGCGTTGAACCTGACGCGGTCGAGCACGGCGGCCATCCCCCGGCTCTCCGTCTCCTCGTCGGCGACCGCGGCGACGCAGACGTCGCCCGCGAGCGGTGGCCCGCGCCGGAGCGCCTCGAGGGCACCGAAGCAGGCCGCCAGGCCGCACTTCATGTCGTACGCGCCGCGGCCGTACAGGCGGCCGTCGCGCACCTCGCCGGAGAACGGATCGTCCATGCCCAGGACGTTCACGGTGTCGTAATGCGCATAGAGCAGGAGCGTGGGGCCGCCGCCGCTTCCGCGAAGACGGCCCACGACCGACGGCCGCCGCGGGGCGAAGGAGAAGGCCTCCACCGCGGCACCGAGCGCTTCGAGGCGGGCCCCGGCCAGCGCGCCGATCGCCGCCTCGTCGGAAGAGCCCCCGCAGAGATCGGGGTTGATCGAGGGCGTGCGGACCAGGTCCTGGAGCGTGCGCGTGACGAAGTCGCCGTCGATCGCGGTCATGACGCCGTCGCCGTGGCGCGCCGGGCGAGCGCCGCCTCGAGGAGCCCCCGCGCGGGAGGTACCGCGCCCCCTTCCAGCGCGCCCCGCTCCGGCTGAAAGAGCGTGGCGACGAAGAACGGATGGCCGTCGAGCTCGAGCGCGCGCACCTCGCCGCCGGGATCGCGTCCCGTCACCTGGAACCCGCGCTCGATCAACGCCAGCTCGAGCTCCCCCGCGAGACCGTAGCGGCAGTGGTAGCGGACCGCGATCTCGCTCCGGCCGTACAGGGCCTCGAGCCGTGACCCCTGCCGCAGGGTGACCGTGCCGTCGGCTTCCACCAGGGAGCAGTGGAGCGGCGTCACCGCGAGGAACAGGGCATCCGGATGCGTCTCGGCGTGGGCGGCTTCCGCGATGCGGAGCACGTTCCGGGTGAATTCGAGGACCGCGTGCTGGAAGCCGCCGCAGGTGCCGAGGAAGGGGATGCCGCCCTCGCGTGCGTGGCGGATCGCCCGGAGGGCGCCGGCTTCGCTCCGGTACGGGCTCGCGGGCACACACCAGATCGCGTCGGGCTCGCCGAGCGGTTCCAGACTCTCGGCCAGCGAGTCGGTGCCGACCCAGCGCCACTCGGACGGCGCGAGCTTAGCGGCCTCCTGCGAAAGCGCTCGCGGGATTGCCTGGTGGGCCAGGACGCCGGGGGAGTGATCGCCGATCAAGGCGACGTGAAGAGGCAGCGGGGACCGGCCGGTGAAGGTAGACGGGCGGACGGGCAGGCGGACAGACGACTGACTACACGACCTGGCTCACCGTCTGACCGTCCTTACGTCTGTCCGTCTGCATGGCTAGGGAGGGAATCGAACCCCCGACACGCGGATTTTCAGTCCGCTGCTCTACCAACTGAGCTACCTAGCCCAAGGGCCGGGGAATATATAGGCCAAGTCGTTGCCGGCCAAGGAATAAGGAAAGGGGAGGGCGCTGTCGCCGCCCTCCCCTGTCGTGTATTGCCGGGCGGCGTCCAAGCCGCCGTACGAGGCTCACGCCTTCGAGTCTCTTCCCACGAACCTGCGATCAACCTGCGCTGATGGCGTACTGCATGGGCGGAACGATCGGCCCACGGGTACCTGATGCATCGGGCGATCGGTCCAGACCCTCCCTTCCCGCTGAGGGTACCCGCCATCTTAGGAGCCGGCCTGCGGGCGTCAAGAGGCCGAAATCCGCACGGGCGTTTCCGGCGCTATTTTTGGAAGGTCGAATCCAGAACCGAGCAAGGATCCATGGGGCCAAAGCACCGCGAGACACTGCTGTACCTCGTTCTGGCCGGTCTGCCGGTCACCGCGTCGGCGCAGCGTCCCACGCTGTCGATCGAGGAGTACGACCCTCGATCCACCCTCGTCGTTCCAGCCCACCCGAAGCTCCGCGCGAAGTTCCCCTTCATCGACGTCCACGGGCACCAGTCCCGGACCCCGAATCCCGACTCGCTGGACAAGCTGGTCCGCGAGATGGACGCGATGAACATGCGGGTGATGGTGAACCTGAGCGGCGGCACCGGCGACGCGCTCGCGCGCGGGATCCAGAGCTACGCCCGGTATCCCGGCCGGTTCGTGGCCTTCACCAACATCGACTTCCGCGGCATGGACGATCCCGGCTGGAGTGAGCGCACCGCAGCCCAGCTCGAGCAGGACGTCCGGAGCGGCGCCGTAGGGCTCAAGATCTTCAAGAACCTGGGGATGGACCTGCGGGACGCGAAAGGCCGCGTCCCCACCGACGACCCGCGGCTCGACCCCGTCTGGAAGAAGGCGGGTGACCTCAACATCCCCGTGCTGATTCACACCGGCGAGCCGCCGGCCTTCTTCGACCCGGTCGACAGGTACAACGAGCGTTGGCTCGAGCTCACCCAGTTTCCCGGCCGCGCCCGTCCGGCGGACCGCTATCCGTCGTTCGACTCCCTGCTCGCCGAGCAGCACCGGATGTTCCGGAAGCACCCGACGACCCGGTTCATCGCCGCGCACCTCGACTGGCTCGGCGCGGATCTCGCCCGGCTCGGCCGCGTGCTCGACTCGATGCCCAACGTCTACACCGAGATCGGCGCGGTGCTCTACGAGCTGGGACGACAGCCCCGGTTCGGGCGGGAGTTCCTGGTCAAGTATCAGGACCGGGTAATGATGGGGAAGGACATCTACGCGGCCTCCGAGTACCCGTATTACTTCCGGGTACTGGAGACCGCGGACGAGTACTTCGATTACTACCGGAAGCGCCACGCCTTCTGGAAGATGTACGGACTCGACTTGCCGGACGCCGTGCTCAGAAAGCTGTACCACGACAATGCCATGAAGGTGATCCCCGGAATCCCGAGCGGATCACCTTAGACGGACCGTCCGGACGTCTGCCCGTCGCCCTCACGGAATCTTTGGCTTCTTCAGCAGCCCCTTGAGCCCGCCGACCGCCGCGTTCTTGGCGGCGTTCCTTCGCGGCCCCCGCCATCTGCTTCTTCCAGGCGTCGGCCGCATCGCCATAACCTTCCCGTCTTCCAGGTGATCCCGGCCGGCGGCGCGAACGCGGTTCCCGCGGGCATCGAGGAGGTTCACCTTGGTGGCCGACTGATGCAGACTGATTCTGCTGGGCGGCGGCGGGGGACGGCCACGGCCGCCACCAGGATCAGGCCCGGGAGGCGGTACATCGAAAGCTCCGATTGATAGGGAAAGCCGCCAATGTAGAGTGTCGGACGTGACCCGACTACCCCAGCTGGCAAATGGCGTCTTTCGGTCCTTACGGTCCCCCGCGTTGCAGCTTGTACTCTACGATTTCCTCCCTGCCTTCAGGATCTCGCCGCACACCCAGGATGAACGCAATGCCGACCTGATGCAGACTTACGCCGAACGGAACTTCCACTTGGGCGACGGCCGCGCCTGATCGATTTAGGACTAGGTACCGATGCGTCCTAGCCGGTTCCAGCTCGAAGAGCCTGAGCCAGAGCTCACCATTATGACCTGGCTCCGCTCGACTAAAGAGTGGCATCGCGGCGGGAACGAGACCGGGATCGTAAATGGCCTCAATGACGGAACGGTCGAAGTCGTTTTCCGCCCGGCCAAGCGCCGAATCCCGAGCGCGCTTAAGGGCGGCCCCGTCGAAGGGCCCAGAAGAAAGCCGAACCGTATCTGAAACGACCATGGTCCCGCGTTCGTTGTAGGCGACAATTGCTCCCGTTTCAGCGTCGCATATCCAAAGGAGATCGCCCGAAACAACCCATGCTGTCGTCGGCGCAAGGGGCGATGGGCTCAATCCCACTGAGACTGGTCCGCCCGGCAAGCGATGAGGTACGGACATCCGTCGACGAAAACGGCCAATGGTCTGATACGATCCGGTAGAATCAGTGGCATCTCGGCGAAAGAGTCCCACGGTAACCGAATCAGGAACAAGCTGGCCCAAGCGAGGCAGAGCCGGTAGCGTTTGAAATCCACCCCCTTCCTCGACGACGTACCCCCCGGTTCTTAGGCGTCCCACGGGATAAAAACGGGGCGCTCCAGCAGGCCGCACCAAGCGAAATTGCGCTAGGAAGCCTGATTCAACCGTAAAAACGTTGATCGGGAAACCACTCCCGAACGTCCCGATTGTGTAGATGGTGTCGCCAGCAAGGGCCACTAAGAACGCCGCGCTGAGTTCACCCGGCCCCTCACCCTGCCGGGATAGCCGTTTCAGATACCTGCCCTCCCGAAACAGGCGCAATTCCCGGGAGCCGACATCGGCAGCAAGAATGTCACCGTGCGTCAGCCGCCTTGGCGTTACCTGCTGAAAGACTGTACTTACTTCACCGCTGTCAGCAATGACCCTGATCGGAGTCTCGCTCAAGCTCCATGTTGGCAGCAGTGCCGCAATCGAGTCGCCAGATGAAGGCTGATCGCAACTGCCAGTGATGGTTGCTAGGAGAAGTACCCCTGCTTCCTTCCAACGTTTGGATATCACATGTACTTCACCTAACATGCGCGTTTGTCCTATTATCGGGGCCGCCTACCCTCTGGCAGCCGATTCGTGCGTGCTGTGTCCATCGTCAGGGAATCAGTGCGGTGGCCGGGCAGAGGATACAGCGAGAGGAACCAATCCCCTTTACGGTTGCTGAGGACCAGGAGTTCTCTTCCCGTCGAGGCGATTCGGATGCCTTCTTCGGGCAAGATCATGGTCTGCCAGTAACGTCCTTCTAAGTCGTAGAGGTCCACCAAACGACCAGAATAGTGAGTCGCGCTTCGATAGAGCACCGCGATCCCCCAACGAAAGGCTGTGGCGTCGATCGGACCCAGCTGTGGCTGTTGTGAGAAACGCCGGAAGAGACGAAGAAGCCCAGGGCTCCTGTGCGCCGGAGGAGGCGGTGGAATTGGCTCATGGAAAGAAACCGACCGGACCATCGAATCAGCCTGGAATACAGCGAACTTCGCGACGCGCGGCTCAATCAGGACGCACGGACCCTCAGGGACTCCCCCTAATTGGACCCCATTCCAAGAGAGACTATCGCTAAGGCTCCTAAAGTCGGGAGGGAGATCGATCGACCAATTCGATTGAGGGACGGTCACATCATGAAAGTTCAATCGACCTGGCTTGGAAGAATCAACATAAGAGATTATGCGCCCGTCCGTACTGCAGGCCGCGAGCACGGGTCCAGCGGACGGAAGCCAAGTCAACAGCGAGTTGCTGCCCGAAATATTCTCCGCAACTACCGTCCTCAGCTTGCCACCGAGCCACCACGCGATGCCTTTTGGATCTGCGTACACTACATCTGACACTGAGCCCAAGTATGCCTGCCGATAGCCAGAGTCGGGGCATGGCCCTGATTCCGAGGCATACGGTGATTCGTGAAAAGCCACAATCCCGTGCATACAAGGACTCGAAAGCAAGAAAGCCGCGACTCCAGGTGCCGCGGAGAGTGCAGTTTTGTAAGGAGAGCCGGGAACTCCGGACGCGAGACGACGTTCCCATTTCGCTACAGCGAGGTAACCAAACCGCTCGGGAATGGAGGACCCCTGGCCTGGATCCCCTCGATCAATTGAAGAACATGCGACGGCTACGGCACCGGCAAACCCCAGTACCGCCCATCTTGGACGGCCACGTGGGAAGTCACCTCGCACGCGCGAGCCGAATGATTGCTTCCGCCGACGGGTTACCTCGGAGAACTCTACCATTCGAGACAAAAAACGGCGTCGAACTCACTCCCACCTTGGCAGCGAGACTCACGTGAGACTGAAGAATACCAGAAGTCGCGACTGAAATCATGGTGTTTTTGGCTCAAGGGAGACGCGTCCAAGAGATCGCGAAAGTCCTGGACCCCCCGAGAACACCCTCGATAGGTGTGACCGGACTGTCGTCAGAGCAACATGTGGGGCGTAGTCATAGGCATCAAGCTGGCGAAATCGACAGGTAACCAGACCTTATGCTCAGGTGTTGCTCTGGTCGAACCATGCGTACGGCGATATTGCTTTGGGGAACAACATCAACGCCCCACCCAAGCCCGCTTACTGCGGAATCTTTCAACAAGATGGCGCGTCGGGCAGTCTGTGACTAAGGTCCGGGTGTCCAGGCAAGCCCACCTAGCCGACTGCCCGACAAGCCGCCATCTTATCGGCCATGCCGCACCCGGGCTTTCCCAACCTCACCGTTCTCGACCATCCCCTGATCCAGCACAAGCTTTCGATTCTCCGCGACAAGCGCACACCCACCAAGGACTTCAAGCAGCTGGTGAGCGAGATCGCGATGCTCATGACCTACGAGGTCACCCGCGATCTCCCGACCGAGCCGGTGAGCGTCGACACGCCGCTCGAGACCATGACCGCCCGCAAGGTCGCGGGCAAGAAGCTCACGCTCGTGCCTATCCTCCGGGCGGGCCTGGGAATGGTCGAGGGAATCTCCCAGCTCGTGCCCTCAGCGCGCGTGGGCCACATGGGCCTCTACCGCGACCACGACACCCTGCTGCCCGTCAGCTACTACTACAAGGTCCCCGCGGCCGAGACCGACCGGGACTTCTTCGTGCTCGACCCGATGCTCGCGACCGGCGGCTCGGCCGCCGCCGCCGTCAGCAGGCTCCGGAGCTCGGGAGCGTCGCGCATTCGTTTCCTGTGCCTGGTCGCCGCCCCCGAGGGAGTACGGGTGATGCTGCAGGCCCACCCCGGCGTGCCGGTCTACGCGGCCGCGCTCGACCGCGAGCTCAACAGCCACGGCTACATCCTGCCGGGCCTGGGCGATGCGGGGGACAGGATCTTTGGAACTCGGTGATTCTCAGCGAATGAGTGCACTCCGGCTCACCTTCTGGGGCGCCGCCGGCGGTCAGGTCACCGGCTCGATGCACCTGCTGGAAGCGGCGGGGGCGCGGGTGCTGCTCGACGCCGGGCTCTTCCAGGGCCATCGGGCCGAATCCGCCGCCCTCAACGCCAACCTTCCGTTCGACGCGCGGCGGATCGACGCCGTGATCGTCTCGCACGCCCACATCGACCACATCGGCCGGCTCCCGCTGCTCGTCCGGCACGGCTACCACGGCCCCATTTACGCCACGCCGGCGACGCGGGACCTGTCGGCGGTCATGCTCCCCGACTCGGCGCACATCCAGGAGAAGGACGCGGAATTCCTGGCGAAGCGCGGCAAGAAGGGGCCGGAGAGCGAGCCGCTCTACACCCTCGCCGACGCGGTGGCCGTGCAGGACCTGATGGTGGGGCTCCCGTACCACCGGATCCACTACATCCGGAAGCACCTCGCCTTCGAGTTCACCGAGGCGGGCCACATCCTGGGCTCGGCGTCGGTGGACCTCCGACTCACCGAGGGCGGGAGCCACCGCCTGGTCTTCTCCGGCGACGTCGGCCGCTCCGCTCTCCCGATCATCCGCGACCCCGACCCGCCGACCGGTCCCGTCGACACCCTCATCGTCGAGTCGACGTACGGCGACAGGAGCCACGAGTCGCTCACCGGCTCCGGGGAGCGTCTGGCCGACGTCGTGCGCCGGGTCGCCAGGCGGGGCGGGAAGATCCTGATCCCGGCCTTCGCCGTCGGGCGGACCCAGGAAGTCGTCTACGAGCTCCACTCGCTCTGGCGAACGGGGCGGATTCCCAACGTGCCGATCTTCGTGGACAGCCCGCTCGCCGTGGACGCCACGACGGTCTTCCGCATGCATCCGGAGATCTTCGACCGCCGCGAGCAGCTGGTCGCGACCAACGCGGCCCTGTTCGACTTCCCGCTGGTGCAGTACACCCGCGACGTCCGGGACTCGCGGCGACTCAACACGCTGCCCGGGCCGGCGATCATCGTCGCGGCGAGCGGGATGGCCGAGTCGGGCCGCATCCTCCATCACCTGGCCCAGCACATCGGCGACCACCGGAACCTGGTCCTCTTCGTGGGCTTCCAGGCCGAGCACACGCTGGGCCGGCGGATCCGGGACGGGCACACACCCGTGAAGATCTTCGGCGAGGCGACGGAGCGGCGTTGCGAGGTCGAGACCATCGACGGCTATTCGGCGCACGCCGATCGCGACGAGCTCCGCGCCTGGGTCCGGCGGATCGGCGGGCCCATCCGCCGCGCCTTCGTCGTCCATGGCGAGGAGGGGCCGGCCGCCGCGATGGCCGCGATTCTCCGGGAGGAAGGCGTGGGGGAGGCGGTGGTTCCCGGCCACGGGCAGAGCTTCGACCTGTGACGCGCGCGCTCCGCTGGGGCGGTCGCCTCGCCGCCCTGGCGGCCATTGCGTACCTGGTGTTGCTCGGATGGGTCCTGTTCGCGAGCCGCATCGACCAGCGCGAGCCGGCCGACACGATCGTGGTCCTCGGCGCCGCGCAGTACAACGGCCGGCCGTCGCCGGTGCTCCGGGCCCGGCTCGACCACGCGCTCGTGCTCTACCGCCGGCGGCTCGCTCCGGCCATCGTCGTCACCGGTGGCATCGGCGAGGGCGACCGGATGAGCGAAGCCACCGTCGGCTACAGCTACCTCCGCCAACGCGGGATCCCCGAATCGGTGATGGTGGTGCTGCCGGACGGCCGGACCACCGCCGAGTCGATTCGCGAGATCGCCGAATGGATGGGGGACCGGGAGCTGGTTCGCGTGCTCCTCGTGAGTGACCCCTTTCACATGGCCCGGCTCCGGCTCGAGGCCCGCCGGGCCCGCCTGGAGCCGCGCACCTCGCCGACGCGCACCAGCCCCATCCTCCCGGGGAGCTGGCTCGAGCTCCGCTACCTCGCGGCCGAGGCGCTCAAGCTGCCGATCGCGGCCCTGGGCCTCCTCTCACCCCGCGACGATACGAACCCCTAGGCCGGCGCCGCCGGCGACCCTGGCTCATGACCCTGCTCAACGCCGAGCGACGCTACTCCGGCCGGATCATCAACGTCGATCACGACACGGTGCGGTTCCCCGACGGCTCGACCGGGATGCTCGAGATGGTGCGGCACCCGGGGGCCGCGGCCATCGTGCCGTTTCTCGACGATCCCGCCGGGCCCGATCCGCGCATCCTCCTGATCCATCAATTCCGCCATGCGGCGGACGGGACCCTCTGGGAGATCCCCGCCGGGACGCTCAAGGGCGGCGAGGATCCGCAGGTGTGCGCCCGCCGCGAGCTCGCGGAAGAGGCCGGGGTGGAGGCCGCGCGGCTCCAGCGGCTCACCACGATCTATACCACACCCGGTTTTACCGACGAGCGCATTCATCTGTATGTGGCGACCGGGCTTCGCCCGGTGGCGCTCGCTCACGAGCCCGACGAGTTCATCGCGGTGCACGAGCGCCGATGGTCCGAGGTCGGCCGGATGATCCGGACCGGAAAGATTCGCGACGCGAAGAGCCTCTGCGCGCTCATGTACGCGCAGTGCTTCGCTCGGGGCGGGCCCTCCGGCCGGTAGCGCGTGATCGGCCGACCCCGGCCCCGCTTCGGGGCACTCAGGCTGGTGCGCGACGATCAGGCGGGCGCCGCCCGGCTGCTCTACCGCATGATCGGCGTCGCCGACCCCGCGCACTACCTCCATTTCCTCTTCTTCAAGGACGCGCTCGACCGGTTCGCCCCGGCGTCGCCGAAGGCCATCCTCGACGCCGGCTCGGAGCGCGGCGACTTCACGGTCTATCTCGCGCAGCGATACCCGGATGCGAAGGTCGTCGGCATCGACATCAACCCCGCCCACGTGGACGGAGCCATCCGGAACACCCGGAAGCTGGGCCTCGCCAACGTCGAGTACCGTCTCGAGGATCTGTGTCGTCTCGAGGACGTAAGCGCCTACGATCTCGTGATTTCGATCGACACGCTCGAGCACATTCCCGCTCAGGACGACGTGCTGCGCCGGCTCCGGCGATCGCTGCGGCCGGGTGGAGTGGCCTTCTTCCACCTCCCGACGGCCAGGACGACTCCTTCGCCGCTGACCAGGTGGCTCGAAGACTTCCACCGGTGGTCGGAGGGCGAGCACCTGGCGAAGGAGCGCTCGGCCGAGGAGTTCGTCCGGGCGGTCGAGACCGCGGGCTTCGACGTCGTCAAGCGACGGAGCACCTTCGGCTACTTCGCCGGTGAGCTGGCCACCAGCCTGTTCGCCATTCCGTATCGAGACACTCCGGCCAATCGCCTCCTTCAGGCGCTGCTTTCGCCGATCTGCCGGCTGCTCGCCCTCGCGGACCCCTGGTATCCGGGACGCACGCGGTTCGCCGTCGCGGTGGTGGCCCGCGCTCCACACGGGGAGGACGCTGACCGGGGCCCCGCTCCCAGCTAGAATTCCCCCATGCCCGCCAGCAGCTTCGACGATCTCTTCCGTGCGGTGCGGAAGGGGGAGATTCCGGCCGCCGTCTATCTGTATGGCCCCGAGGACGCCCTCAAGGAGGATCTGCTCCGGGAGATCGTCGACAGGGTCGTGGATGCCGGGATGCGGGATTTCAACCACGACATCCGGTCGGCCCGCACGCTCGAGCCTGACGCCGTCGAAGCGCTCTGCACGACCCTGCCGATGATGGCAGAGCGGCGCCTGGTCGTGATCCGCGACGTCGAAGAATGGGGGAAACGCGCGCGGGCCAAGGCCGCGGTGCTCAGATACCTCGAGCGTCCGGTACCGGAGACGGTGCTGGTGCTCGTGCAGGGCGCGCCCGACCCTTTCCGGGATCGGGATGGCGGCGCGGACCCGGACCTCGCGAAGGCCGCGGTTGCGGTCGAGGTCGAACGGCTCCCGCTCGGGCGCGCGGAGAAGTGGGTCGCCCGCGCGGCGGCCGAGAGAGGGATCACGCTCGAGCCCGAGGCGCTGGCCCATCTCGTCCGCGCCGTCGAGGGAAACCTCGCCGCCGCGCGCACGGAGCTCGAGAAGCTGGCGGCCTCGAGCAGCGGGGATGCCGTCGGCATCGCACAGGTCGAAGCCATGATCGGAGTCCGGCACGGCGAGACACAGTACGACTGGGTCCGCGCCGTGCTGGCGGGAGACACCGGCCGCGCCGCCCGTATCCTCCCGCAGGTGCTCGACCAGCCGGGCGTGTCCGGCGTGGGCCTCGTGACGCTGCTCGGCACCGAGCTGATCGGGCTGGGCATTGCGCGAGACCGATACGACCGTGGGTCCCGCGGCGGGGCGCTGTCGCGCGAGATCTTCCAGGCCCTTCTCCGGGCCAGGCCGCCGCGCCTCGACTACCGCTCCGCCTCCGACGCCTGGAGCCGCCTCGCGGAGAAGTGGCCCGCCCGGCGAATCCGCGATGCCATTCGCGCGACCTTGGCCGCCGATCAACGGCTCAAGTTCACCGCGCTGAGCGACTCACGGGGAATCCTGGTGGACCTGGTGATGCAGCTGGGTACCGACGGCCCTACGGCCGGACGGCCGGACGGCCCGAGGGGACAGGGGATGCGCCGGTTGGCGACGCGGGCTCTCGTCACCGCCCTTCTCCTGCTGCCCCTCGGCCGACCTGCCGGCCTGCCCGCCCAGCAGGACCCCCGGCTCGTCTCGGCCGTCCGCCTGGCCCAGGACGGGCTCTCCGACAGCGCCCGCAAAGTGGTGGCGCGAATCCTCGCCTCCATCCAGCCCGCCGATTCGCTGTATCCCGAGGTGCTCTACACCGTCGGCCTGCTCGCGGCCACCCAGCAGGACCGGCGACTCTACCTCCGCCGGGTCATCGCCGATCATGCGAGCTCACCCTGGGCGGACGACGCGCTGC
This sequence comes from Gemmatimonadales bacterium, assembly GCA_050733195.1. GTDB lineage: Bacteria > Gemmatimonadota > Gemmatimonadetes > Gemmatimonadales > GWC2-71-9 > JABFSM01. The sequence continues at coordinate 34,072 of JBOHSH010000281.1, forward strand.
TGAGCCTGCTCCAGCTCGAGTACGTGGCCGACCCGGAGGCCTCCGCGCGCTACGCCGAGCGGCTGGTCCGGGACTATCCCGACAGCCCGCTCATTCCGACCGCGGCCCTCTGGGGCGCGCGGGCCGCCGCGGATCGGAGGGATGGGGCCCTCGCCTGTCGCCTGGCCGATCGCGGCCTTGCCGCTGCCGGCGTCGATGTCGAGCTCCGGAATCAGCTCGAGTTCCAGAAACAGCGCTGTACCAGCTTGATGGCGATGTCGGGGGCGGCGGCCCGAGCCGACTCGATCCGTCGCGCGGATTCGGTGCGGGCGGCTCGAGCCCCGGCGGGCAACCGCCCGACGGCCCGGCCACCACGCGGCTGGTACGTGCAGCTCTCCGCCGTGCGAACCCGGGCCGCCGCCGACGTGGAGCTCGGGCGACTGGCGCGGCTGGACTACCGGGGCTTCCTTCTGGCCGAAGCGGGTCTGCTCAAGGTGCGCGCGGGCCCCTTCGCATCGCGCTCCGAGGCGGCGCTGGCCATGGAGAAGATCAAGGCGCGGCTGGGCGGCACCCCCTTCGTCGTCCGTGTGCCGTGACCGTCACCCTCTCGGAGAGCACGCCCCTCCTCCAGCAGTACCGGGACATCAAGGCCCGCCATCGCGAAGCCATCCTGTTTTTCCGGATGGGGGACTTCTACGAGATGTTCTTCGAGGATGCCGAGCTGGGCGCGCGGCTCCTCAACATCACGCTGACCTCGCGCGGCGACGGTGTGCCGCTCGCGGGTGTCCCGGTCAAGGCCGCGGCCGACTATCTCCGCCAGCTCGTGGCCCAGGGTCGCCGGGTGGCCATCTGCGAGCAGGTGGAGGATCCCAAGAAGGCCAAGGGGCTGGTTCGCCGCGAAGTGGTGGAGACCGTCACGCCCGGCGCGTTGCTCGAGGACGGCTGGGTGGCCGGCGGCCGGAACAACTGGATCGTGGCGGTATCGGGGAACGGTATAGCCGCCATCGATCTGACGACCGGCGAGTTCCTCCTCGAGACCGTCGGGCCCGACGGCCTGGGTGAAGCCCTCGGCCGGCTGAGTCCTTCCGAGCTGGTGCTCCCGCCTTCGGCCGAAGCGCCGGGCGAAGCCGAGGTGCTGCACACCCGGCGCGAGGGATGGGAGTTCGATCCCGATCTCGCGCGCGAAGAGCTCGCCCGCAGGTTCCGCGTCGCCTCGCTCGACGGGCTGGGCCTCAACGATGGCGACGCCCCGGCGATCGGCGCGGCGGGGGCCCTGCTCCGCTACCTCTCGGAGCTTCAGCCCGGCGGCCTTCCCCATCTCGCGCGCCCGGCCGCCCGCCGCTCCGAGCGGTTCCTCTGGGTCGACGAGATGACCCGGCGCAACCTGGAGCTGGTCGAGCCGCTTCGTTCGGGCGCACGGGGCGTGACCCTCCTCGAGGTGCTCGACCGCACGGTCACTCCGATGGGTGCGAGGCTCCTCCGGCGATGGATCCTCTCCCCGCTCCGCGATCCCGCCGAGATCGAGGCCCGGCTCGACGCCGTCGAGCGCACCGTCCTGGCGGGGGCCGATCGGACCCGCGCGCGGGAGGCGCTCGATGGCGTGCGGGATCTCGAGCGTCTCGCGGGACGCGCCGCCGCGGGCCGCGCGAACCCCCGTGAGCTCGGGGCGTTGCGGGATTCGATCGCGAGGCTGCCGGCCGTGCGTGAGGCGCTTTCCGGGCTGGCCGGGCCGTCCCGACGACTGGCCGATTGCCTCGACTCGCTCGATCCCCTCGATGACGTCGGCGCGCTGCTCACCGCGGCGCTCACCGAGCGGCCGCCCGTCGCGCTCGCGGACGGCGGCGTGATCCGTCCCGGGTACGATGCCGAGCTGGACGAGGCGCGGGCGCTCCGGGAAGGCGGCAAGCAGTACATCGCGACCATGCAGCAGCGGGAGCGGGAGCGCACCGGGATCCCGTCGCTCAAGGTCGGCTACAACAAGGTCTTCGGGTACTACATCGAGATCACCCAGGCCCACAAAGCCCGGGTGCCCGCCGACTACGAGCGGCGGCAGACCCTGGCCACGGCCGAGCGGTTCGTAACTCCCGAGCTCAAGTCGTACGAGGCCAGGGTCCTCGGCGCGGAGGAGCGGATCGCCGAGCTCGAAGCGGCGCGCTTCGCCGAGCTGCGCGACCGGGTCGGCGGCGAGATCGCGCGCATTCAGAGGACGGCGGGCGCCCTGGCCCATCTGGACGTCTGGACGGCGCTCGGCGAGGTCGCCGTCCTCAACCGGTACGTCCGGCCCGCGGTGCACGACGGGTTCGACTTCACGCTGGTGCAGTCCCGCCACGCCGTGATCGAGCGGATGATGCCCCGCGAGCAATTCATGCCGAACGACGTCGCCTTCGACCGGACGGCGCGGGTCCAGCTCGTGACCGGTCCCAACATGGCCGGGAAGAGCACCATCCTCCGCCAGATCGGCCTCTGCGTGATCCTGGCGCAGATCGGGAGCTTCGTCCCGGCCGACCGGGCGGAGGTGGGAGTCGTCGACCGGCTGTTCACGCGCGTCGGGGCCAGCGACAACCTCGCCCGGGGCCAGTCCACCTTCATGGTGGAGATGAGCGAGACCAGCGCCATCCTGCACGGGGCGACCGAGCGGTCGCTCGTGCTGCTCGACGAGATCGGTCGCGGCACCTCGACCTACGACGGCGTCGCGATCGCCTGGGCGGTGACCGAGCACCTGCACGACGTGATCGGCTGCAAGACGATGTTCGCCACCCACTACCACGAGCTGATGCAGCTGCCGGAGCGGCTGCAGCACGCGCGGAACCTCAACGTGGCCGTCCGGGAGGCGGGCGGGAAGGTGCTGTTCCTCCACCGCCTGGAGCCGGGAGGAACCGACCGGAGCTACGGGATCCACGTCGCGGAGCTGGCCGGTCTTCCCTCCCCCGTCGTGGCGCGGGCCAACGCCGTGCTCCGGACTCTCGAGGGAGACCACCGCGTGGTGCCCGGCGCGCCCCCCAAGTCGCCGGATCCGGGGCAGCTCCCGCTCTTCGCGGCCGAGCAGCCCGATCCCGTCGTCGAGGACTTGAAGGCGCTCGATCTGAATACGATGACGCCGCTCGACGCCCTGAACCGGCTGGCCGACCTCAAGCGCAAGGCCGGCGGGTGAACCGGCGCGTGACGCGCCGAGCCTGGCGTTGGGCCGCCGTTTGCGTACTGGCGGCCGGTTGTGACGGCAAGCGGGATTCGACCGTCACACTCGAGCAGGCGAGTCCTCCATCCGCCCCTCGGCGCGACGAGCCTCCCGTGCCGCTCGATCCGGAACCACCGATCGAGTATCCTCCGGCGCTCTTCGCGCAGAAGATCAGCGGTACCGTGCTGCTTCGGCTCTTCGTGACCGAGACCGGCCGGATCGTGCCGGAGTCCACCCGGGTACAGGAGTCGAGCGGCTGGCCGGCGCTCGACTCCGCCGCGCTCGCCGGGGCCGCCCTGCTGCGCTACGCTCCAGGGCTCCGGAACGGCACCGCCGTGGCGACGCTCGTCACCCAGCCGGTCCACTTCCGCCACCCCGACCGCGGAGGGACGACGCCATGACTCTCCCACCGCAGCACGTCGAGCCGTACGACTCGGTCCTGGCGACGATCGGGTGGACGCCGCTCATCCGGCTCGCGCGCGTGGGTTCCGGCGTGGCCACGCCGGTCTACGGCAAGGCCGAATACGCCAATCCCGGCGGCTCGGTGAAAGACCGCATCGGGCTCGCCATCATCGAGGATGCGGAGCGGCGGGGCGAGCTCAAGCCGGGCGGGACCATCGTCGAGGGCACGAGCGGAAACACCGGCGTCGGCCTCGCGATCGCGGCGGCCCTCAAGGGATACCACTGCATCTTCACGATGCCGGACAAGATGTCCCAGGAGAAGGTCCGGCTGCTCAAGGCGTACGGGGCCGAAGTCGTGATCACGCCGACGGCCGTGCCGCCCGACCATCCTGAGAATTACGTCATGAAGGCGAAGCAGATCGTGCACGACACCCCCGGCGCGATCCTCGCCAACCAGTTCTACAACGAGGTGAATCCCGAGGCCCACTATCGCACCACGGGGCCCGAGATCTGGGAACAGACGAAGGGGAGAGTCACCCACCTCGTCGCGGCGGCGGGCACGGGCGGGACGGTGAGCGGCGCCGGGAAGTTCCTCAAGGAGAAGAACCCGAAGATCCGGGTCATCGCGCCCGATCCGGTCGGGTCGCTCTACACCGGCTACCACGCCAGCCGTGCCATGGGCGAAGGGATGCCCTACAAGGTCGAAGGCATCGGGGGCGACAAGCTCCCCACCACGGTGTGGTGGGACGTGATCGACGAGTTTCGCCAGGTCTCCGATCGCGACTCGATGCAGATGGCGCGCCGGATCGCGCGGGAGGAAGGGATCCTCGCCGGGGGTTCCACGGGCACCAACGTGGTGGTGGCGCTGGCGATCGCGCGGGAGGTGAACGACCCCGGGGCGTGCGTGGTGACGATCCTCTCCGATACCGGGGAGCGCTATCTGTCGAAGGTCTTCAACGACGACTGGATGCAGGAGAACCAGCTCCTCGAGATGCCACGGCTGACCGTCGCGCAGCTCATCGCCCGCCGGCAAAAGGGCCCGCCCGAGCTGGTGAGCGTGGCTCCGGCGGCCCAGGTCCGGCAGGCGCTCAACCTCATGACCACCTGGAACGTGAGCCAGATCCCCGTCGTGGAGCGGGACGAGTGCGTCGGCTCCGTGACCGACAGCGCCCTCATGACCCGTGCCCTGGCGCAGCCCGCACTCCTCGATCGTCCCGTGCGGGAGATCATGGATGCCCCGCTCCCGGTGGTCGACTCGGGCTATCCGGCGGACCGGCTGGTGCCGATGCTTACCCGGGAATCCCCGGCGGCGCTGGTGCAGCACGGCGGCAAGCTGGTGGGGATCGTGAGTCGGTATGACGTGCTGCAGCAGCTGATCGGACGTTAGGCTTGCGCATTACCGTGCTGACTGGGGGGACTTCCGCCGAGCGCGACGTCGCGATCGCCTCAGCGGTCCAGGTCGTGCGGGCCCTCCGGAATCGGGGCCACGCGGTCGCGGTGGTCGACACCGCCCGTGGCTTCATCGCCGAGCGGGACGAGGCGCTTTTCCTGTCGGGCTCGGTGGGGAAGGAGCCGCCCGGTATCGAAGAGCTGGTCGCACTCGAGCGCGGAGTCCTGCTCTCGAGCCTCGCCACCATCCCGGTGATGCGGGAGAGCGACGTGATCTTCCTCTGTCTGCACGGCGGTCGTGGGGAAGATGGCACGATTCAAGCCGTGCTCGACGTCGTCGCGGTTCCCTACACGGGCAGCGGGACGCTGGGCAGCGCGCTCGCGATGGACAAGGATGTCAGCAAGCGTCTCTTCCGGGCGGCAGGCGTCCCCACGCCAGATTGGCTGATGGCCCCGGTGTCTGCCGAGGAGGCGGGCCGCCGTCTTGGCTGGCCGGTGGTCGTGAAGCCCTCCAAGCAGGGCTCGACCGTCGGCCTGAGTGTCGTGAAGGAGCCCCGACAGTTCGCCGAAGCCGTTGCGCTCGCGGGGCGATACGACGACGAAGTGATGATCGAGGCGTTCGTGCCGGGCCGTGAGCTGACGGTGGGGATTCTCGATGGCCGGGCCCTGGCCGTAGGGGAGATCGTCCCCAGCCACGAGATTTTCGACTACGAGTGCAAATACACGCCCGGCATGTCGGAGGAAACCTTCCCCGCCGATGTGCCGGCCGCGGTCGCCACGGAATGCGGCCGGCTGGGACTCGCCGCGCACGTGGCGCTCAAGCTGGGCGGATACTCGCGCGTTGACTTTCGCTTGACACCCGCGGGCGAACTGGCCTGTTTAGAAGTGAATACGTTGCCGGGAATGACGGCGACCAGCCTGATGCCGCAGTCGGCGGCCGCGGTCGGCATCACGTTCCCGGAGCTGTGCGAGCGGATCTGCCTCGCGAGCAGGATGACGGCATGAGCGGAACGACCAGCCCCACCACCCCTCCACCCACGCGCCCGGCCGGCCTCACTCCATGGGTCGGGCGGCTGCTGGTCGTGAATGCGACGGTGGCGCTCCTGCTGCTCACCGTGCTCACCGCGCCCGCCGTCCAGGAAGTGCTGCGCTTCGAGTCCGCCGGCGCCGTCCGGCGGCCCTGGTCGTACTTGTCGCATATGTTCGTGCACGGCGGCCTCCTGCCCCTCGCGCTCAACCTGGTTCTCCTCAACGCCCTCGGTCCCGCGCTCGAGCGCCGGATGGGCGGCGGCCGCTTCCTCCTCTTTTATCTCTACTGCGGGGTCGCCACCGCGCTCTTCGCCCTGGGGCTGGCGCCCTTCATGACCGCGGCGCCGCTCGCCGGGGGGACGGGCGCCGTACTCGGCGTGGCGCTGGCGCACGCGATGCTCTGGCCCGATGCCGAGGTGAGCCTCGCGCCGCTCCCGGGCCGCGTCGGCTCCAAGACCCTCGTCTTCGTGGTGGTCGTCGCCGATCTGCTCGCGGCGCTGGCCGGCGAGCGCACCCTCGCGCACCCGGCGCATCTCGGCGGGCTCGCCGCAGCCTACATCTTCCTGCGCGTGGAGCAGTTGGGCCGCCAGATGCGACGACCGCTCACCACCCCGCCGCCGCGCCGCATCATCCTCGAGCCGATCACGGTCGCGCGCAAGCGCCCGGCGGAGGCGCGCCCGGCACCCGCGCCCGCGGCGCGACCGGAGCCGCGCGAGACGGGTGGCGGCGAACCGGATGAGCTCGACCGCGTGCTCGACAAGATCAGCGCGTCGGGCATCGAGAGTCTCACCGTTGAAGAGCGCCGCTTTCTCGCCGACGCCGCGGAGAAGAAGCGCCGAGAGGTGCAGTAAGCGCGCGACATCTTGATTCGGGCATGCGAGTCCTTATTTTGTCGCGTGCTCATCAACCTCCTTCCTGATTTTCTCGAAATACTCAACCAGTCGGATCGCGAAGCGGCTTACCACCGCTATCTCGACGCGCATCGTCCGGTGCTCGGCGCGTACTGGAGCAACTACGTCCTCGATCCGGATAGCCCGCACGCCGCCGATGTGATCGCGCACGCGGTCCGCGCCGACCGAAGCGATCTTCACGAACTGTTGGCCCGAGTCGACATCGTGCCGCTGGTCGAGGACGCGATGCAGCGCGCCACCGAGACGCTCGAGGCGGACCGGCCCACCGACTGCGTCCTCATGGTCGGGATGGGCGCCGCCAACGCCGGTGAGCTCGTGGTGAACGGCCGGGGCATCATCTTCATCTGCGTCGAGCACTTCACCGGTCGCGTCAACCCCGCGACCTACGGCATGGGGCTCGACCCCGAGCTGGTGCCGCTGTGGGTGGCTCACGAGGTGGCGCACACCGTGCGGTACACGTCCCCGTCCAGCGCGAGCGAGATGCGCCGTCTCGTCGCCGAAGCCGGCGGATTCTACGACTACTGGTCGACGGGAAGCCGGGCCACGCTCCGCGAGCTGCTGCTGAACGAAGGCCTGGCCGTGCATGCCGCCCAGGCGGTCGCTCCGGGCTTCGAACCGGCCGACTATTTCGGCTATCCTCGCCGGCAATACCAGCGCATGCGCGAGCTGGAAGCCTTCCTCCGCCGGGCGGTGCACCACGACCTCGATCGCCACGGCCTGGGCCTTCGCCTCAAATACCTCTCCGGCGGCATCAGCCCCTCGGCGAGGCTCGTGCTGGGTCGGGTTCTCCCCGAGCGTTGCGGCTACTACCTCGGTCACCGCATGGCCGAGCCGCTCGTCACCGAACGCGGCATTGCCGCAGCCCTCCGCTCACCCGCCGCCGACTTTCAGGTCGCAGAGGAGGTCGCACTGGGAATCCGCACCGCCTGACTCCCCGGCTCCCTAGCCTCGTAGCTCCCTTATACTTAAGACATGAGTTCCGACAGCAACGCCCTCACGGGCGAAGCCGTGCAGCCGGTGAGAATCACTCTCAAACCGGCCGGCCCCATCGTCATCGAAGGTCCGGTCGTGATCGTGAACAACGCCGGAGACGTCGTGGAGCCGCCGCCCTCGAAGATCCCGGGCCAGGTCAAGCTCTGCGGCTGCGGGTTCTCGAAGAACCGGCCCTTCTGCGACGGCAGCCACAAGCGCTGAGCTCGAAGTCCCGCTTGACGAGTCGATTGCCATGCGTGCCTTCCCCATCCCCGCCCTCCTGTTCTCACTGGCTCCCGCGGTTCTCCCGGGTCAGACCGTGCGGATCCGCGCCGTGGAGGAAGGCGGCGACAAGCCGATAGCCGGCGCGATCGTCTCCCTCGTCGTGCCGAAGGGCGCGCCTCCGGTTCGCGCGATGACCGATGAGCTGGGCCGCGCCACGCTCACCACGCGCACGCCGGGGCTCTATCGCCTGCGCGGCGACCGGATCGGCTTCTCCGGGGCCGTCAGCGACACCTTCCGGCTGGCGGCGGGAACCGTGCGCGACATCCGTTTCGAGCTTCCGGCGAGCCGGCAGATGCTCCGCGAGATCACGGTCACGGCCCGTCCAGTCTGCGGCATCGAGCTCCACAACACCCAGATCTCGCTCACGGCGCTCTGGGAGGAGGCGCGCAAAGCCCTCCTCGCCACCGAGGTCACCCGCGAATCGGGCATTCTGCCGCTCGAGGTCCGCGGGTACGAGCGGTGGACCGACCGCAACAAGCGGCCCCAGAAGACGGTGAGCGAGTGGGAGAAGGTGGTCAGGACGGAGCGGCCGTTCGCGGCGGTCCCGATGCCGATGCTCGAGGCCTATGGCTTCGCGCGAAAGGAGGGCAACGACTGGTTCTACTACGCGCCGGATGCGCCCGTGCTGCTCTCGGATTACTTCCTCGACACGCACTGCTTCCGGGCGGTCGTGGGCGAGGGAGCGCCGACGGGCATGGTGGGCCTCGCGTTCGAGCCGCGTCTGGGAACCAGCCGGCCGGATGTGATGGGCACCCTGTGGCTCGACTCCGGCGACGCCTCACTCCGGTACATGGAGTACCGGTATACCGGTCTCGACCTCTCGGAGCCCTACCCCAACGCCGGCGGCCGCATCGACTTCGAGCGGCTCCCGACGGGTCCGTGGTACATCAGGGAGTGGGTGATCCGCGCCCCCCGGTTGGGGAACGCCGCCCGGCTCCAGTCCAGTGAGGTCGGCGGAGGCATCCGCCTGATCGGCTACTTCGAGACCGGCGGCAAGGCGACGCCGGCAGGTGGCAAGGGAACGCCGGCCGGCGCTTCCCGCTAAGCCTTCTTCTTCACCGGCGGCCCCGGATTCCGCCGGGCCCGCTCCTTCGCCAGCATCATCTGCTGGGGCAGGCTCGCCAGGTTCATCACCGTGTAATAGAGGTTGAGCCCCGACGCGAAGTTGAGGAAGAGGAAGGTCATCATCGCCGGCATCATGTACAGCATGACCTTCATCTGCGGATTGGGCTCCATGCCGAGCTGGCCGATCTTGGTCAGCGCGTACATCGAGACGCCCATCACGATCGGAATCACGTAGATCGGATCCGGCCTCGAGAGATCCGGCAGCCAGAGGAAGGACGCTCCCCGAAGCTCGATCGTGTTCTGGAACACGAAGAAGAGGGCGAGCAGGATCGGCCAGGGGAGGAGGAGCGGCCAGCAGCCCCCAAAGGGGTTGACGTTGTGCTCCTTGTAGAGCTTGAACATCTCCTGCTGGAGTCGCGGCGGATCGTTCTTGTACTTCTCCTGCAGCTCCTTCATGAGGGGCTGCACGGCCTGCATGGCCATGCTCGACCGCATCGCCTTCTGGTTGAGCGGCCAGAGCAGGATGCGGATCAGGATCCCGAAAACGACGAGCCCGAGCCCGTACGCCAGGCCGAGCCGGTCATGCATCCAGACCAGGAGCCATCGTGCCCCCACGGCTACCGGGCGGATGATGGTCCGGAACCCCGGCCATCCGTAAGGATTCACGTCGTCGAAGTCGTGGCCGATGGCCCGGAGCCGGCTGTATTCCAGCGGGCCCGCGTAGACCTGATAGCGGAAATCGCCGCCGGCCTGGAGCGGAATGCCGGCGTGGATCGCCGCTGTCAATGGCGACTTGCTCCGCGCGTCCGTGGCGAGCGCGGTGGCGCCGCCGATCCCCCCGTTGAGCCCGGTACCCACGGTGTCCGGGGCGAGCAGCGCGGTCACGAAATACTTCGACTTGACCGCGACCCACTCGAACGGGCCGTTCAAAGCGAAGGGCACCGCCGGCTTGAGCTTGCTGAACCGCGTCAGCTCCGCCTTCGAGGACTTGGTCACGACGCCCAGCTCGCGCTGGTGCTCGACGCTGTCGGCCTCCGTGTTCCGGAGTCCCGGGCCGAGGCCGACCAGCAGGATGCCGCCCCCGTCACCGAGCCCCTGGACCGTGCCGCGAACGTCGAAGAGATAGTCGTCCGGCCGGAACGTATAGGTGACGGTTACCCCCACTCCGCCGGCCTGCGCGGTGAAGGCGAGCTCTCTCGGCGCGGTGACGTCGAGCGACGGTGCCGATGGAGCGAATGACCAGTCCCGGAGCCAGACCGTGTCGCGGCCGACGAGGATGCCGAGGCCGAGCAGCTCGCCCGACGGATGGAGGATCTGGGCCGGCGAGCGGGCATCCTCCGGCTTCATCGAGCGAAAGCGCGGGAACGTTGCCTGCACCAGCCGGGCACCGCGCGTCGAGAAGGCGTAGCGGTAGAGCGGCGACGAGACGCTGACGGTGTCTTCCGAGACAGCCGGACGCCCGGTCGCCCCGACGGCCAGCGATTCCGGAACGGTCGGTCGAATGACGAGGGTATCTCCGGCCGGCAGGCTGTCGGGCCGTCGGGCCGTCGGGACCTCCGGCCGTCCGGCCGTCTGGCCGTCCTGCCGCCGGGGGGCCGGCTTCGGCCTGAAGAAGACGGACGGGAGAATCGCGACCGCCATCATCAGCACGATGGCCAGCACAACGCGTCGATCCATAGGCGCAGTCGGGTCCGGTGAGTTCTACGGGACCGGGTCGTACCCGCCCGGATTGAAGGGATGACAGCGCACGATCCGGCGCGCGCCGAGCCACGTTCCGCGCAGCAGTCCGTAGCGCGCGATCGCTTCGAGCGTGTATTGCGAGCAGCTCGGCGTGAACCGGCACTTGGCCGGAAGCGCCGGAGAAATGAAGCGCTGGTAACCGCGGATCATGGCCATGGCGCCGAGGCGAGGCCAGACGAGAGGGGAGCGCACGTCACGCGAGGCCCGCACGCCACGCGGCGAGCTCGCCCAGCAGCTCGGCATACCCGGCCTGGTAGGCCTCCCGCCGCGCGCGAATGACGATGTCCACGGCGGGAGCGTCGGCCTGCACACCCCGCCGCCACGCCTCGCGGATCCGCCGCCGCAAACGGTTGCGGGCCACTGCGGAGGACTGGTGTCTCGGGACGATGAGTCCCATCCGCGAATGGCCCGCTTCGTTGGAGGTCCAGAGCACGTCGAGATGCGCGAGTCGTCGACGCCGCCCCGTCGTGGTCACCCGGCGAAGCTCCGTGGCCCGGGTGATTCGCCGCGAGGGCGGCAGTCGCTCGCTCGCCGTCAGCGGCCGCCGTGCTTCGACGGGACTCGGATGGTGAGACGCTTGCGGCCCTTCTTGCGGCGCCGCGAGAGCACCGCGCGACCCCACCGGTCCGCCATGCGCGCGCGGAAGCCGTGGCGGTTGACGCGCTTGCGATTCCGCGGGCGATATGTCGGCTGCATACCGGATTCCTTGAGGGCTGCAAGTAGCCCGGAAAACTAGCGGTGCGCTGTCGTTTCGGTCAAGGTTGACTTTTCCACAACGCGATCGTAGCTTCGCACGCCCCAACAACATCCCCATCCGAGGATTCGAACGACACGCAATGCAGCTGTCGCTCAAAGAGGCGTGGACCCGCATCCTGGACGACGTTCGTAAGGAAGTCCCGGAGAAGGATTTCAAAGCGTGGTTCGAGCCCGCCAAACCGGTCACGCTCGATGGTGATCGGCTGGTGTTGGGAGTCCCCGACGAATTCGCCGTGCAGTGGAACGAGGCCAAGCACACGGGCCTCGTGGCCCGGCACGCGGAACGCGCGTTGGGGCGCCCCGTCGCCGTGGTGTTCCGCGTGGACGAGGAGCGGCTCGCGCGGCCGCAGATGGATTTCTTCGTCGCCCCTCCGCAGCCGGTGGCCGCCGTCACGCCGAATCCCTCCGCCCAGCCGCTCAACGAGCGCTACACCTTCGAGAATTTCGTCATCGGCAAGTCCAACGAGCTGGCCGCCGCCGCCGCCCACGCCGTGGCGGAGGCGCCGGGCAAGCTCTACAACCCCCTCTTCATCTACGGGGCCACCGGGCTCGGCAAGACCCACCTCATGCAGGCGGTGGGGCACATCGTCCAGAAGCGGAGCCCGGGCACGCGGGTGCTCTACGTGGGCGCGGAGCAGTTCATCAACGAGGTGATCGAGAGCATCCACTCTCGCACCATGCCGGAGCTCCGGCGCCGGTACCGGACCGAGGTGGATCTGTTCCTCGTGGACGACGTGCACTTTCTGGAGGGCAAGGAAGCGACCCAGGAAGAGTTCTTTCACACGTTCAACACGCTCTACGAGGCGAAGAAGCAGATCGTCCTCACCTCTGACCGCCCGCCCAAGGAGATGCCGGGCCTCGAGGCCCGGCTGGTGAGCCGGTTCGAGTGGGGCATGGTGGCCGACGTCGGCCAGCCCGACCTCGAGCACCGGATCGCCATCCTCCGCAAGAAGCAGGAGCAGGATCACCTCGAGACCACGATCCCCGACGAGGTGCTGGGATTCATCGCCGAGCACGTGCACTCGAACGTGCGCGAGCTCGAGGGATGCATCATCAAGCTGCTCCTCTACGCGTCGTTACGGCATCGTGAGATCACGATCGAGCTCGCGCGCGAGGCGCTGGCCGACAAGATCCGGCCGGGACAGGAAGCGCCGTCCGCCGCGTCGCGCCTCCTGCCGACGATCGACAAGGTGCAGGACGTCGTGGCGCGCCGGTGGGGGGTGACGCCCGAGGGGCTGCGCAGCAAGGCGCGCATCAAGACGCTCACCGTGCCGCGACAGATCGCGATGTACCTCGCGCGCGAGGTCCTGCAGATGCAGCTCGTGGAGATCGGGCAGGCCTTCGGCGGACGCGATCACTCGACGGTGATTCACTCTGTGGACAAGGTCCAGCGCCAGCTGCAGCGCGATCGCGCGTTCCGCGAACGCGTTGAGTCGGCGCGCCAGGAGTTGTACGCACCGTAGTCGCCGCGGCGAATGAGGACACTGTGGAGGGCCGGGAGAACCGCTGGCACACGAGGCGCTCATCCGCACCGTGCACAGCGTTCCCACTCGGTGCGAAGAGGCGAGTGGCAATGGACGATGGGGGTTGGCCATCCCGTCCACATTTCCAGACCCTCTACGACGACTACTAGATATCTCTATAGGGTAAAAGCTGTGTTCTTCTTCCAGCGCTCCGGAGCCCTGCACGCATGAAGTTCACCATCACGCGGGACAAGCTTCAGGAAGGACTCGTGGCCGTCGCGGCGAGCGTGCCGTCGAAGACCACGCTCCCCGTGCTGGCCAATCTCCTGGTCGAGGCCTCGCGCGACGGCCTGCGGCTGTCGGGAACCGACCTCGACATCTCGGTGAGCACCACGATCCCCGCGTCGGTCGACCAGGAGGGCGCCACCACGCTCCCCGCCCGCAAGCTGGTCGAGATCGTGAAGGAGCTGCCGAACGCCGCGATCCGGTTCGCCTCCTCCGGCGAGCAGCGCGTCCAGATCGAATGCGGCAAGTCGCGGTTCAAGCTGCTCGGGCTCTCCCGCGAGGAGTTCCCGGCCTTCCCGACGGTCAAGTTCGAGGGTGGCTGGAAGGTGCAGGCGAAGGACCTCCAGAAGCTCATCGGGCACGTCGCCTTCGCGGCGAGCACCGAGGAGAGCCGGCCGATCCTGAACGGCGTGCTCTGGGAGCTCCGGGCCGACCGGATGCGGATGGTGGCGACCAACGGCCACCGGCTCGCGCGGATGGACGTGCCGGCCAGCGGAACCGGCGGCGGCCAGGTCGATCTCATCGTCCCCCCGAAGGCGCTGGACCAGATCCGCCGGCTCTTCGGGGGCGACGACGAGATCGAGATCGGGAAGAGCGACAACCATCTCGGCTTCCGGTCGACCACGACCCAGATCTATACCCGGCTCATCGAGGGACCCTACCCGAATTACGAGCAGGTCATCCCCCGCGAGAACGACAAGTCCCTGACCGCCGACCGGGGTACGCTCGCGGCTGCGCTCCGCCGGATGAGCATCGTCGCCAGCGATCAGACCCACCGGATCCGGATGTCCTTCGGGAACGGGGCCTGCAAGCTGTCGGTGCAGACCCCCGACCTGGGGGAGGCTCAGGAAGAGATCACCGTGTCGTACGAGGGCGATGCGCTCGAGATCGGCTTCAATGCCGCGTACCTGCTCGAGATCCTCAAGTTCATGCCGACCGACGAAGTCCGCATGACGTTCAAGGCTCCCGAGCGCGCGGCGACCTGCGAGCCCGTCGGCTGGGACGATCCGGCGAGTTATCTGACCCTGGTCATGCCGCTGAGGCTGGTTGACTAGGGAGCTAGGGGCTAGGGGCTAGGGGCTGGGAGGGGCGGCGACCTTCACCGTCAACCGTCAACCGTCCGGCCCTCACCTCCCGATCGTATCGATCACCGGTATCGGGATCGAATCCGGAAGCCGGAACGTATCCTTCGGGGCCGGCAGTATCTGCATCGAATCGAGATCCACACGGGGCACCACCACCATCTCGCCCCGCATCCGTCTCAGGATCAGCGCCTGACGCCAGCGCATCCGTCCGGGGCGGAAGTCGGGATTTGACCGGAGCGGAAAGGGGAGCGACCCGGCGAGCGCCGCGGCCTCTGTCGACGAGAGCCGGCTGGCCGGATGCCGGAAGTACTTCTGGCTCGCCGCCTCCACGCCCCAGATTCCGGGTCCCAGCTCCGCGACGTTGAGATAGAGCTCCAGGATCCGTTCCTTCCCCAGCCAGTACTCGAGCCGCCACGCCAGGACCGCCTCCTTCACCTTGCGGAGGGGATTCCGTGATGACGAGAGATACAGGTTCTTCGCGAGCTGCTGGGTAATTGTGCTGGCTCCGCGGATCCGCTGTCGCCCCGATAGGGACCTCCGCAGTGCCGCCCAGAGGTCGGCCCGGTCCTTGGGGCTTCGGAACGAGAAGCTGTCCCGCTGGTAGCCGAGCGCGTGCCGCAGCTCGACGTAGTCGAGGCCGTGGTGCTCGTAGAAGCGGTTGTCCTCGGCGACCAGCACAGCACTCCGCATCGGTGACGCAATCTTCTCGAGCGGTACCGGCCGGAAGAGGATTGGGGCCGCCGGCTGGGCGCCTGCCTGGGCCTGCTCCGACTGCCGCATGCTCATGAAGGAGGTGCTCCGCGGCCAGTTCCACCGATACCAGACTGGGGGCGGCCAGACGAACCAGAGCCAGAAGCCGACGAGAAAGACCGCGAGGACGATGAGCCGGCCCAGCAGGCGGCCGAAGCGGAAGGGACGGCGTCCTTCGTCGCCCCGGCCGACGAGGTTCGCGCTATCGTCGAGCGCCATCGCTCTCGACGACCATCCGGGTGATCCATTGGACGGGAACGACGGCGCCCTCGGGCGTCGTGACGAAGAGGGAGAGCGAGTCACGGGCGCGCACCTGCACCGGCCACCCTGCCGCCCCGAGGCGATAGCTCGCGGTGCGCCGGCCAGCCCCCTGAAGCCTGAGCTGCCTGCCGCCCTGAACCGCGACGCCGGTTCGGGAAAGTTCGGCCTGCACGTCGACGACGAGAACCGCGGGGACGGAGACCATGTCGCCGGGGCGAGCCGTCGCGTTCCGCTTGACCACCTCCGTGGCCGCGAACGCATCTATCCGCAGGTCTACTCGCTCCGTGTCGGTCCAGGTCGTGCCGGCACGGACGCCGGTGTTTGGTAGTTGCTGGAACAACAACCCGATAACTTGGCCCAGCTGCTCGGCCAGCACCGACGCGACAGAGCCCTTGAGCGGCTGGGTACGCCCGGTACGGCTGACCACGAAGTCCCAGCGGAGACCGCGAGCGCTGTCGATCGACGCCTCCGAAAGCCGCCTTCCCGGAGTCGGGGCGACAGAGTCGAGCGAAACGAGGACTCGACTGGACGCCTGAGCCCGGGCCGTAACCAGGGCGACCTTCCCCGTGACCTGAGGGCGGGCCATGGGTCCTTCACCCATGGTCAGGGAGTCGATCCGCGTGATGCGATAACGGGTTGCCGTCGGGAGCTTGTAGAACCAGGCCTCGCCGGTCCCCGCCCCGAGGCCCGTGCCGGGGACCTTGGGCGGTGGGCCGCCGACCGTCGGACCCGACGTGACGCCGGGCCGGCTCCCGCACCCCGCGAGGACCGCGGCAAGCAGGATAAGGGCTCGGCGATCCGTGATCATGGCAGATAGGTGACGGTTATCGCCTGCTTTACCGCCACGGGTATGGCCGCGGGTGCCGCTCCCATGGTGAGCGTCTGGGAGATGTTGGCAGTCCGGGATCCGCCGAGATAAAGCCCGTCGGGTCCCAGGAGCTCACTCCCGCTTCCAGTGCCGGTCCCCTGAACTTGTGCCGTGCCCATCGGGCTCTCGAGGGTTCCGCTCGTGCTCATGGTGAACGCGGTGTTATAGCGGGTCCCCTGGACACCGGCCACCGACTCGGACCCGCCGCGAGTATACGTCGTGGTCACGTTGATCTTGATGTTCTGCGTCGGCGTTTCGCTGTTCACCTCGCTCGTGTCTACGCCACCCTCGGCGCTCGGAACCCTCGGCAGGAACGCATTCATGATGACGCCGAGTGCCTCCGCCACCATGCCGGCGTTGGGTGAGGGCTTGAGGGCCCGGATCCGGTTTCGCGCGTCGGTGTAGCCGTGGAGATAGCCGCCCTTCGCGCTGTCCGCGGACGCCTGGGAGAGCACCGGGGGGGTGGACTCCGCGCGGGCCGAGTCGATGACCGCGTGAATGGTGCGTCCACCCGTGGTATCGGCGAGGGTTACCGAGACCCACGCGACGATGTTCTGGAGAATCGTGGTGGAGGCTCCGCCGAAGCTGGAAAGATCTACGACCGTCTCGGTCTGAACCTCGATGCGGTAGCGGGCGGCCGCCGGCCGCGACTCCGGATGGGACGGTGAAATGAGCGGTGCGGCGAGCATCGCGCAGCAGACCGCGAGAGAGCTTCGGATCATGTGGCCTTCACGAGACGGTGTGAGCGGAAGCCCCCGGCACCGCGGATGGCGATGCCGGGGGCACGGGTCGGGCCGTAAGCCGAGTTCTGTTCGGCCGACTGAACGGCCGGATGGTCATCTGTCTGGGACGATCGTCGCCGATCGCCTCGAGCAGCCTACCCGCGGCTTCCGTCGTCGCCTTTCGGCGCTTCGGGATGATCGGTGCGGGCCGCACCTCGCCGCCTATTTGGCCTTGCTCCGACTGGGGGTTGCCGTGCCGCTTCTGTTGCCAGAAGCGCGGTGGGCTCTTACCCCACCGTTTCACCCTTACCCCGCTTTCGCGGGGCGGTCTGTTCTCTGTGGCCCTGTCCGTCGCCTTTCGGCGCCCAGGCGTTACCTGGCAGTCTGCCCTCTGGAGCTCGGACTTTCCTCGAGGATTGGTTGCCCCCTCCCCGCGACCATCGCGCCCGGCCCGGGAGGAAAGGTAGACGGGGAACGGGGAACGGGGAACGGGGAACGGGGAGAGTCCAGCCTTTCCCCCCGTTCCCTGTTCCCCGTTCCCTGTTCCCCGTTCCCTGTTCCCTGTTCCCTGTTCCCCGTTCAGCTCCCCAGTTCCCTGGGCCTTACTC
>JBOHSH010000282.1:0-11183 GCA_050733195.1 Gemmatimonadales bacterium
GGTGCGCACCGCCGCGTCCGCGTCCCCCGCGGCATCGGGGTCGGAGCGCTCGAGCCGCGCCCGCGCGAGCAGCGCCCGCCCTTCGCCACCGAACGCGCGATCGAGCCAGGGCACGGGCGACAGCAGCCGCTCCACCGCGGTCCAACCCTCCCAGGCGGTCGCGGCGCGCGCGCCCACGAGAACGGCGACCGAGTCCGGCTCGGAGCCCCGCAGCAACGGGGCGAGCGCGCGCGTCGCCTGCCACGGCCGGCCCGCTTCGATCGACCGGACGGCGGCCTCGAGAATGGTCTCCCGCATCGGGGCCGGCGGCGCCGACTGGGCCGTCACCGGACCCGACGTCAGAAGGAACGCGCCGGCCAGGAGGGTTGCGCGCCCGCCGATTCGCTGGAATGTTGATCGCGGAAGGAAAACGCAGCGGGGCGTCACACCGGGATTATACCAGTGCGACGCCCCGGTTCGGGAAGCGGCGACTCAGGCGGCTGCGGGTTGAGAGGCGAGACGGGCGAGGGTGGGGACGGGACGCTCGAGATACACGGTCCCCCGCTCCACGCCGAAGAGCCGCGGATCGAGCGGATGAGTCACCCGCCCCACCGGACGCCCGCCTTCGTCATAGACATCGAGTCGCTCACTCGAGTCGTTTCGCGCCAGCAACATCGTCCCCTCCAGCAGTTCGACCCCTTACGACTCATTGAGATGCCGGTTGCCGAAAAAGCGTTGCAGTCCGAGGGCGACGGTGGAAGTGGACTTTCACGAGCACTTGGCCGAGCTGTGCCAGGCGCTGCCCGGAACGCCCCGGCCTGGACGCCGTTCCAGGCGTTCCACGATGAAACCGTACGGGAGGTTCCCGCGTAAAGGGGTCACACTTCACACAGGGCCTCGGGCCCCGCTCGCCCATGGACCTCCTGCTTCAGGACCTTCGTTACGCGGTGCGGTCGCTGCTCAAGTCGCCCGCGCTCTTCCTCATCGCCTCGCTCTCCCTCGCCATTGGCATCGCCGTCAACGTGACGATCTGGGCGGCGGCGGACATAGTCCTCTTCCGGCCGTTATCGTACCCCGATTCGGAGCGGATCGTTCAGGTCTGGTCGGACAATCCGGAGCGAGGATGGAACGAGGCGAGCAGCTCCATCCCCGATTTCGCCGACTGGAGACGGGAGTCGAAGACCCTCACCCTGGGGGCCTATGCCGGGGACAGCTACAACCTCCTCGAGGGAGACCGGCCCGAGCGGGTGAACGGACTCAGCGTCAGTCCGTCGGTGCTGTCGATCCTCGGAGCCGCTCCGGCCCTGGGCCGCGGCTTCCGCGCCGAGGAGGAAGAGCCCGGCCGCAACCAGGTGGCGATCATCTCCGACGGATTCTGGCGCCGGCGGTTCGGCGCCGATTCCGGCGTGGTGAACCGCTCGATCCGGCTGGATGGCGTGGCGTACACGATCGTGGGCGTGCTCCCCGCAGGGTTCGAGTTCCAATACGGTGTCGACCTCTGGACGCCGCTCGTGGTCGAGCCCGCCGCGCAGCGAGGCTCCCGGTACCTCGACGTCATCGGCCGGCTCGTGCCCGGGGCGACGCTCGAGCCCGCCAACCGGGAGCTCGACGAGATCACCAAGGGACTGCAGGAGCGCTACCCCGCGACCAATGCGGGCATGGGCGCGAACGCGATTACTCTGCACAGCGCCATCGTCGACTCGGACACGATGCGGGCGGGATGGATCTGCATCGTCGCGGTGACGTTCGTGCTGCTGATCGCCTGTGCCAACGTGGCGAATCTGTTGCTGGCCCGCGCGACGGGCCGGAGCCGCGAGCTCGCGGTCCGCTCTGCGCTCGGCGCCGGCCGCGGCCGCCTGGTACGGCAGCTGCTGACCGAGAGCCTGGTCCTCGGCGTTGTCGGCGGCCTGATCGGCGTGGCGCTCTCCGTCTTCGGCACCCGCTGGATGCAGACCATCATCCCGGCCGACTTTCCGCGCGTGAGCCAGATCGGGATCGATGGGCCGGTGCTGATCTATGCCACCGTCGTCTCCCTCCTCGCCGGGCTCGTCGCCGGGGTCGCGCCCGCCTTCCAGATCACCCGGAGGAGCCTCACGGAGACCCTCAAGGAAGGCGGCCGCACCGGGTCCATGGGCCTCAAACATGGCCGGCTCCGGGCGTCGCTGGTGGTGACCGAGGTGGCGCTCTCGCTGGTGCTGCTCATCAGCGCCGGGCTGCTCATCAAGGGGGCGCTCCGCATCAGCACGACGCCGCTCGGCTTCGACCCCGAGGGGACCCTCGCGTTCGGAGTGTCGGTCACGGAGCAGCAGTACCCCGACACCGCCCGGGCCATGGAGGTGCAGGGACAGCTGCTGGACCGTCTGGGCGAGCTGCAGGGGGTCACCGTGGCGGGCGCGGTCTCGCAGCTGCCGATGGAGGGTGGATCCGGCACGTATTACCACGTCGAAGGTCGGGCGGTTCCGCCCGAAGGGGAACGACCGGTACTCCAGTACCGGATGGCGCTTCCCGGCTACATGCAGGCCCTGCGGATCGGGCTCGTGCGCGGGCGGGAGTCCGACGAGCGCGACCGGCTCGGTTCGCCGAAGGTGATTCTCATCAACGAGACGCTCGCCCGGCGTCACTGGCCGACCGGTGAGCCGCTGGGCCAGCGACTGGCGTTCTCCAGCGGAGCGTACGAGATCGTGGGCATCGTTCGCGACGTCCGCGAGTTCGGCGCCGATGACCCGCCGCCGGCGCTCGCCTACTTCGTCGCGACGCAGCGCCTTTCGCGGTCGCTCACCTTCGTGGTTCGAAGCTCCGGCGATCCGACGGCGCTGACCCAGGCGGTGCGCCGCGAAGTGGCCGCCGTCGCGCCCGACCTGCCGGCCTACGCCGTGCGCACTCTCCGCTCCGTGGTCGCCGACAACACCCAGGGTGACATGATCATGCCCAAGCTGCTCGGACTGTTCGGGGTGATCGCGCTCGCGCTCGCGATGATCGGCGTCTACGGCGTGATGGGCTACTCGGTGGCGCAGCGGACCCAGGAGCTCGGCATTCGGCGGGCCCTCGGCGCCGACCGGCGGGACATCATGCGGCTCGTGCTTCGCCAGGCGGGGATTCTGGCGGGGACGGGGGCCGCGATCGGGCTCGTGCTCGCGCTCGCGAGCACGCGAACGCTGTCGGCGTTCCTCCTGGGCGTGAGCGCGTTCGACCCGACCGTGTTCGTCGGGGTGACCGCGGCGCTGGTACTCGCGGCGCTCGGGGCGAGCTGGATGCCGGCACGCCGGGCGACCACGGTCGACCCGCTGGTCGCGCTGCGGCTCGATTAGTCCCGCTCGCGCGGCTCCGCCGCGGCGGCCGGTCCGGCCGGCCGTATCTCCGGGTGGTTGATCTGGCCGCCGAGCCAGGCGGTGCGACTCAGCAGGCCGGCAGCCGCGAGCGCGAACACCAACCCGGCGACCGCCAGGGCGCGGGGCAGGCGCTCCCGCAGCCGGGTATATCGGAGCACCGCGACGCCGAAAACGCCGAGCGCCGCGGTGAACCAGGCCGCGAGCTTGCCCGCCTCCTCATGCGGCTCGATCAGCTCCCCCGACCCGGCGATCAGGTCTTCGATGATGCCTTCCGCCGACTCGCCGGTGAGCCAGGCGGCCAGGGCCGCCGTCGCCGTAGCGACCAGCAGCCAGAGCCCAGCCCGCCAGAGGCTCCGGTCCCCGCGGGCCGCGCCGATCCCGAACAGCAGCAAGCCGAAGCACGAGCCGAGGACCGCGACGTGGTTCACCAGAAGGTGCCAGTGCGCGCCGTTCATGGATTCCTCCACAGGGGGCTGCCGGGACGATAACCCGGAAGCGAGGTATTTTCGTCGCCATGACCACTCGCCGCAGGTTCCTCGTCTCCTCCGGCCACGGCCTGGCGATCCTGTCGGGCGCGCCGGCGCTTCTGCTCCCCTCCCGCCGGGCCTACGATCTCGTGATCCGCCGCGGGACCGTCTTCGACGGCACCGGACGCCGGGGTCGTGAAGCGGATGTCGCCGTCACCGGCGACCGCATCGTGGCGATCGGGCGGCGGCTTCGCGATGCCGGCCGGGAGGAGATCGAGGCGCGCGGGATGGCCGTCGCTCCCGGCTTCGTGGACATCCATTCCCACGCGGACAACACGCTCTTTCAGGATCCTCGGGTCGAGTCGATGATCCGGCAGGGCATCACCACCGTGATCGTCGGCGCCGACGGAAGCTCCCGGGCGCCGGCCCCGGACAATCCCGACGCGTCCTTCACCGCGCTCTTCGACCGGGTGCGCGAGGTCGCAAGCAGCGTGAACGTGGGCACGATGATCGGCCTGGGTCGGGTGCGGCGGGTCGTCATCGGCGAAGCGAACCGGCCCGCAACGGCCGACGAGCTCGCACGGATGACCTCCATGGTGGAGACGGCGCTCGCCTCGGGCGCCTGCGGGGCCTCGAGCGGCCTCGAGTACGCCCCGGGCGCCTATGCCTCGGCGGCGGAGCTCACCGCGCTCTGCCGTCCACTGGTCGCCCGGGGACTTCCCTATGCCACCCACATGCGCGACGAGGAAGAGCTGCTGGTGGAGGCGGTCGACGAAGCGATCACCGTTGCCCGGGACGCCGGCTGCCGCCTGCAGATCTCCCATCTCAAGACCAACGGCCAGGCGAACTGGGGCAAGATCGACGCGGTGCTCGAGCGGATCGAGGGCGCGCGGCGGCGTGGCCAGGACCTCGCGTTCGACCGGTACCCCTATGTCGCCTGGCAATCGGGGCTCACGGTGTTCGTGCCGGTGTGGGCGCTCGACGGCGGCACGGAGGCGTACTTCCGGCGGCTGGACGATACGACCGTGGCGGCGCGGCTGCGCACCGAGACCGTGCACAAGATCATGGTGAACGGCGGCTGGAATTCCGTCCAGATCGCCGATGTGCGCCATGAAGAGGACCGGACCGCGGTCGGGCGGCGTCTCGATGCGGTCGCCTCGGCGCGGGGCGAGGACCCGTACGACGCCATGACCGGCCTCCTGCGGCGGAGCGGAGGCGCGGTCGGCGTGGTCGGTTTCGGGATGAGCGAGGAGAACCTCGAGCGCTTTCTCCGGCATCCCCTGGGCATGGCGTGCACCGACGGGGGAGCGTTCGCCGTGGACGGACCGGCGCGCTCCGGTCATCCGCATCCGCGCGGCCTCGGGAGCTATCCGCGCATCCTCGGCCGGTACGTACGGGACCGGAAGGTGCTCACCCTCGAGCAGGCGGTCTGGAAGCTGTCCGGATACCCGGCCGACCGGATCCGGCTCGGGGACCGCGGGCGGATCGCGCCCGGATGCGCCGCCGACGCGATCGTCTTCGATCCGGCCACCGTCGCCGATCGCGCCACCTTCGAGGATCCGTTCCAGTATCCGGTCGGAATCGAGACGGTCGTGGTGAACGGACGCGTCGCGCTGCAGAGCGGCGAGCGTCGCGGCCCCGGCGCCGGCGTGCCCGTTCGGCCGTAGCGTACCCCTTTTCCCTCCGGCGCTGCATATTCTCCTTCCCCGGCGGCGGGTTCGACCGGGGAACGAGCCTCTCACTCGAGTCCACCATGCGCCCACTGCTACGTCTCGCCGGCGCGGCCGCCGTCCTGGCGCTCGCCTCGCCCCCGCTGGCCGGTCAGTCGCCGGCCTCCGACCGAATTACGCTCCGGGATTACCTCGATCTGGAGGAAGTCCAGGATCCGCGACCGAGTCCCGATGGCCGCCAGATTCTGTTCACCCGGCGGGCGATCGATCAGATCAACGACCGCTGGGACAACGCGCTCTGGCTCATGAATGCCGACGGCACCAAGCTCCGGGCGCTCGTGAAGGGCGGGGGCGCCCGATGGTCGCCCGACGGGACCCGCATCGCGTACACCGCGGACGGCGAGCCGAGCGGCAGCCAGATCTTCGTGCGCTACATGGACGCCGAGGGCGCGGTCACGCAGATCACGCGGGTGACGCGCTCGCCGTCCGACCTGGCGTGGTCGCCGGACGGAAAGTGGATCGCGTTCCGCGCGCTGGTCACCATGAAGGAGCGGTGGAACGTCTCGATTCCCCCGGCCCCGCCGGGCGCCAAGTGGGTGGAATCGCCCTACGTGGTCGAGAAGCTCAACTACCGGCGCGACCGCACCGGCTTCATCGACGAAGGATTCCAGCAGATCTTCGTCGTGCCAGCGGACGGCGGCACGCCGCGCCAGCTCACCGACGGGCCCTACAACCACGGCACGCCGGAATGGATGGCCGACGGGAAGACGCTGGTCTTCTCCGGGCTCCGGGCCGAGGACGCCGACTGGCAGTGGCGGGAGTCGGAGATCTACGCCGTGGACGTGGCGACGCGCTCGGTCCGGCCGCTCACCACGAGGAAAGGCCCCGACGGGAATCCCGCGGTGTCGCCGGATGGCCGGCTCATCGCCTACACCGGCTACGATCACTCGACCGACACGTGGGTGGAGCAGAAGCTCTACGTGATGAACGCCGACGGGTCGGGATCCCGGGCGCTCACGGCGTCGCTCGACCGCTCGCCGCAGGGGCTGATCTGGGCGAAGGACGGCAGCGGGATCTACTTCCTGGTGGAGGACCGCGGCAGCCGCAACCTCCGGTACGTGCCGGTGGGCGGCGGTCCCGTGCGGGAGGTGACGAGGGGCACGCACATCCTCTCGGTGAGCGAGATCGACCGCGCGGGGACGGCGGTCGGGGTCCGATCGAGCTTCGCCGAGCCGGGCGATATCGTGACGTTCAGCATCGCGCGGGAGGGCTTCACCCGGCTCACCAGCGTGAACGCCGATCTGCTGCAGGGGAAGCGCCTCGCCACCGTCGAGGAAATCTGGTACCCCTCCGTCGACGGCTTCCGGATCCAGGGATGGATCGTGAAGCCGCCGGACTTCGATGCGGCCCGGAAGTATCCCATGATGCTCGCGATTCACGGCGGGCCGCACTCGATGTACGGCGTGGGGTTCAGTTTCTCCTGGCAGGAGCACGCGTCGCAGGGCTACGTCATCCTCTACACCAATCCCCGCGGCAGCACGGGGTACGGGGCGGCGTTCGGCAACGCGATCAAGAACGCGTATCCGGGCAAGGACTACGACGACCTGATGGCCGGGGTGGACTCCCTGGTGAGCCGCGGCTACGTGGACCCGCGCAACCTGTTCGTGTACGGCTGCTCCGGCGGCGGCGTGCTCACCTCCTGGATCGTGGGCCACACCGACCGCTTCGCCGCGGCCAGCGCCAACTGTCCCGTCACCAACTGGCTCTCGTTCGTCGGCACGACCGACGGGGCGAGCTGGTACCACAACTTCGAGAAGCTGCCGTGGGAGGACCCGAGCGAGCACCTGCGGCGCTCGCCCCTCATGTACGTCGGCAACGTGAAGACGCCGACGATGCTGATGACCGGCATTCGCGACCTGCGCACGCCGATGCCGCAGACCGAGGAGTTCTACATGGCGCTCAAGCTCCGCAAGGTGCCGACCGCCATGGTCCGCTTCAACGACGAGTGGCACGGGACCAGCTCCCGGCCCTCGAACTTCCTCCGCACCCAGGCGTACCTGCGGAGCTGGTTCGCCCGGTTCGCCTCGAAGCCGGCGGCCGTCACCACCGACGCCTCCTCCACCCGCCAGACGCCATGACCCGGATGCCGCCTCTCCCGCTCGCCCTCGCCGCCCTCACCGCGCTCGCCGGCGTTTCACCCGCGCAGGCCCCGGAGCGCCGCGGTCCATCCGCGGCGGCCATTACCGGAGACAGCGCCCTCCTCACGAATCTCGTCTGGCGGAGCATCGGCCCGCTGCGCGGCGGCCGGTCGGTCGCCGTCGCGGGGTCGAGCGTTCGGCCCAACGAGTACTACATGGGCACGACCGGCGGCGGTGTCTTCAAGACGGCGGACGGCGGGGACACCTGGACGCCGGTGAGCGACCGGTACTTCGGGGGGACGATCGGCGCGATCGCCGTGAGCGAGTCGAATCCCGACGTGGTGTACGTCGGCGGCGGCGAGTTCCCGATCCGCGGCAACGTGTCGCACGGCGACGGCGTGTACAAGTCGACGGATGCCGGTCGGACCTGGACCTACGTCGGTCTGGTCGAGACGCGCCAGATCTCCAAGATCCGGATCCATCCGAAGAACCCGGATATCGTGTACGTCGCGGCCCTCGGCCCGGTGTTCGGCGCGAGCCCGCATCGCGGGATCTTCAGGAGCACGGACGGCGGACGCAGCTGGAACAAGATCCTCTTCCGGAACGACACCACCGGCGCGATCGACCTGTCCATGGATCCCTCCAATCCGGAGGTCCTGTACGCCGGGCTCTGGCACGCCTACCGGAAGCCGTGGCAGCTGGTGAGCGGCGGGCCCGGCAGCGGGATCTTCAAGTCCACCGACGGGGGCCGTACCTGGAAAGAGATCACCCGCAACCCGGGGCTTCCCGCCGGAACGATCGGCAACATCGGGATCTCGGTCTCGGGCGCAAACCCGCGGCGGGTGTACGCGCTCATCGAGGCCGACTCGGGCGGAGTCTATCGCTCGGACGACGGCGGTGAGAGCTGGATCCGGGTGAACTCCGACCGGGGTCTCCGGCAGCGCGCCTGGTACTACACGCGCGTCTACGCCGATCCGCAGGACGAGAACACGGTCTATGCGAGCAACGTCACGTTTCAGCGCTCGCGCGACGGCGGCCGCACCTGGCAGGGCATTCGCGCGCCCCACGGCGACAGCCACGATCTCTGGATCGCGGGCAACAACAACCAGCGCCTGATCGAGGGGAACGACGGCGGCGCCAACGTGTCGACCAACGCCGGCCGCACCTGGACCGCTCAGGACTACGCCACCGCCCAGTTCTATCATGTCACCACGACCACTCACTTCCCGTACCGGGTCTGCGGCGCGCAGCAGGACAACAGCACCGCCTGCATGTCGAGCCGGCCCGACTTCGGGAGCGACCTGTCCGAGTTCTACGACGCGGGCGGGGGCGAGTCGGGCTACATCGCGGTGCGTCCGGATACGCCCGACATCATGTATGCGGGGAGCTACGGCGGCTTCCTGACCCGAAAGGACACCCGCACGGGGCTCGAGCGGAACGTCAACGCCTGGCCGCTCAACCCGATGGGCCACTCCGCGGGCGACCTCAAGTACCGGTTCCAGTGGACCTTCCCGATTCACATCTCGCCGCACGACCCGAACGTGCTCTACGTCGGGGCGAACGTGCTCTTCAAGAGCACGGACGAGGGCTCGAGCTTCACCGCGATCAGCGGGGACCTGACCCGCAACGATCCGCGCACGCTCGGCCCGTCGGGCGGGCCGATCACCAAGGACCAGACCAGCGTGGAGTACTACGGCACCGTCTTCACCATCGCCGAGTCGCCGGTGGAGAAGGGGGTGATCTGGACCGGCTCGGACGACGGTCTCGTGCACGTCAGTCGCGACGGTGGGGCGACCTGGGCGAATGTGACGCCCGCCGGAATCCCCGAATGGATGCGGATGTCGATCATCGAGGCCTCGCCGCACGCACGGGGAACGGCCTGGCTCGCCGGCAACCGGTTCCAGCTCAACGACCACGCCCCCTACCTCTACAGGACCACGGACTATGGCCGGACCTGGACCCGCATCACGACCGGCATCACTCCCGGCGAGTTCACCCGCGTAATCCGGGAAGACCCGGTCAAGGCGGGGCTGGTGTACGCCGGCACCGAGCGGGGCGTCTGGGTGTCGTTCGACGGCGGCGGGAAGTGGCAGCGGGCGCAGCGGAATCTGCCGCCCGTGCCCGTGCACGACCTCGCCGTCAAGGACGGCGACCTCGTCGCGGGCACGCACGGCCGAGGATTCTGGATCCTCGACGACCTCTCGGTCCTCCGGCAGCACGCGGCCACGCTCGCGGAGAAGGACGTCCATCTCTTCAAGCCGCGGGACACGTATCGCGCGACCGTGGGCGGGTTCGGCTTCGGTGGGGGCGGGGGAGGGGGAGGAGGAGGGGGAGCAGGAGGCGGCCAGGCCGGGCCGCCGAGCCTGCCGCCGCTCACCGGCTGGGACGGCGCGGTCATCCACTACTGGCTCAAGCGCGGGGGCCAGCCGGTTCGCATCGAGCTGCTCGACGCGAAGGGGCAGGTGATCCGCTCGTTCTCGAGCGAGATGGATTCGGTCGCCCGTGCGGACTCCGCCCGGATCGCGGGCGAGCGGGCCGCTCGCGAAGCGGCCGCCCGGCAGCGCGCCGACAGCCTCGCCGCGCTCGGCGTGCTCCCGGGGTCGGTCCGGCCCGACTCGGCGGAGGCCCAGCCTCCCGCCGCGGGATGGCGGTATGTCCCGCCGCCGCGCGTCCCGAATCGCGCGGGGATGAACCGGTTCACCTGGAACCTGCGCGCTCCGGAAGCGGTCGGCTTCCCCGGCATGATCTTCTGGGCCGGCGGGCTCGCGGGTCCGGTCATCCCGCCGGGCACGTACACCGTTCGCCTGGTCGCGGGGGATCAGACCGCGACCGAGCCGGTCCAGGTCCTCAAGGACCCGCGGGGGCAGGCCACGCAGGCGGACCTCGACGAGCAGTACGCCTTTCTGCTCCGGATCCGCGACAAGACCAACGAGGCGAACCGCGCGGTCATCACGATTCGCAGCGTGAAGGATGAGCTCGCCGATCGCCGGGCCAAGGCGGGAACGCGCGGGGCGGGACTCGAGCGGCTGGGCGGCTCCCTGGCGACGCAGCTCTCCGCCGTCGAAGAGGAGATCTACCAGGTGCGCAACCGGAGCGGGCAGGACCCGCTCAACTATCCGATCAAGCTCAACAATCAGATCGCGGCGCTGTCGGGCGTGGTGGCGAGCGCGGAGGCCAAGCCGACCAAGCAGTCGTACGAGGTCTTCGATCTCCTGTCGCGCGAGCTCGCGGTGCAGCTGGAGAAGCTCCGCACGCTCCTGGGCACACCGCTGGCCGGCGTGAACGCGGAGCTCGCCCGCCTCGGCCTCGCGCCGATCGCCACGGGCACAGCGCAGGTCGCCGCCGCGCCGCAGAAATGATGCTTCGCCGACCGTGGGTCCCCGCCATGCTCGCCGTCCTGGCGGGGGCCTGCGGCGGCTCGTCTTCCCGGGTCTCGAACCTTCCGATCGAGACCCTTCCGCTCGCCTCGGATACGCTCACGCTGCCGTTCGGCGCCACGCTCAAGGCCGCGCCCCTGCCGGACGGCCGCTGGGTCGTCGTCGCCCCCGACTTCGATACCGTGCTCCTCGCGGACGTGGCGGGGCGGACAACGGCTCCGCT
>JBOHSH010000283.1:0-20000 GCA_050733195.1 Gemmatimonadales bacterium
ACGCGGCCCGGCGCGCCCTCGCCCTCGCCGACGGCGACCGGCGGCTCTCGGCGACGGCCGGGGTGCATCCGCACGTGGCATCCGAGTGGGGTCCCGACACCGCCGAGTGGCTCACCGGGCGCCTCGCCGATCCGCGCGTCGTTGCCGCCGGCGAGATGGGACTGGACTACCACTACGATCACTCGCCCAGGGACCGGCAGCGGGAGGCGTTCGACGCGCAGCTCGCCCTCGCCACGGCGGCCGGCAAGCCGGCCGTGATCCATGCCCGGGACGCCGACGACGACCTGACGGCCATTCTCCGGAACCACCCGCGCGCGGTCGCGATCCTCCATTCCTGGAGCAGCGGCCCCGGGCTGCTGGAAGCCGCGCTGGCGCTCGGCCACTACGTCTCCTTCAGCGGCATGATCACCTTCAAGTCCTGGCGGAAGGACGACGACCTCCGCGCGGTCCCGGCGGACCGGCTCCTGGTCGAGACCGACGCCCCCTACCTCGCCCCGGTGCCCCACCGGGGACGCCGCAATGAGCCGGCGTTCGTGGTGGAGGTCGCCAGGCGGGTGGCCGAGGTGCGGGGGCTCGCCCTCGACGAGGTCTCGGGACTCACGACCCGGAATGCCCGGCGGGTGTTCGGGAGCAGGATCGCGGGGGGTGACGCCGGGGACTCAGGCGCCGATACCAGGGAGATTCTCGCGTGACGACGACCCACGTCCCGACCGACATCGAGATTGCCCAGGCGGCCCGGCTCCGTCCCATCACGGAGGTGGCGGCGGAGCTGGGCCTGGAACCCGACGAGATCCTGCCCTACGGCCGCACCAAGGCCAAGGTCACCATGGCGGCCATCACGGCCCGGCCGCCCACGGGCCGGCTGGTGCTCGTCACCGGGATCAATCCGACTCCCGCCGGGGAAGGGAAGTCCACGGTCACCGTGGGCTTGAGCCAGGCGCTGCGCCGGCTCGGCGAGAAGGCCGTCGTCTGCATCCGCGAGCCGTCGCTGGGCCCGGTGTTCGGCGTGAAAGGCGGCGCGGCGGGCGGAGGCTACGCGCAGGTCGTCCCGATGGACGAGATCAATCTCCATTTCACCGGAGACTTCCACGCCATCACGTCGGCCCACAATCTCCTCTCGGCGCTTCTCGACAACCACCTCCACCAGGGCAACGGGCTCGGGCTGGATCCGCGGCGGATCACCTGGCCCCGCACCATCGACATGAACGACCGCGCCCTCCGGTCGGTGATCGTCGGCCTGGGCGGGCTCAACGGCGGCCCGGCGCGGGAAGAGCGGTTCGTGATCGTGCCGGGCAGCGAAATCATGGCGATCCTCTGCCTCTCCCGCGACCTCGCGGACCTGGAGGCGCGGCTCGGGCGGATCGTCGTGGGCTTCACCCGCGACCGCCAGCCGGTGCGCGCGGCCGACCTCAAGGCCTCCGGGGCGATGACGCTGCTGCTCCGGGACGCGCTGCTGCCGAATCTGGTGCAGACGCTCGAGGGCGGCCCGGCGCTGGTCCACGGCGGGCCCTTCGGCAACATCGCGCACGGGTGCAACTCGCTCATCGCGACCCGGCTCGCGCTCGGGTTCGGCGGGCTGGTGCTGACGGAGGCGGGGTTCGGCGCGGATCTCGGCGCGGAGAAGTTCTTCGACATCAAGTGCCGGCTGGGCGGGCTCACACCCGAGGCCGCGGTCGTCGTCGCCACGGTCCGGGCGCTCAAGATGCACGGCGGCGTCACGAAGGACGCCCTCGGCGCGCCCGACGTTCCCGCGCTCACGCGCGGGCTCGCGAATCTCGAGGCCCACGTCCGAAACCTGCAGAAGTTCGGCGTCCCGGTGGTGGTGGCCCTCAACCGGTTCCTGTCCGACGCGCCGGAGGAGCTCGAGGCCGTGCTCGGGTCGGCGGCGCGGTGGGGCGTCCGCGGCGCCCTCTCGGACGTGTGGGCCCGCGGCGGCGAGGGCGGCGAAGCCGTCGCGCGGGAGCTCCTCGGCGTGCTCGCCGAGCGACGGAGCGAGTTCCGTCCGCTGTATGACACGGCGCTGCCGATCCGGAAGAAGATCGAGACCATCGCGACCGAGATCTACGGCGCGGCCGGCGTCGATTATGCGCCGGCGGCGGAGCGGGCCATCGCGCAATGCGAGGCGATCGGGCTCGGGCAGACTCCGGTGTGCATGGCCAAGACCCAGTACTCCTTCAGCGACGACGCGACCCGCCTGGGCCGGCCGAGCGGCTTCCGCATCACGATTCGCGACGTGTATCCTTCGGCCGGCGCGGGCTTCGTCGTCGCGCTCGCGGGCGAGATCATGACCATGCCCGGTCTGTCCAAGGCCCCCGCGGCCGAGGGCATCCGGGTTCATCCCGACGGACGCATCGAAGGGTTGTTCTGAATGAGCATGGAATTCGTCTCGACTTCCGGTGCGCCGAAGGCCATCGGCCCGTACAGCCAGGCCACGGTCTTCGGCGACCTGGTCTTCACCGCCGGGCAGATCGCGCTCGATCCCGCCAGCATGGAGATCGTGGACGGCGGCATCGCGGAGCAGACCGAGCGGGTCCTGAGCAACCTCGAGGCGGTGCTCACGGCCGCGGGGTCCGGCTTCTCGGGCGTGCTCAAGACCACGGTGTTTCTCCGCGACATGGCCGACTTCGCGGCGATGAACGAAGTGTACGCCCGCCGCCTCGGCGGCCACCGTCCGGCGCGCAGCACGGTGGCGGCCGCGGGGCTGCCGCGCAGCGTGCTGGTCGAGATCGAGTGCGTCGCCGTCCGCGCCCCGGGGCGGGGGTGACGCGCGTCGACGAAGGTGAGGGGGCGGATCGGGCCTGGTGGTCCGGCCGGTCTTCAAAACCGCGACGGGGACTCGCATCGCGGCCCCGGTGGGTTCGATTCCCACACGCTCCCGCCATCGTCGCCCTGCTCGCCCTGCTCCCCGGCTCGCTGCCGGCGCAGGACCCGTCGCGTCCTCCTCCGACGCCCGCGCGCGTCGCCGATACCGCAGTCGGACGGCTGCGTCCGCTGCCCGCCTTCTTTCAGTCGCTCCTGCTTCCCGGCTGGGCGCAGTCGAAGCTCGACCGCAAGCTCACGGCCGCGCTCTTCATCGCCTGGGAGGGTGTCACCCTGGGGATGACGCTCAAGACGGCGGGAGAGGTTCGCCACCTCGAGCGGGTAGGCGCCGACTCGGCGCGGATCGACGGCAAGCGCCAGGAGCGCCAGGACTGGCTCATCCTCCTCGGGTTCAATCACCTCTTCGCGGGTCTCGAGGCGTTCGTGTCGAGTCAGCTGCAGGACTTCCCCGCGGACGTCCGGCTGCGCGCGGTGCCGTGCGGGGTCGGCCTCGGCGCGACCGTGCCGTTTCGGGTGCCGTGAATCGCGCGCCGATCGGCATCTTCGATTCCGGTCTCGGCGGGCTCACCGTCGCGCACGCGATCTTCGCGCGCCTGCCGCACGACAGCACCGTGTATTTCGGCGACACCGCCCGCGTGCCCTACGGCCCCAAGTCGGGTCAGACCGTTCGGCGCTACAGCCAGGAGATCATGGAGTGGCTGCTCGCGCAGCGGGTCAAGGCGATCGTCGTCGCCTGCAACACCTCCACGGCCCACGCGCTGGAAGCGCTGCAGGCGGCATCTCCCGTGCCGGTGATCGGAGTGATCGAGCCGGGCGCGCGGGCCGCCGTCGAGGCGTCCGGCGGGCGGCCGATCGGCGTCATCGGCACGGCCGGCACCATCGGCAGCGGGGCCTACGAGCGGGCGATCCACCGCCTGGCCCCCGGCGCCGTCGTCGCCACCCGGGCGTGCCCGCTGTTCGTGCCCCTGGTCGAGGAAGGGTGGTTCGATCACGAGGCCACCAGGCTGGTGGCCGAGGAGTACCTGGCGCCGATCCGGTCGCGAGGCGTGGGGACGCTCGTGCTGGGTTGTACCCACTACCCGCTGCTCAAGCGCCTCCTGTCCGAAACGATGGGCGCGGACGTCCGGCTCATCGACAGCGCGGAAGAGACCGCATCGGCGGTCGCGACGGCCCTGACGGCGCACGGGCTCGAGGCTCCTCCGAACGCCGACGTCTCGCACCGGTTCACGGTGAGCGACGATGCGGAGCGGTTTCGCACGGTGGGGGCCCGCTTCCTCGGAGAACGGCTCGGAACCGCGGACGTCGTCACCCTGGGAACTGCCTGAGCTCGACGCCGTCGCGCGTGGCCACCGCGTATCGAAGGCCGTCCATCCAGGCGCCCGGATTGACGTACCGGCGCCCGGGCGCCGCTTCGACGACGGTCGGGCGGTGGGTGTGGCCCATCACGAGGAGCCCGATCTCCGGCGACCGGCGGAGCCGCTCCTCGGCCCAGGCCACCTGCCGGGCCGCCGCCCGATCGAGGACGGCCGGATCGCGCGTGTTATCGCCGAGCACGCCGCTCAGCCGGTTCACCAGCCAAATGCCGAGGTCCGGATGAATGAGGCGGTAGGCCGCGGCGGTGAGCCGGTGACGGGTGACCCGGTGCATGACCCGCGCCTGCCAGTGGACCTCGGCGATTCCGTCGCCGTGCAGCGCGAGCACCGCCAGGCCGGCCGCATCCCACCTGAGCTCGCCGGCGCTCCACCGGATGCCCAGGTCCCGCTCCCAGAACGAATCCCCCCAGCGATCGTGATTGCCGCCCGTCATCGCCACGGGCATTCGCCGCGCCAGCGTGCCGAGGAGGGCCAGCACCCGCGCGCCGGAGCGGGGAATGGCCCGGCGGTAGGCGAACCAGAAATCGAAGAGATCACCGTTGACGAGCAGGGCATCCCCGAGGTCGGGCACGGCCTCGAGAAATGTCTCCAGCGCCCGGTCGGATTCGGGCGGAGCGGCGCCGAGATGGGCGTCGGAGACGATGACCAGCCGCGAATCCGGCATCGACCGAAGATACGGGCGGTCGGTTCCGGCGCTCAAGGAGAATCGGCGTGACCGGGCGGCTTCCCGGCGTCTCCGAGACGCGCTGGCGGGTCAACTACAGCGAGACCGACCAGATGGGCGTCGTCTATCACGCGCGGTATCTCGTCTGGCTCGACGTCGCCAGGACGGAGCATCTCCGTTGCACCGGCCTGTCGTACGCAGACCTGGAACGGCGCGGCTTTCGCCTCGCGGTCGGCGAGCTGCGCATCCGCTATCGCCAGCCGGCCCGCTACGACGACGACGTGCGGATCCGGTGCTGGGTCCGCGACGCGGCGTCGCGCCGCATCGTGTTCGGGTACGCCCTCGACGCCGCTGGAGGGCCGCTCCTTGCCACCGCCGAGACCGCGATGATGGTGCTCGACGCCGGCCTCCGGCTGGCGCGCCTGCCCGCGGAGGTGGTGCAGCTGCTGCCCGTCGCGCCCGATCCGGTCAGGCTCTTCTGAGCGGGGGAGGCCGCCGCTATGATGCACGGCATGACGCTCGCGAGGCCGCTCACCGTTCTTGCCCTGGCAGGTTTCGCGAGCTGCGGCGGCGGAGGGCTCGCGCCGCTCCCGGTGCCGACCGGTCTCGTGCCGGATACGGAATCGGCCGCCGCCGCCTGGGCCGACTCGACCCGCCCGCCGGATTCGAGGGACATCCGCTTCCAGTTCCAGTTCCAGGACGAGCGCGCTTCGGCCGGCGGTCGCGGTCGCGCCCGGCTCGCGCTGCCCGACTCCCTCAGGTTCGACGTCCGGGGACCTCTCGGGTCCGGCCGCGCGTCCGCCTTCGTCGCCGGTGACACGGCCATCTGGGCCGATCCCGAGGAAGACGTGAAGAAGCTGGTGCCCAATTACCCCCTGTTCTGGGCCATGCTGGGCATTGCGCGTCCTCCCGAGCCCGGCAGTGACGTGCGACGGTTCGCCGACGGCACGGTGACTGCTTGGCAATTCGTTACCGGGGGGGATACTCTGGAGTACGTGCGGCTGGCAGGTCCGCCCGCGCGGTTCCTGGCGGAAGTCCGGCAGAACGGCCGGCGAATCGGGCGCGTGGAGACCACCATGGGCCCCGATGGTCTGCCCACCCGTTCCCGGCTCACGGTGCCGAGCGGGCCGGCCCGGCTCGATCTGAACTTTTACCAGAATGAGAAGGCGGCAGCCTTTGCGCCGGATACGTGGGCTCGTCCCGCTCCTCCTCAGCGCTAGCCTCGCCGGCACCAGCGCGTGCCTCTACGGGTTCGCCGGCGGCGGCCTCCCGGCGGGCATTCGCACCGTGGCCGTGCTGCCGTTCGAGAATCTCACGGCGGAGCCCACGCTGACCCAGGAGATCACCCAGGCGGTGCGCGAGGCGGTCCAGAACCGCCTCGGGCTGCGCCCGGCCGGCGAGGATCAGGCCGACGCGATCGTGCGGGGCACGGTCACCCGCTACGAGCCGGATCTCCCGCTCTCCTTCACGGGGGCCGACAACAACCGGGTCGAGGTGACCCGCCGCATGGTCCAGATCACCGTGAGCGTGGAGATCATCAACCAGCGGGAGGGCAAGCCGCTCTGGACCCGGCAGGGTCTCACCGTCCAGGGCGAGTACGACACCAATCGCGAGGCCGAGGGCCGCCGGCGCGCTCTCGACAAGCTGATCACCGACATCGTCGACGGAGCCCAGTCCCAATGGTGAACCCCGGCCGCGGCCGCCGTGGAGTCAGCACCATCGGCTGCCTCTTCACGGCGCTCATCGTGGCCGTGGTCCTTTACTACACCCTGGACATCGGGCGGGCCTACTGGGATTACTACAAGCTCCTCGATCAGATGAAGACCACGGCGCGATTCGCGCAGACCCAGAGTGACGAGCAAATTCTCCGCACGCTCCGCGGCACGGTGGACGAGCTGGGGCTGCCCTTCGAAGCGAAGCGCTTCGTCATCCGCCGCTTCCGGACGCCCCCCATGGTGCGCATCCGTACCGAGTACCAGGTGATCGTCGAGCTTCCCTTCACCCATCGGGCCATCCGGTTCCAGCCCTCCGTCGAGCAGCGGCAATAACCCGATGAGCACCTCCGCCCGGGCAGCCTCGACGCGCGGGAAGATCGTCTCCCTCGACGAGGCGGTACGGTGGCGCGGGCGCCTCGACGGCCCGCTGGTGTTCACGAACGGCGTCTTCGACCTGCTGCATCCCGGGCACGTGGAGTACCTCGAGGCCGCCCGCGATCTCGGCAGCCACTTGCTCGTGGCTGTCAACA
The DNA here is from genome assembly GCA_050733195.1 of Gemmatimonadales bacterium. Classification (GTDB taxonomy): domain Bacteria; phylum Gemmatimonadota; class Gemmatimonadetes; order Gemmatimonadales; family GWC2-71-9; genus JABFSM01. Next base: position 7,103 of record JBOHSH010000283.1, read on the forward strand.
CCGACCGCTCCGCGCTGAGCCTCGCGAAGGGGCCGGCGCGTCCGGTGGCGGACCAGTCGGCGCGCGCGCGCGTGGTCGCGGGACTCGCGTCGGTCGACCGGGTGGTCCTCTTCGACGAGCCGACGCCTCTCGAGATCATCACCACGCTCCGGCCCGACGTCCTCGCCAAGGGCGGGGATTACGCGGCGGACGCCATCGTCGGGTCCGCCGAGGTCCGGGCCGCCGGAGGGCGCGTCGTCGTCGTCCCGCTGGCGCCCGGCTACTCCAGCACGGCGCTGGTGGAGCGCTGCCGTGCCTCGTCCTGACGGCCGCAACGCCGATGAGCTGCGGCCGCTCGCCATCGAGCGGGGGGTCAACCCGTACGCGGAAGGCTCCTGTCTCATCCGCGCCGGCGGAACGCTGGTCAATTGCACGGCGAGCGTGGAGCCCGGCGTCCCACCGTTTCGGAAGGGCACCGGGCTCGGCTGGGTCACGGCCGAGTACGCCATGCTGCCCCGCGCCACCGTCGAGCGGACGGCGCGCGAGCGCCACGGTCCCGGAGGCCGGAGCCACGAGATTCAGCGGCTCATCGGGCGCTCGCTCCGTGCCGCGATGGGGACATGGGCGTTCGGGGAGCACACCATCCGGATCGACTGCGACGTCCTTCAGGCGGACGGCGGCACCCGGACCGCCGCGATCACCGGCGGCTGCGTGGCGCTCGCCGATGCCTGCGCCTGGCTCGCCGCGAGGACCGAGGTGCCGTCCCCCTTCGGCGCGCTGGTGGCGGCGGTGTCGGTCGGCATGCTCGACGGCGAGGCCCGGCTCGACCTCGCCTACGTCGAGGACCGCGACGCCGGAGTCGACGCGAACGTGGTGATGCGGGCCCCCGATCTCTTCGTGGAAGTGCAGGGGACGGGGGAGCGGGATGTCTTCCGCCGCGAGGACCTGGACCGGATGATGGACCTGGCCCACGACGGCATCGCCTCCCTCTTCGACGCGCAGCGAAAGGCATTCGGCTGGTGAAGCTGCTCGTCGCGACCAGGAGCCCGGGGAAGCGCCGCGAAGTGCTCCGCCTCCTCGAGGGCAGCGGACTCGAGGTGCTGTTTCCCGACGACGCCGGCGTCCCGCCGTCGCCGGAAGAGCAGAGCCTCGAGACCCACGAGACGTTCGAGGGCAATGCCCGCGCGAAGGCCGAGTTCTTTCACCGGCGGACGGGGCTCGTCACGGTGGCGGACGACAGCGGGCTCGAGGTCTTCGCCCTGGGCGGCGAGCCCGGCGTGCGCTCCCGCCGCTGGGCCGGACGCGACGGGACCGAGCACATCGTCTCCGCGGCCAACAACGCGTACCTGATCCAGCGGCTGCTGGGCGCGCCGCCCGCGAAGCGCCGCGCGCGATACCGCTGCGTGCTGGCCCTGGTCCGGGGCACGAAATTGCTGCCGGAGATCTTCGAGGGTGCCTGCGCCGGGACGATCGCGGAGAGGCCCCGCGGGGAAGGCGGGTTCGGCTACGACCCGCTGTTCGTGAGCGACGAGCTGGGCAAGACCTTCGGGGAGGCCGACGCCTCCGAGAAGGACGTCGTGAGCCATCGCGGACGGGCCTTCGCCGCCCTTCGCGCCGCTCTCGTGAGCACCCAGGAGCCCGTGTCGTGAGCGAATCCCTCGCCCCGGTCAACCGGCTGCGCGCCAGGCTCACCGGAGGAGGCCTGGCCGTCGGCACCATGCTGGTGGAGGTGCGGCAGCCGGCGGTCATGCGGCTGCTCGCCAATGCGGGCTTCGACTTCGTGCTCATCGACAACGAGCACGGCCCGTTCAACGTCGAGACCATCGCGGATCTGAGCCGGGCCGCCCGGGACGCCGGCGTCACGCCCATCGTCCGGATCCCGGAGCTCGCGTACGCCCAGGTCACCCAGGCGCTCGACGGCGGCGCGCAGGGCATCATGCTTCCGCGGGTGACCGCCCCGGACCAGGTCGAGACCTGCGTCCGCTGGATGAAGTATCCGCCGGCGGGGCGCCGCGGGGCGGTGCTCGGCCGCGGCCACACGGAGTTCCGGGCCGGCCCGCTGGCCGAGACCCTCGCGGCCCTCAATCGCGAGAGCTTCCTCGTAATGCAGATCGAGACCGCGGAGGCGCTCGACCGTCTCGACGAGCTCCTCGCCATTCCCGGCGTGGACGCCGCGCTGGTCGGGCCGACCGACCTCTCGCTGGCCCTCGGCATTCCGGGACAGATGCAGCATCCCCTGCTGGTGGACGCCATCGACCGGGTGCTCGCGGCGTGCCGCCGCCACAAGGTGATCCCCGCCATTCACACCAACGACGTCACCATGACGGCCGAATGGGCCCGCCGCGGCATGCGCCTGGTGAGCATCAGCTCGGAGGTGGGCCTCCTCGCCCTGGGGGGCGGGCAGGCGGTGCGCGCCATTCGAAGCTCGGCGGAGTCCGATTAACTTGCCTCGCTCGGGGCGTAGCTCAGCCCGGTAGAGCGCCTGCTTTGGGAGCAGGAAGTCGCCGGTTCGAATCCGGCCGCCCCGACCTCTTCTCACCCGGAAGGTTCTCATGACCACCGCCCGCCTTCTGCCGGCGGTCTTCGCCGCGGCGCTCGTGGCGCCCGTCGCACCGCTGCCCGCCCAGCAGGCCATCGACTCCGCCTATACCGCGCGCATCCGCGAGCTGACCCCGACCGATCCCAAGTGGAAGTTCACCACCGAGCTGGTGGATTACCTCCCGGCCTCCGCGTCGGTGCCGTCGCCGCTCAAGGTGCTCGGGTACGTGCCGGGCACGATTGGAAAGCTGAGCCACAGCGCCGACGTGCACCGGTACTTCAAGGCGCTCGCCGCGGCGTCTCCGCGGACCCGCATCTTCTCCATGGGCACGAGCGACGAGGGAAGGGAGATGCTGCTCCTCGCCGTCGCGGACGAAGAGACCATCCGGCGCCTGGATGAACACAAGGCGATGCTCGCCCGGCTCGCGGACCCGCGCGGCCTCGGGGCGGAAGAGCGGGCGCGGCTCGTGCGCAGCGCCAAGCCGGTGTACTGGATGACGGGCTCGATCCACAGCCCGGAAACCGGCTCGCCCGAGATGCTGATGGAGCTGGCCTACCGACTGGCGGTGGACGAGTCGGAGCACGTGCGCTCGATCCGCTCCAACGTCATCACGCTCATCACCCCCATCCTGGAGGTGGACGGGCGCGACAAGATGGTCGACGTCTTCAATCAGACCCGTCGGATGAAGCTCGCCCCCGGGTCCATGAACCTGGTGTGGTGGGGCAAGTACACCGCGCACGACAACAACCGCGACGGCATGGTGCTGTCCCAGAAGCTCACCCAGAACTACATCAAGTCCTTCCTGGAGTGGCACCCGACCGTCGGCCACGACCTCCACGAATCCATGCCGTTCCTCTACACCAGCACCGGCACCGGCCCGTACAACGACGAGTTCGACCCCATCGTGGTCGACGAGTGGCACACCCTGGCCTACCAGGAGATCACCGAGCTGACGCGACGCGGCCTGCCGGGCGTCTGGACGCACGGCTTCTATGACGGGTGGGCCCCCAACTACGTCCTCGCGATCGCGAACCTGCACAATTCGATCGGCAAGTTCTACGAGACCTATACCTCGCGCGGCGCCGACTGCCACACCGTGAACCTCGGCGGGAACCAGACCGAGCGGATATGGTACCGCCCGAATCCTCCCGTCAACGGGGTCCGCTGGTGCATTCGCAGCAACATCAACTACCAGCAGTCGGGCGTGCTCGTCGGCCTCCGCTACGTGGGAGAGCACCGCACGACCTTCCTCGAGAACTTCGTCGCCAAGGGCGAACGGATGATCCGGAAGGGCCGCACGGGGGCTCCCTATGCCTACGTCGTCCCGCGCGGACAGCGCCGGGCGGCCGAGGCCGCCGACCTGGTGAACCTCTTCCGGCGGCACGGCACCGAGATCCACACGGCCTCCGCCGACTTCGTGCTCGCCAGGAATCCCGCGGCGAGAGCCGACACCTCGGCCGCCAACCGGATGCAGGTCCGCCAGGGCGACTGGATCGTGCGGCTGGATCAGCCCTATGCGCAGACGGTGCGAACCGTTCTCGCCGTTCAGCGGTACAAGCCGGAGGATCCGCAGCCGTACGACGACACCGGGTGGACGCTCGACGCCCTCCGCCACGTCGAGACCGTCGCCGTGGCCGACTCCGCCGTTTTCGGCCGCCCGATGACGCTCCTCACCGCCGACGCGAGCGTCGCCGGAGCGAGCAGGGGGACCGGCTCCGTCTGGCTGATCAGGCACCTCGGCGACTGGCGCTCGGCGGTCCTGCCCTGGAAGGTGGGCGCGGCCCGGGTCGCCGTGGCCGACACCGCGTTCTCCGCCGGTGGCGAGGAGTTCCCCGCGGGCACCTTCATCGTGAGCGAGGGGCGCGGCGCGGCGGTGGGAGACGCGGTCCGGACGCTGGGCCTCACGGCGACGGGCGTGGCGACGGCTCCGGCGGTGCGCCAGCACGCGATCACGCTTCCGCGGATCGCGCTCATGCACACCTGGCGCGAGACCCAGAACGAGGGATGGGTGCGCTTCGCCTTCGATTATCTCGGCGTGCCGTACACGTACATCTCGGACCAGGCGCTCCGCCGGCCGGGAGCGTTCGACCGCTTCGACGTCATCGTGTTTCCGCACGTGAGCGCGGGCGGCGGCGCCCTCCTCAACGGCGCGCCCATGGTCGGGCCGCCCATTCCCTGGAAGAAGACCCCCGAGACGCCGCACCTCGGGGTCTTCGACGAGACCGACGACATCCGGCCCGGCATGGGGCTCGACGGGGCCGCGGCCCTGCGACGCTTCGTGGAGCGCGGCGGTCTGCTGCTCGTCGAGGGCGCGACCACGCAGCTTCCGGTCGAGCTCGGCTTCACGCCGACGGTGAGCGTCACGGCCCCGCGCCAGCTCCGCGCCCGTGGGGCGGTCTTTCGCGCCCAGGTCGTCCGCGAGCAGGCCTCGAGCCCGCTCCTCTACGGGTACGAGCGCTCCATGTTCCCTGTGTACTTCAACCAGGCGCCGCTCCTCACCGTGCAGCAGCGCGACACGAGCGTCACCACCCGGGAGAACGAAGCCCTGGCGGACCCGGCGATCGTCGCGGAGATCGCGCGACTCCGCGCCCGGCCCATCCTGCAGTTCCATGCCCGCGCGGACTCGCTCCTGGTGTCGGGCCTGCTCGTCTCCGGCGAGGAGCTGACCCGCAAGGCGGCGGTTGTCGTGGCCCCGGTGGGAAGCGGGCACGTCGTCTATTTCGCCATCCGCCCGTTCTGGCGCTGGCAGACCCAGGGCACCTTCGCCCTGGCCGTCAACGCGATCGCGAACTGGAACACGCTCTCCCCGGCGGGCCGGCCGGTGGCCGCGGTGACGGCGGAAGGGCAGGACGGCCGGCCCTAGACTCTCCGGTCGACCCAAACGCACGAGCCCGGGTGGCAGCACCCGGGCTCGTTGCATTCAGGGAGAAGCAACCGCTACCCACCGCGGTCAACCGTCAACCGCTTAGAAGATCTGCGCCCAGCTCCGTTCGTTGAGCGCGACGCCCCGGGCCGAGTTATGGAGCGCCTGGGCAATGGCGCAGCTCGAGAAGATCACGTCCGGGTTACCCGCGAAGCTCGTGAGGTCGCCGATTTGCGCGTTATTTGCCAGGACGGCTCCGGTGACCTTGTTCCCGGTGCCGGTCGTCCGGACCTCGCCGAGCACGATGATGATGCCGTCGAAGATGAAGTTTCCCCGGATCTCGAGGTCCCGCGTCACCAGGATGATCCCCTGTCCGCGGCCGTTCTGCACCCGGAGCTCCCCCGTGACGTGCATGATGGGGAAGAAGGTGATGCACTCCGGCACGTACCCGCCGGTACGGTACGGCTCGCCCCAGTTGTTGTTGTCGGTGCGATCGCACCGCGCCGGGCTCCCCGTCGTGCTGGGCTGCTGGCCGTTGATGTTGGTCACGCTGCTGGGCCCGGCGCCCCACCGGAAGTTCGCCAACGGGGCGAGCGCCGTGTACGGGTCTGTGAAGGTCGAGCTGGTGATCGTGGTGTCGTTCTCGATCTCGGGCGGGTCGCCGTCGACGGTCGCGCTGCCGCCGACGTTCACGGTCCCGGTGGTTCGGACGCCGCCCACCGAGTCCAGGGGATTGGTACAGGCCCAGCCGGGCGGGTTCTGGTCCAGACCCGTGATTTCGGCGTTGCCGCCGACGTTCACGTCGCCGGTGGCCGTCACGGCCGCTTCGATTTCAATGTTGGGGAAGGTGATCCGGGCCAGCTTCGCGAGGGACCGGGAGGCCAGCGTGGCGCTCCCTGGATTGAGGCGCTCGCCCTGACCCAGGATCTGGAAGAGATTGCCTCCCAGCCGGGTGACGGTGTAGCCCCTCCGGAGCCCGACGCCGGACACCGTCGGCCCGTTCGCCACGGCGCCGATGGCCATGATGTTCCAGTTGGTGTCCCAGTCGGTCAGCGCTTCCGTGAGCGACGTCTCGGCCTGCTCCTGCGACTGCGCGCCGTAGACGGCGGAGCGGCCGCTGCCCATCTCGAGCTGCCCGGCGACGAACGTCGCCCCGATGAGCGCGCCGATGCAGACGATCGCGAGTAGCGCGATCGCGAGCGCCATGCCGCGCTCGTCCTCGCGGACCGGCCGGCGGGTGAACGTTCGGGGTGTCATGGTGCCTCCTCGGATGCTCAGCGCGAGTTCCGGAGCTGAACCCGGACCCGCACGGTGTCGGTCAGAAGCTGCGTCGTGCCGCCGATGCCGATGTTGCCGCCGCGGTCGGTCTGGCCCCGCAGGACCATCTCGATCATCGAGACTTCCCGGGCCAGCGCCGTCTCCGTCGTGGCGTTGTCGAAGTACCGGAAATCCACCCCTCCGGTCTCGAGCGGCCCCGCCAGGGGCGACATCTCCTCCCCGGAGCTCACCGAGCGCAGGCCGAGCCAGTCGCGCCCGTTCTGCGTCCGCAGGCCCAGCTCCATCACCTCGTAAGTCCGCATCGGGCCCGGGACCCGCACGCTGCTCAGGTCCGGCGTGGCGTTCCACCCCGGGATGGCGGTCACCGTCAGCACGTACGCCGGATCGCCGTCGGGACAGGTGCCGTTGGCCACCGCGGTCAGGTCGAGCATGGCCCACGTGTCGTCGTCGGACTTCGTCGAGTCGTTGTCGATGAAGAGCAGCACGTCGTGCCGCGGCGTCGCGGGGACCTGGTACCCGGAATAGTTGTCGACCCAGACCTTGATCTCGGTCGCGCTCGCGTTCTCACAGGTGAGGCCGAGGCCGCGCATCGCCCGGTACCGGACCAGCGAAACGCCCATGCTGGTGAGGTCCGACGTGTTCCCCGGGTTGTTGGCGTGCAGCTCCTGCAGCTCGGACACCGCGAGCTGGACCCCGGTGCGGAGACCGCCCTGCATCGCCGCCCGCTCGCTCTGGGTCCGGGATACCCGCTGCACCACGACGAGCGACTGGTACATCCCCCCGCCCACGATGACCAGGAGGATCATCGCCACCAGGAGCTCGACCAGGGTGAAGCCGGCGCGCGAGCGCAAGGATGCGGGCGTCATGGACAGTGAATGGTGGTGCGGAACGTGTCCGCCGCGGCCCGGGTCCCGATCCGGTAGTCGAGCCGGACGACGACCGTCCGCCCGTTCGTCACGCTCGCCACGATCGCCGTCGCCGTGTAGCCGGTCTGGGTGGTGGGCGTGTAGGTCCCGGCGGTCAGGCCGCTGCACACCGGGCTCGACGACTGGGCGACCGCGCGAAGCGAATCGAGCAGCGACTGGCCGAGGGCGGCGGCTTCGGTCTTGGCCTTTCCGCCGTACATCATGCGCGTCACCGACCCCGCCGACGAGGCGATGGCCAGCACGCCGATGGACAGCATCACCACCGCAATCAGCACCTCGACGATGGTGAAGCCCTGCTCCCGGTTGCTCATCGCGAGATCCCTCCGTACCCCGAAAACACCACAGAGTCCCTGATCCCCGCCCTGCCCATCCGGATCGTGATCGGCGTTCCCTGCGCGAGCCCGCGCGGATCGATGGTCAGCATGTTCACGTCGGGAATGGTGACCCCGTACACCGCGTTCATGTTCTGCACCCCGCCGACCGTCACCCACCCGCCGAGGCCGTTGTCGCGCTCGACCCAGACCAGGTTGCCGTTCTGCTGGAAGCGGGTGGTCATCCCGCTCTGCCGGGCCTGGATCCTGGCGGTATTGAACTTGTTGATGACGACGTTCCTCGCGCCCCTGACCTGGGAACGATCGTAGATCGCGGTGATCCGCGGCCAGGCCAGCAGCATCATCAGGCCGATGACGGCCACCACGATCAGCATCTCCACGAGGCTGAACCCCGCGGTCGAGCGAAGCCGGGAAAGGCGCATGATGGCTGAACTTGGCTGCAGGGACCGGGCCACGGAAGGGGTTGAGGGGTGACGGAGCCGCCCGGCGGTTGCACGGAGCGTCCGGACTGCCTGAGCCCGGTGCAACGGGCCGGGTCCACTCGCGTAACCTCAAGCAATGAACGAGCCTGGCTCCGATTCGAAAAGTGCCCCGCCTGCGGACGGCCGAGTGCATCCGGGCGCATGGCAGGCCAGCGGTGTTCGAAAAGTGGTCGGATGCTGCTGTCGCCCGCCTACAGGTGGGGAGCCGGTGGGTCGTTTCCTTGCGTAATGCACCGGTGCCGGCGGTCGTGGCTGTCCGCTCCCGGACCAACGCCGATTCGGGGTATCTTGCTGTCGCTGTCGCGCCCGTAGCTCAGCTGGATAGAGCAACAGCCTTCTAAGCTGTGGGTCGTGCGTTCGAATCGCACCGGGCGCTTTCCCCCGTCCGCCCTCGGAGGTCCCATGGCCACGCAGACGCTGCCCGAGCCGGCGACCGCCGACACCTTCCCGATCAACGGCACCGACTACATCGAGTTCTACGTCGGGAACGCCAAGCAGTCCGCCCTCTACTACCGCGCGGCCTTCGGCTTCCGGCTGGTCGGCTACCGGGGCCCGGAGACCGGCGTCCGGGGTCTCGCGAGCTATCTCCTGGTCCAGAATCAGATCCGGTTCGTGCTGACCTCCCCCCTCACGGGCGAGGGGGAGATCGCCGGCCATGTGCGCCGCCACGGCGACGGCGTTCGCGATCTGGCCTTCTGGGTCGAAGACGCACGCCAGGCCTTCGCCCGTGCCACCGAGCGTGGCGCCCGACCGGTCCGGCGTCCGGACGTGATCCGGGACGACGCCGGCGAGCTGGTGGTCGCCGCCATCGGCACCTACGGCGACACCATTCATTCCCTCGTGGAGCGCGGCAATTATCGGGGACTCTTCCTGCCGGGCTTCGAGCCGGTGGAGTCACCGTTCAACCCCGCGCCCGCGGGCCTCAAGTTTGTCGATCACTGCGTGGGGAACGTCGAGTTGGGCAAGATGAACGAATGGGTGCGCTTCTACGAGCGGGTCCTCGGGTTCTACAACCTCCTCTCCTTCGACGACAAGGACATCAGCACCGAGTACTCGGCCCTCATGTCCAAGGTGATGTCGAACGGCAACGGCCGCATCAAGTTTCCGATCAATGAGCCCGCCGAGGGGAAGAAGCGCTCCCAGATCGACGAATACCTGGAGTTCTACGGCGGGCCCGGGGTCCAGCACATCGCGATGGCCACCGACGACATCGTCGGCACCGTCTCCGCCCTGCAGGCGCGGGGGGTCGAGTTCCTGAGCGTTCCGACGACGTACTACGACACCCTCCCCGATCGTGTCGGACCGATCGACGAGGACCTGGACGCACTCGGACGGCTCGGCATTCTGGTCGACCGGGATGACGAGGGCTATCTCCTGCAGATCTTCACCAAGCCGGTGCAGGACCGGCCGACGCTCTTCTACGAGATCATCCAGCGCAAGGGCGCGCAGAGCTTCGGCAAGGGCAACTTCAAGGCGCTGTTCGAAGCGATCGAGCGGGAGCAGGAGCTGCGCGGGAACCTCTGATGCCCGTCTACCACACGCTGGGACGCATCCCCCGCAAGCGGCACATCGCGTTCCGGAAGCCGGACGGCGGGCTCTATGCCGAGCAGCTCATGGGCAACGAGGGCTTCACCGGCCCCGCCTCGCTGCTCTATCACGTGCGGCCACCCACCACGCTGCTCGCCGTAAAAAAGCTCCGTGAGCTGGCCTGGGAGTCCGACGACTGCGGCGGGCTCCGGCACCGGCACTTCCGGACCGCCGGCCTCCCCGACGGCGGGAGCCCCACCCTCGACCGGGTCCCGCTCCTCTTCAACCAGGACATCGCGATGCTCTTCGCGCGGCCCACCGCCGCCGACGAGCACTTCTACCGTAACGCCCAGGCCGACGAAGTGGTCTACGTCTCGGAGGGCAGGGGCGTGCTCGAGACGGTCTTCGGCGATCTGCCTTATCGCGACGGCGACTACCTCGTCATCCACCGGGGCATCCTCCATCGCTACCGGATGAACCCGGGCGGCCACCGGCTGCTCGTCTTCGAGAGCCGGGGCTACGTGCGGACGCCGAAGCGGTACCGGAACGAATACGGCCAGATCGTGGAAGGGGCGCCGTACAGCGAGCGGGACTTCCGCCGTCCGATGGAGCTCCGCACCCACGAGGAGACCGGCGAGTTCCGCCTGATCGTGAAGCAGTACAACGCCCTGCACGAGCACGTGCTGGATCACCATCCCTTCGACGTCGTCGGCTGGGACGGGATGTTCTATCCCTGGGCGTTCAACATCGCGGACTTCGAGCCCATCGTCGGACGGGTGCACCAGCCGCCGCCCGTCCACCAGACCTTCCAGGGCGACGGCTTCGTCATCTGCTCCTTCTGTCCCCGGCCGTACGACTTCCATCCGGATGCGGTGCCGGCGCCCTACAACCACAGCAACGTGGATTCCGACGAGGTCCTCTACTACGCCTCGAGCGAGTTCATGAGCCGGAAAGGCATCGAGTACGGCAGCATCACCCACCACCCTGACGGGCTGCCGCACGGGCCGCACCCGGGCCGCGCCGAAGCGAGCATCGGGCAGAAGGAGACCAACGAGCTCGCGGTGATGATGGATTCCTTCCGTCCCCTCCACGTCGCGACGTCGGCGCTTCCCATCGAGGATCCCGCGTACCACCGGTCGTGGGTCGAGGGCGGACCGGCGTTCAATCCACCGACGAGCTGATACAGACGGCAGACGGGCAGACGGGCGGACGGGCGGTAGTCACGAACGACAGCGGGTCTCCTGAGCTTCAGTCCATCTGTCCGTCTGTCCGTCTGTCCGTCCGCCCGTCCGCCACCGGCCTCTCCGCCGTCGGCATCTCTCCCGTCGGTCCCAGCACGAACAGCGCCTGATCGAACGTGAGCTCGAGCTCCCCCGGGCCGAACGTGGCCCCGAGCGGAGACTCGGCGATCGCTTCGCGCACCCGGAGCTCGAGATCCGCGAGCAGGACCCTCGTCCCCCGCTTGCGCGAATCGCTCACCACCGCGGTCAGGGCACGGAGCCCCGTGGAGTCGATCACCGGCACGTTCTCCATGTCGAGGATGAGCGCCCGCGGCCGCTTGCTCACCTGACCGATCGCGTCGCGGAACTTCTCGGCCGCCCCGAAGAAGAACGGGCCGTTGATGTCGTAGACCTCCACGTCCCTCGGAACCCGAGCGTGGCGGGCTCGCGCGCGCGCCTCGCCGTCCTCCGGGGTCTCCCGTAGCGCGCCCGAGATCGCCTGCACTTCGGTGGTCTCCGCCATCCGGCGCATGAAGAGGAACACCGCCAGCACCATGCCCACGGCGATCGCCACGGTGAGATCGATGACGACCGTGAGCGCGAGCGTCGTGAGCAGGACCGCGGCATCGCTCCTGGTGCCGCGGAGCTCGGCGCGGACGGTCCGCCACTCGCTCATGTGGTACGCCACGACCAGCAGAATGGCGGCCAGGCTCGCGAGCGGAATGCGCGCCGCCAGGCTCCCCGCGAAGAGCGTCACCACCAGCAGCGTGATCCCGTGCACGATGCCGGCGACCGGCGTGCGCCCGCCGTTCTTGATGTTGGTCGCGGTCCGGGCGATGGCGCCCGTCGCCGGGATCCCCCCGAACAGCGGGGTCACGAGATTGGCCGCGCCCTGGGCCACGAGCTCCATGTCGGAGCGGTGCCGGGACCCGATCATCCCGTCCGCGACGACGGCGGAGAGGAGGGACTCGATCGCCGCAAGCAGAGCGATCGTGAGCGCCGGACCGACCAGCGAGACGAGCATCGACTCCGTCACCCGCGGCAGCACGGGAGCGGGAAGGGAGGCGTCGATGGCGCCGAAGCGCGAGCCGATCGTCTCGACCCGGAGGTCGAGCAGCTGCACCGCGACGGTGGCCGCGATCAGCGCCACGAACGGCGCGGGAATGTGGCGGTCCAGGCGGGGCCAGAGGATCAGGATGAGCAGCGTGCCTCCGCCGACGGCCATGGTGGCGGGGTCGGTGGTCCCGAGATGGCTCAGATAGGCGGCCCACCGGCCGAAGAACTGGACCGGGACCTCGGCGACCTGGAGGCCGAGGAGATCCCGGACCTGCGTCGAGGCGATCACGATGGCGATCCCGGCGGTGAAGCCGGTGATCACCGGGAAGGGGATGAACTTTATGACCCCGCCGAGGCGCGCGAGTCCGAGTCCGACGAGAGCGGCGCCGGCCATCATGGTCGCGACGATAAGCCCGTCGAGGCCGTGCTGCTGGACGATGCCGGCGACGATCACCACGAAGGCGCCCGTCGGTCCCCCGATCTGGACCCGAGAGCCGCCGAGCGCGGAGATGATGATACCGGCGATGATTGCCGTGTACAGGCCGCGCTCGGGCGTGACGCCGCTGGCGATGGCGAAGGCGATGGCGAGCGGCAGGGCCACGATGCCGACGATGACGCCAGCCAGGACATCCCGGCGGAGCTGGCGCCGCGAATAACCTTCGCGCAGCACGGTGACGAGCTTGGGAACGAGCACGG
>JBOHSH010000284.1:0-4107 GCA_050733195.1 Gemmatimonadales bacterium
GCTTGGCCGCCACCACGAACCGTTCCACCGGCGCCTCGCCGGGGCGGGTTTCCTGACGAATCGGCGCTTCGAGCCGCACGCCGCGGAGAGATGGAGCCTGCCGCAGGGTCTCGAGCACGCTGCCCGCATCCTCGGCGATCCCAGCCAGCGCCACCGAATCGGCGTCTCCCGCAAACCCGGTGAGGTAGGCGTCCTGGGGGAGATGCATCGCCACCTCGGTGAGCAGCTCCTCCCACGCGGCGGGTCCTCCCGCCGGGTCCAGAGCCGCGAGCGTCTCCTCGAGACTGGTGATCCGCTGCTCGGTGCGCAGGGCGACCTCGACCTGAGCGACGCGCTCGGCTCGGTCTCTTCGGACCGCGGCTAGCTCGAGGCGGAGATCGGTGTATCGCGCCGCACCGGCCAGGAGCACCAGCACCGCGGCCGCCGCCCAGAACCTTCGCGCCACGCGCCCGGCGCGCGTCCTGGCCGTGGCCCGGTCGGCTTCCGGCACGAACGTCAGCCCGCGCATTCGATCCGCGTGCTCCGCGGCGAGCCGGACAGCCTCGTCGGCGGAGATCTCCCGCACCACGCTGAGCGTACCCGGGTCGGGATCGACGCCGGGACGGAATCGCCGGTGAGGGCGCCAGTCCCTGCCCCAGACCTCGAGCATGCAGGTCTCCGAGTCGAGCCGGACCAGAAGCGCCCAACGGGTCCGCGTTGCGGGACGGATCGCGGCGCACCACGCCGCCTCGGCTGGAACGACTCCGCCCAGCGTCCAGCCCGCGGCACCCACTGCTTCCAGAAGCGCGCGATAGAGCGATTCCGGAATAGCCGCCGCCACGAGATTCGGCTCCGCGGCCGAGCGGCGCTCGAGCCGCCCCACGGCGGTGAGCCATGGCCCGCTGCCCGGGAAGTAACGTTTAGCGTCCCGGCCGATCACCCGGCGGCTCTGCTCCAGCGAAAGGGGCGGCAGCGTGAGGGCGCGAACCCGGCACAGGGGAGGCAGCACCGCGACGTGCACCTCGGCTCCGCCGCACTGCCCAGAGATCTCGCGGAACGCCCCTTTGACCCGCTCGCCCCATTCCGGATCGCCGAACGCCGGCAGCGCCGCATGCCACTCCCGTGGGTTCCTGCTGCCGAGAGTCGTCGCGTGGAGCGTCCGTCCTCCGATGGCAACGCCGATTCGCGCGGTCACTCGGTCCTCCACCAGGTGAGAAAGACCGCGGTAGGGGTGCGGGTGAAGAGCGCCTCCGCCGTGAGCGTCCGCCCACTCGGATCGGAAGCGATGCTCCGCACGTGGACCTGGGTCTGCTGGCTGGTCGTGGCCAGCGCGAGCGCCGGCAGCTCGCGGGTCAGGGCCGCCCGCGCCCCGGGCGAGAGCGCCGCCTCGATTTCACCGAGAGCGATCGGCAGGCCGCGCCGCCGGAGCGCCAGGATGCGGGCTACCGCCTCGTCACCGACACCCGGCAGAGACAGCAGCACCTCGCGTGGCGTGGTGACCAGACTCACGCGGCCGTCGCCCACAGTGGTGAGATAGACGCTCACGCGGCCGAACACCTGGCTCGTCATACCGAGCACGTCGCGCATCTCGGCCACGCGCTCGAACGGACCGTTCCGCGGCTCCACCGGAAGCCCCATGCCTCGATACTCGGCGGCCTCGGCGCCGCGGCCCCGGCGGAGATGATCCGGATCACGCCAGTCGAGGATCGCCTGGGCCAGCCGGTCCGCCACCCCGGCATCGATGCGCACGGCGATCATCAGGCGGCGGAGCTGCTCCTCGGTGGCGTGATTGAGATTGAGCCGGGCACCGGGATCGTCGAGCATCAGCCGGTATTCCACTGCGCCAATCCGGGACGGCCGGGAGAGCGCGGTACCCGCGCCGTGCCATGGATCGGCGGCCGCCAATGCGTCCCCGAGTCGCACATTGCGGGTTAGGTGCTCGTCCAGCACCGCGTGGGCTTCTTCCAGCCCGCCGAGAGCCGCTTCGCGGAGCCGGGCGCCGGTCTCCACGTTGATCGCGATGCGGCCCCGCTCCCGGGTGGCCAGGCTCAGGTCGAGGGCCACCGCGGAGATGGCCACAACGAGCCAGAGCGCCGCGATCAGCGCGAAGCCGCGGCGGTTCATGCGCCGTTCCTCACCGCGACCCGGATCGGTTGGCGCAGCACCGCCCGCAGCGAGTCTCCCGGGCGCAGCAGCAGCTCCGCCTCGATCTCGGAGGGCAGCAGCGTGGAGGAGATCCAGCTCGGCCGGCTTCCGCCCCGGAGCACCGCGTAGCTCGTGTACTCGAAGCGGAGCCCGGCCACGGCGGAATCGAGCACCAGCCTGGTGGTCTTCCGGTCGGGCCAGCTCGAAAGCTCGGCGGTGAGCCCCTGCTCCGGCGTCTTCTCGTCGCGATCCACGTAGAGCCGCACCAGGGTCTCTCCGGTCCCGGCCGGCGTCTCGGCGTTGGTGAGAAACGAGAGCGAGGCATCGGGGAGGCCGTCGAACTCGCCGTCGAGCCCGCGGAATGGCGGCCCGCCTCCGGTCGAGAGCAGGTGCGCGCCGCGCAGCCAGGCGGTGAGCTGAAGCCTGAGGACCACGGGGTCCATGGCTTCGCGGGTTCGAGAGGCGGCGCGTTCCCGGCCGTCGATCAGCGCGGCGAACGCCTGGTAACCCGCGGTGGTCGCGGCGCCGAGAATCACCAGCGCCACGAGCAGCTCCAGCACCGTGAGCCCGTACCGGTTGCGGAGGGGCGTCATGGTGCGCGCCCGGGCCGCGGGCGCACGTAGACGCGGGAGGCGAGCGGATACGACCCGTCTTCCCACCGCACCGTCACCGCGATGTCGACGAGCCCCCTCCGATCGGAGACCGGCCGAAGCTCCGCCTCCCAGCTGTAACGGTCGAGCGGCTTGGCGAAGCGGCCGTTGCGCAGCGAATCGGGCAGGCGCGTCGTGCGCCGCATCGCTTCCCTCCGAAGGGCATCGAGCCGATCGGTTGCCAGGGCCGTGGCCGTCGCGACGTCGGCGCCCCGTCGGGTCAGGCGAAAGTGCTGGTCGAGCGCGCTAAGGGATGCGACCGCCACCGAGCCGACCAGGCCCAAGGCGACGACAACCTCGAGCAGCGTGAATCCTTCCGGGGTGCGCGGAGTCACTCCGGCACTCCGGTCCAGCGGTTCAGGCGAACGACCTCCGTCTGGCCCCCGCCCTGCGCAACGATCGGCTCGGCATCCGCGGTGCCGTCGGGGTAGAACCGCGCGAGGATGCTGCCGTCCGGATCCGCCAGCGTAGCACCCTCGGGGAGGTGGAGCTTCCCTTCCTCGGTTTGGGCCGAGTCAGCGGAGGCGATTGTCAAGCGCCAGGCGAGCGACGCGGCGTTGATGCGGAGCGTGGCGGTGGCGGCCCGGTCAAGCGCGGACTTGCGCGCATGGGCGACGAGGGCGACGACTTGGAGCCTGGCTTCCTCGGCGGGCGTGAGGGCTCGAACCGAGGGGAGCGCGGGCATCGCGGTCGCGGCGACCAGGCCGAGGATGAGCAGCACCACGACCACCTCGACCAGGGTGAAGCCTTTCATCGGAACGACGCCGCGTTGACGCTGTAGATCGCCTGAAGGAGGGAGAGGGCCACGAAGCCGACGATTCCGCCGAAGCACACGATCATCGCGGGCTCGAGCAGGCTCACCAGGCGCTGCGCGTTCCGTTCGGTGCGCTCCTCGAAGATGCCGCCGGCTTTGCTCAGGAATTGCTCCAGCCGCCCTGATTCCTCGCCCACGCCCACGAGCTGGGTGAGCATCGGGCTCCAGAGCGTGCCCTCCGCCAGCGCGGTCCGGAGGTGGGCGCCTTCGGTGACCCGGGCGCGGATCCGGCCCACCTCGTCGGCGGCGGTCGGGTCGGCGATGGAGCGTTCCACGTCTTCGAGCGCGGGAACCAGCGGCGCTCCGCCCGCGAGCAGCCCGCCGAGCAGCCGCGCGAAGCGGGCCGAGAGAGACTGGCGCCGGAACTGGCCGATCAGCGGAATCTTGAGCGACACCGACGACCACGCGCGGGCGCCGTTCGCGGTGCCGCGCGCCCAGGCGACGAGCGCGGCGGGAGCGCCGACGGCGACGACGAGAGCCGGGAGCCAGTAGGTGCGGAGCCCTTGTCCCAGGGCGAGT
>JBOHSH010000285.1:0-15861 GCA_050733195.1 Gemmatimonadales bacterium
GCCACCTCGAGCGCCTCGACGGTGCGGGTCGTTGAGCGGGGCGAGGTCGCTCGACGCGCGACGTCGGACCTGACCCAGATCCTCGGCGAGATCCCCGGGCTTCAGCTCGAGCCGGTGGTGGGTTCGGGCGCAGGCATCTCGATGCAGGGACTCGGCTCGGACCGCGTCCTCATCCTTCTCGACGGGGCGCCCTTCGTGGGCCGGCTCAACGGCCAGCTGGACCTCACGCGATTGTCGCCGTCGCAGATCGAGCGGATCGAGATCGTGGAAGGACCCCAGTCAACGCTCTATGGATCGTCGGCGCTGGGCGGGGTGGTGAACCTCTTCACCCGCCGCGATCCTCGCTCGCGTGCCGAGCTCGCGGTGCAGGCGGGAAGCTTCGGCCAGCGCGATGGCCGCGGCCGGGTGAGCGGCACCCTCGGCGGGACGGCCCTCGCCCTGGACGTGGGCCGTCGCACGATCGACGTCGCGCCGGGTACGGCCGCCCGCCCGCTCGGCTTCGCGCACCGGTGGGACGGCATGGCGCGCGCCACCCGGGCCTTCGGAGCGAGCGTCGCGGATCTCCGCGTGCTCCGCATTCAGGAGAACCAGGAGTACCGGACCGGCGCAACCGCGACGACGCGCAATCGCAACGACAACTGGCAGACCGACGCCCTCGCCACCGTGACGCTCGGTGCCGGCGCGCGCACCGAGCTCCGGGCGCATGCGAGTCTCTACGATCACCGGTTCGAGCAGATTCCCGCCGCCGCGCCGTCGACTACCGAGTGGAGCATTCAGAACCTTCTCGACGTCGAGGGCATCCGGCGCGGCAGCCTCGGGGCGCACGCCTGGGTGGCCGGGGTGCGGGGCGAGCGGGAGTGGCTCGAGTCGCCCCGGATCGTTGGTGGCCGGCGGACGTCCTGGGCCGGTGCGGCCTTCGCGTCGGCGGACTGGCGGCTGGCGCGGACGCTGGGCGTCGCGACCGGCCTCCGTGTCTCCACGAGCGAGACCTGGGGCAGCGATCTCGCACCGCGGGCGGGTGTGACCTGGCAGCCGGTGGGCCCGCTGTACGCCAAGGCCGGGCTGGCCCGCGGCTTCCGGGCGCCCTCGTTCAACGAGCTCTACCTCGATTTCCTTCAGGCCAGGTTCTTCTACTCGGTCCAGGGAAACCCGGACCTCCGGCCGGAGGAGTCCTGGAATCTCACCGCCGAAGTCGGGGCCGCGACGGACGACGCCTCCGTGTACATTCGCGGATACGGCAACCGGCTTCGCGACTTCATCGAGACGGTCAGGGTCCGCGACAGCGGACAGATCGGGATCTTCAGTTATCGGAACGTCGGGAAGGCCCGCACCGCCGGCCTCGAGGCGGGTGCCACCGTAACCCGCGGCCGCTTGAGCGCCACCGGGTCCTACGCCTGGCTCGACAGCGAGAACGAGATCACGGGTGAGGAGCTGCTGGGCCGGGCCGCCCATACGGCGAAGGGCTCGCTGGGCTGGAGTGCCTGGCGCCTGGCGCTGCGCGCCGAGGCGCTTCACGTCGGCCGGGTTCCGCTTTCCCGATCGGCCCAGGGGGTGGTGAGCTACCAGGAGCCCCACACCCGGGTCAACGCCAGCGGCTCCGTCGATCTCTTTCACGACGCCGCCCTCACCCTCGGCGTCGACAACCTGACCGACGAAGTCCCGGTGGGTGCCGCCACTGTGCTGGGCCGGCGGTGGTACGGCGGCCTCTCCTGGGGAATCGGGTGGTGACGGCGATGCGCGGCACCTTCATCGCCCTCGCGCTCGCGAGCGCCGCCCAGGCCGCGCAGGCGCAGACCGGGCTCCTCGTCGTCGCGCACGGCGCCGGCGCCGAGTGGAATCAGCGGGTCCGGGAGACCGTCGCGCAGGTGTCCTGGACCGGCGGCCCCGTATCCGTGGCGTTCCTCATGGGACCGGAGATGACGAGCGCCGGGTGGGACAGCGCCACGGCCCGTCTCGTGCGCGACGGCGCGCGCCGGATCGTCGTCGTGCCGCTGATGGTGTCCTCGCACGGCGGCCACTACCGCCAGATCCGTTTCCTGGCCGGCGAGATCGCCGAGTTTCCCGCGGAGCTTCGGGCGCACGACCACGGGTCGTACGGACCGCCTCCCGTTCCGATGTCGGTGACCCCGGCGCTCGACGGCGCGCCCGAGCTCGGCCAGGTGCTGCTCGACCGCTGGCGCGCGCTGCCCCGCGCGCGCAGCCGTCCGCTCCTGCTCGTGGCGCACGGGCCCGTGGACGAGGAGGAATCCGCCCGCTGGCTCCGCGATCTCGAGCGGGCGGCGGCGGGGATCGCCCGCGAGGGAACCGCGCGGGTCGCGGTCGGCCTCCTCCGCGACGACGCCCCGCCGCCGATCCGCGCCGCGGCGATCGCCCGGCTCCGCGAGCAGGTGGGTGGGCTGGGGAGCGGCGACACCGTCGCCGTCATGCCGGTGCTCGTGTCGACGGGGAAGATCGACCGGATCACGATCCCGAGAGATCTCGCCGGGCTCCCGATCGACTATTCGCCGGTGGTGCTCACGCCCCATCCCGCGCTCGCGCGCTGGATCGAGCGGGTCGCCATTGCGCGCGACGCGTCCACCCGATAGACTGTGCCGCACAACTGATCCACGGCAGACGGGGCCATCCGGAAGTCCGGTGTGATACCGGCGCGGCCCCGCCACTGTGAGAGGAGCGGGCGTTCAGACGCCCGCCACGTCCGCCGCGCACCACGCCACTGGGGCTGGTCCCCCGGGAAGGCGCGCGACGGTCCTCGAGCCAGGAGACCGGCCTCGTCTGCTCCCGCACGATTCCCTCGAGGGAGGGGAGCGGGGCCCGAGGTGTCCCCACCGACGTCCCCGTCTCGCCCTGCGTCCTCGCGATCGCAGGGCGTTTCGTTCGGGGCACCTCGAGCCTCCGTGGAGGTCGCATGCCGGCCCGTGTACTCACCATCCTTCTCTTCATCGAGCTCCTCGCCGCCGGCGTCGCCGCGCAGGCCGCGCCGGAGCGGGACTCCACCAGACTCGACGACCTCGTCGTCACCGCCGCGCGGGCGCCGACGCGGCTCCGCGCCCTGGGAAGCTCCGCGGATCGCCTCGGCGAGCGCGACCTCGACATGCGGCAGCGATTCGCGCTGCGCGACGCGCTCCGCCTGCTGCCGGGCTCGGCGGTCCACCTCACCGGGGCGCCGGGCGGCGTCACCTCCGTCTTCCTCCGGGGAGTGTCCTCGACGCAGACGCTGGTGCTCGTGGACGGCGTGCGGGTGAACGACGCCAATGCCGAGCCTTCGGCCTTCCTGGGCGGCGCCGACGTGGTCGCGGGTGCCGTCGAGGTCGTGCGAGGACCGCAGAGCACGCTCTACGGCGGGGCCGCCATCGGGGGCGTCATCGCCCTCGGGCTCCCGCTCGCGACCACGACACCGGCGCTGCGGGCGGAAGCGGAAGGCGGGAGCTTCGGGACGTGGCGCGGCGTTCTCCGGAGCGGAGGCCGGTCCGGGCGGGTGGCCTTCGCGCTCGGACTCACGGCCGACGGAACCGACAACGAGCGGCAGCCCAACGGCTGGGATCAGCGCACCCAGGCGGCGCGGCTCGAGCTCTCGGCCGGCGGCGGGGTCATGGTGGGGGGCACGTTCCGGGGGCTGCAGAGCTCCTACACGAGCCCGGGCGATCTCCGGTCCTCCAATCCGACTCCCGAAGGCGAGACCACTTTCGAGAATCACCTTGCCACGGCGTATGTGGAGGTGCGGCCGGCGTCCGGCTGGACCAGCCGCCTCCTGGCCGGCGGTCAGCGGCAGTACACGAAGGGGACCGGGGCCTTCTTCGGCGAGCCCTTCCGCTTCTCGCTCAACGTCCACCGGAGCGTGCTCGACTGGCAGAACACCGTCGCGGCCG
This sequence comes from Gemmatimonadales bacterium, assembly GCA_050733195.1. Taxonomy (GTDB): domain Bacteria; phylum Gemmatimonadota; class Gemmatimonadetes; order Gemmatimonadales; family GWC2-71-9; genus JABFSM01. Next base: position 3,867 of record JBOHSH010000285.1, read on the forward strand.
GCCGCCGGGTGCGCATCGTCGCCGGCGCCAACACCGAATGGAGCACGGTCTGGTCGGGCGACGGCGGCCGGGACGAGCGCCTGCACGCGGGTTATGCCCAGGGAGAGCTGTCGCCGCGCGAGGACCTGACGATCTCGGCCGGCCTGCGGCACGACGACTACGACAGCTTCGGCTCGGCGACCACCTGGAGGGTGACCGGCGCATGGCTTCCCGGCGGCGCCACCAGGCTGCACGGCTCCTACGGCACCGGGTTCATGCCGCCCTCCCTGTCCGCGCGCTACGGCAGCCCGTTCCAGAACCCCAATCCGGCGATCCGTGCCGAGCGTGCGCGCGGGCTCGACCTGGGCGTCGAGCGGTTCCTGCTCGGCGGGCGCGCCTCGCTCGGTCTCACCTGGTTCCGGACCACCCTGCGCGATCTTATCGGCTTCCAGAGCGCGCCGTTCCCGGCGCTCGGGATGAGCGTGAACATCGAGCGCGCCCGCACCCAGGGTCTCGAAGCCTCGGGCCGGGCCACGGTCGGCCGCGTCGACGCGCGGGCCGCGTGGACGCTGCTCTCGGCCCGGAGCGAGACGACGAGCGACCCCGAGCTGCGCCGGCTGATCCGCCGTCCGCGCCACACCGTCACGACCGACGTCGCGGTCCACGCCGGCGCCCGCGGGATCGTCGGCGCGGGCCTGCTGCTGGTGGCCGATCGCCGGGACAGCGACTTCAACCAGTTCCCCTCGGTCCGCGTCGACCCGGGGGATTATCAGGTCGTGAGGGTCTACGGATCGCTCGGCGTCGGGCGGCGGATGACGCTCCGGGGCCGGATCGAAAACCTCTTCGACGAGCGCTATGAGGAGGTCTACGGCTTTCCGGCGCTCGGACGGTCGCTCCACGCCGGCGTCGCGGTGGAGTGGTAGCCGGAAACCGTCAACCGTCAAAAGTAGGTGGCGAAGCCGACCTGGAAGCCGCCGGTCTTGGATGCAGGATTGCCCTGCAGATCGCGGAAGGATTCCCGGCGGTAGTTGAGCCGGAAGACGGTGCCGGCCGCGGGGCGGAAGCTCAGGCTCGCGGTGACCGCGCCGAGCTCGTCGTAGATCTTGAGCCCGGTGGACGCGAACGTCCCGCGGTTCCAGTCCACCCGCTCGAGCCGGAGTCCGGCGCTCACCACCGGATCCGGAAGGCCGGCGATCCGCGGCCGCCAGACCGGCACGACCGCGTCGAGGTGGAATCCCCACTGGCGGTCGCCGAGCACTTCCGCGAGGTCGCCGGGAACATCTATGCCGGCCCACGCCGCCTCGCCTCGGAGACTCACGGACCCGACCTCGGTGGTGAAATCCAGCGCGACGAGCGAGACCCACCGCTTCTCGTCCACCTGCTCGCCCTCGATCCGGTAGGAGTTGTAGATCCCCCGATAGAGCGAGAGTCCGACCTCGCCGAGCCGCCGCGCTTGCGCGGCGAGCCGACCCGAGAAGGCGGGTGAGCCGTTGTTGTCCTCCTCGAACCGGCTCTCGCTCTTCCCGCTGGCCAGGTGGGTCCGGCCGGTCGGATTCACCACGACCCCGTCGCCCAGGCCGTTGGTGAGATACGCGTCGTAGGAAAGCATGAAGCCCGGCGGCGCGAGACGTCCGTGGGCGCCGAACCCGATCTCGGAGAGCGTCGCGGGAATGATCTCCGTCGAAACCAGCGGCCGCTCGACGAAGTCGTACCGGGGGCTGTCGTGATTCACGTTGAACGCGCCGATGGGCGGAAGCAGGATGCCGCCCCGCACCACGAACGAGGGATTCACGACGAAGTCCATGAGCGCGGTCTCGAGGGCGATCTCCTCGGTGCCGTGCTCGAACTCGAGCTCGGAGATGAACCGCAGCCGCCGGCCGACGGACGAGAACAGGAAGATGTTGAAGCGGCGGAGCTCCATCGAGAGCCCTTCACCCACGCCGTCGGTCCGGAAGTAGTTCGCGTTGCCCTCCGCGTACCCGCCGACGGCGGTCCGGCCCACCGTCACCAGGAACGGCCGCTGGTAGATCCCGCCCTGCACCAGCGCGGTGTCCTGCGCGGCCGCCCCGCGCGCCGTCGCGAGGAAGAGCAGCGCCAGGGCGATGGTCCGCGTCACCAGTCGTCTCCCGTCGTGGGAAGCTCGATCACGATGTTCTCCCGTTCCACCCGCACCGGGAGCTTCCGGAGCGGGAGCTGCGTGGGACCCTTGAGCACTTCGCCGGTGTTGGTGTACTCGCTGCCGTGGCACGGACAGACGAGATGCTCGGCGGCGGGCTCCACCTGACAGCCGCGGTGCATGCAGCGGGTCGACACCGCGGAATACCCGCCGTCGTCGAGGCGGTAGACGTAGATCGGGAGCCGGAAGCCCGGAACGTCGGCGAGCGCGAAGCGCCGGTCGCCGAAGTCGGCGCTCCGGATGACCAGACGGTTGCCGGTGAGCGACGTGTTGACGTAGTGGAAGCCCAGGCATCCGCCGAGCGGCAGCGTGAGTCCCGCCGCGGCGGCACAAGCCGACAGCGCTTCCACGCGCGCGAGGAAATCGCGGCGGTTCATAGCGAGCGGAGGAACGCCAGCAGCTGCTCCTGCTCGGCCGCCGGCAGCCGGCGGAAGGCGTCGCGGCTCGCCGCGGCCTCGCCCCCGTGCAGCTCGATGGCCTCGCGCAGCGACCGGGCCCGGCCGTCGTGGAGATAGAAGGCGCGGCCGCCCTGCGCGCGCTCGGCGAGCCCGACGCCCCAGAGCGGCGCCGTGCGCCACTCCGAGGTGAGCGCGATCCCCTCCGTGTATTTGTCGTCCAGCTCCGGCCCCATGTCGTGCAGCAGCAGGTCGGTGTACGGGTGGAACGCCACGCGGTCGAGCGGCGCGATGCGCGAGGAGCCGGTGAGCAGCGTCGGCACGTGGCAGCTCGAGCAGCGGCTGGCGGCGAACAGCGCCTCGCCGGCCCGGACGTCCGGGGCGTCGGCGTTGCGGCGGGGGGGCGCGCGCAGCGTCTTCAGGTAGAACACCACGTTGCTCACCGTGCTGGAGCCGATCTCGGGATCGGCCACGTCGTCTCCCGTGAAGCCGCCGGCCTGCGGGTTCCGGGGATCCTCCGGAATGAGGTCGGTGGTGAGGCCCATGTCCTCGCGGTAGGCCGTCACCGTCTGCTGGAGCAGGTTGATGGCGGAGGCCTTCTTCCCGAACCGCCCGATGTAGCGGCCGTCGATCGGCAGGTGCCGGCCGGGCGTCTCGTCGAAGAGGAGATCGAGCCTCGTCACCTCGGCGATGAGATCGGTCTCGCTCAGGAGCTGTACCCGTCCCGAGATCCCGTCGCCGTCGGCGTCTTCGGGGTCGGCGAGGGCGAGCAGCGTGGCGTCCTCCACCGCTTCCAGGTAGCCCAGCCCCGTCACGCTCGGCGCGGTGAACTGCGCGACGCCCGTGACCCCCGGCGGCAGCACTTCGGCGATGTAGTTGAGGACCGCGCGGTGCTGGAGCTGCGGCCCGCCCTCGTAGCGCATCGGGTCGAATCCCGCGGGTCCCATCTTCCCGAACCGCGTGAGGTTGAATGCCGGATGGCCTTTGCCGTCGCCGACGTGACAGCTCTCGCAGGCGGTCGCGATGAAGATCGGCCCCACGCCTTCGGCCGTGGTGAACCGGCGGCTGAACTCACCGTCGCCGGCCAGGAACGACGCGAGCTGCTGCGAGGACAGTCCCTCGACTGGACCTTCGAGCAGGCTGTCGTCCGCCGGCGCCTCGGGGAGCAGCGCATCGCAGGCCGCGATGGCCGCCGCGCAGCCGAGGGTGATCGCGAGCGCGGCCAGCCGGCCGCGCCGGTGCAGAGTCGTCACTGTTCCTCCCGCGCGCAGAGCAGAATGCCGGCCAGCTCGTGGCCGATGACGCGCTCGCCGGAGTCTGCGCGAAGCCGGAGCGGTCCGTGGAAGGGCTGGTGCTCGACCACGGTGACCCGGGTACCGGGCATCAGCGCCGAGCTCGCGATGTAGCGGAGCAGGCCGTCGTCGGTGGTGTCGGCGCGGCAGATGACGACGGACTCTCCCACCGGAACCTCGGTGAGCGGCAGGTGCGGGGCCTCTTCCATCGAGCCGTCGGGCGCCGGGATCGGATCGCCGTGCGGGTCCACGCGCGGATGGCCGAGCGCGTGGGCCATCCGCTCGACGAGCGGATCGGAGACCGCATGCTCGAGCCGTTCCGCTTCCTCGTGGACCGTGTCCCAGGTGTATCCCAGGAACGCCACGAGATAGGCCTCGAGCAGCCGGTGGCGCCGGATCATCCGGAGCGCGATGCGGCGGCCTTCGGCGGTGAGGAGCACCCCCCGGTAGGGCACGTGCTCCAGCAGCCCCTGCTCCGAAAGGCGCCGCACCATGCCGCTCACCGAGGGCGCCGACAGCTCGAGGAGCTGGGCGATCTGGCTCGTGGACGCGGGATGCCCGTCGGCGGAGAGCCGGTAGATGGCCTTGAGGTAATCCTCGACCGAGCGGGTGAGGACTTCGCGGCCCACCTCGGCGGTCATGCCGTGCCTCCTGACGGCGCCCGGAGCGCCCGCAGCCCGTTGGCGATGACGGCGAGCGACGCCCCGGTATCCGCGGCGACCGCCATCCAGAGCGTGGCCTGGCCGAGCACCGCCAGCACCAGGAACAGGACCTTCACGCCGATCGCGAAGGCGACGTTCTGCCGCACGAGCGCGAGCGTCCGGCGAGCCCGGCCGATCGCGACGGGGAGCTTGCCGAGATCGTCGGCCATGAGCGCGACGTCGGCCGTCTCGAGGGCCACGTGGGTGCCGGCGGCACCCATGGCGATGCCGACGTGCGCGGCGGCGAGCGCGGGCGCGTCGTTCACGCCGTCGCCCACGACGGCCACGCGGCGCCCGGTGGCTCCCATCTCCCGCACGGCGCCGAGCTTGTCCTCGGGGAGGAGGCCGGCCCGCCATTCGGTCAGCCCGAGGTGCCGGGCGACGCGATCGGCGGAGGCCCGGTGATCGCCGGTCAGCAGGATGGTGCGGTCGACGCCGAGCCGGCGCAGCGCGGCGAGGCAGGGAGCGGCCTCGGGACGGATGCGGTCGGCCACCGCGAGCACGCCCATCGAGGCGGACTCGCTGGTGAGGAGCACGGCCGTCTTCCCCTCTTCCTCGAAGCGGTCAATCGCCGCGTGGACATCGTCGTGGCAGGTCCCGAGCTCGTCGCAGATGCGGCGGCTCCCGACATAGAGCGGCTCGCCATTCACCGTGGCGCGCGCGCCCTTCCCGGGCAGCGCCGAGAAAGCGGTCGCGGGGGGAACGTCGAGCGAGCGGTCCCGCGCCGCGCCGACGATCGCCTGCGCGAGCGGGTGCTCGGAGTCGCGCTCGACGCCGGCCGCGAGCCGGAGGAGGCCGTGCGGGTCGCCGCCCTCGACCGGAGCGAGATCGGTGAGGATCGGCCGACCCTCCGTGAGGGTCCCGGTCTTGTCGAACGCCACGGTGTCGGCGGAGGCGAGGCGCTCGAGCTCGGCGCCCCCGCGGATCAGCACGCCGTCCCGCGCGGCGCCGGTGAGCCCGCTCACCAGGGTCACGGGGGTGGAGATGACCAGCGCGCAGGGGCAGGCGATGACGAGGAGGGCGAGCCCGCGGTAGAGCCAGGTGGCCGAGGGTCCGAGGCCGGCGAGCGGGGGGACTACGGCGACCACGACGGCCAGGGCGACGACGGCGGGCGTGTAGCGGCGCGCGAAGCGGTCGACGAAGCTCTGCGCCGGCGCCCGCGACGCCTGGGCATGCCGCACTGCGTCGCCGATCCGCGCGAGGAGCGTATCGCTGGAGCGGCTGGTGGTGCGAACCTCCAGCGCGCCGTAGCCGTTGAGCGACCCCGCGTAGACCTCCCCGCCCGGAGTCTTGTCGGCGGGCATCGCTTCACCGGTGATCGGCGCCTCGTTCACCGCGGAGAGTCCCTCGGTCACGACGCCGTCCAGCGGGATCCGCTCGCCGGGCCGCACCCGCACGAGCTCGCCCACCAACACCTCTTCCACCGGCACCGTGACCTCGGTGCCGTCGCGCCGCACGCGCGCCTCGTGCGGCGCGGTTTCCATCAGCGCCGCGATCGCGTTTCGCGCCCGCGCCATCGCCCCGTACTCCAGCAGCTCGGCGATGGCGAAGAGCGTGAGCACGGCCGCTCCCTCCGCCCACTCGCCGATCAGGGCCGCGCCGACGGCGGCCACGGCCATCAGGACCTTCATGTCGAGCGTCCGGGCCCGCACCGCGCGCCAGGCGCCCGGCGCCACCAGCCACCCGGCCGCCAGCATGGCGGCCGCGAAGGCCAGGGTCGCCGCGGAGCCAGAGAGCACGAGACCCACGATCGTGAGCAGGCTCGCGGCGACGGTCAGGCCAAGGACGTCCCGCGGCAGACCGGCGCGCTCGATGGAGCCGCGGTCGTGCCCGTGCCCGCCGGCCGTGGTGGGAACCTCGGCGCGCTTCGGCTCGGCGGCGTCGGGACAGCAACCGCAGTCGTCGAGGCCGGCGGGGCCGGCGGGGTCCTGCGCGGAGCGGAGATCGGGTGCCGTCATGCCGCCAGGAGCCTCCAGACCTGGGCCACCAGGAAGCAGACCGTCAGGCCCAGCACCAGCGGCAGCAGGGTCGCCACCGTGGTCCACTTCGCGCTCCCCGTCTCCTTGTAGATCGTATAGATCGTGGTGGAGCACGGGTTATGGAGGAGCGAGAAGAGCATCAGGCAGAGGCCGGTGAGCGTCGTCCAGCCGGCGCTGCGCAGCAGGTCGCCCACCTGCCGGGCCGAATCGAGCTCGAACATCACGCCCGCGCCCTCGCCCACGCCCGTCATCTTCGCGGCGAGCACGGTCAGCATGAGCACGCTCGGGATCACGATCTCGTTGGCCGGAACCGCCACGACGTACGCGAGCAGGATCACGCCGTTCAAGCCGATCAGGATGCCCACCGGATCGAGCAGGCCGACGGCGTGCCGCGCGAGGCTGTCGCCCCCGACGTGGATGTTGGAAATGAGCCAGATCACCGCCCCGGCCGGCGCCGCAAAGACGACCGCCCGCCAGAGCACGATCAGCGTGCGATCGATGAGCGACGTGTACAACGTCTGCAGGACCCGGGGCGGCCGGTAGGGCGGAAGCTCCAGGCTGAAGGTCGTGGCCTCGCCCTGGAGCGCGGTCCGGGTCAGGAGCCACGACGCGAAGAACATCGCGGCGATGCCGAGCAGGGCGACACCCACCACGGCCGAGGCGGAGACCAGTCCCGCGAGATGCGCCGGCGCCAGCGCTCCGAGGAAGATGGAGGCGATGAGGATCTGCGTCGGCCAGCGTCCGTTGCAGAGCGAGAAGTTGTTCGTGATGATCGCGACCAGCCGCTCGCGCGGGCTGTCGATGATCCGGGTGGCCACCACGCCCGCCGCGTTGCAGCCGAACCCCATGCACATCGTGAGCGCCTGTTTCCCGTGGGCGCCCGCTTTGCGGAAGAACCGGTCGAGGTTGAAGGCGACCCGGGGGAGATAGCCGAAGTCTTCCAGCAGGGTAAAGAGCGGGAAGAAGATGGCCATCGGCGGGAGCATGACGCTCACCACCCAGGCGGTGGCCAGGTAGACCCCGTCGAAGAGGAAGCCCGACAGCCACCAGGGCACCCCGATGCCCGCGCTGAAGGCCTTGAGCGCCGGATGCACCGTATCGATCAGCACCGACGCGATCATCGCCGACGGCACGTTGGCCCCGGCGATGGTGAGCCAGAACACCACCATCAGGATCCCGAGCATGAGCGGGAACCCGAGCCACCGGCTGGTGAGGAGGCGGTCGAGGTGGCGATCGAAGTCGAACTTCGCCTTGCGTGCTCCCGTGAGCGACGCCCCGGCCGCGATCCGCTGCGCCGCCCCGTACACGCTCTCCATCAGGGCGTCGTGGAAGCTGGGAGAGAGCCGCCACCGCTGCGCGGTCACTTCGTCGAGCAGCGCCTGCTGCGCCGCGGTGAGCCCGTCGTGGCCGGCTTCCGCGCCGCGGGCGGCGACGGCCGCCGCGGCGGCCGCGGGATACTCCCCGCTCGCGAGCTCGCCGATGCCGCCGTCGCGCACCGCCTGCTCGACCCGCTCGTCCGCGTTGAGGAGCCGGAGCGCGACCCATCGCGCGTTCGGAAGGCCGGGGAACGCCTCGCCGATCCGCGGCACGATCGCCCGGATGGCGGCCTCGACTTCCGGCGGATGCTCCTCGATCCGGAACGGCGTGGCACGCCGCTGTCCGGTCGCCACGCGATGCACGGCGTCCAGCAGCTCGGGCATCCCCACACCGCTGCGCGCCGCGGCCGGAATCACCGGCACCCCGAGGGCCGCCTCGAGCTTCGTCGCGTCGATGCCGATGCCGTGGCGCCGGGCCTCGTCCATGAGGTTGAGGCAGATCACGACCCGGTCGGTGATCTCGAGCACCTGCAGCGCGAGGTTCAGGTTCCGCTCGAGGCGCGTGGCGTCGAGCACCACGACGGTGACGTCGGGGCGACCGAAGAGGAGGAAGTCGCGGGCGACTTCCTCGTCGGTGCTTCCCGCCTGCAGGGAGTAGGTACCGGGCAGGTCCACGACCTTCACGCGCGACCCGGCGTGACCGTAGAGTCCCTCGGCCCGCGCAACCGTCTTCCCCGGCCAGTTGCCGGTGTGCTGCCGGAGCCCGGTCAGCGCGTTGAAGACGGTGCTCTTGCCCGTGTTGGGGTTTCCCGCCAGAGCGACGAGGTAGTCCCACTTGTCCGCCCGCCCCGCGATCTGCACCAGCGGAGCGGCCGAGTGCACCGCGCAGCCGCGGCAGCCGGCGGCCGCGTGGCTCGGGGCGACGGCCGTCATGCGACCTGCTCCGCGGGAACCGACTCGCGACGGATATAGATGCCCGCGGCCTGCGTCTGTCGCAGCGCGATGAGCGCTCCGCGGATCCGGTACGCGACCGGATCACCCGAAGGACTCACCATCTCCGCGGAAAGCTCGGTGCCCGGAAGGATGCCGAGATCGAGCAGCCGCCGCCGCTCCGGCCCCTGAACGGCGGGCGCGATCTCCGCCACCAGCGCCCGCTCGCCGGGCTTGAGCGCGTCGAGCCTCTCCAGGAGCACGGTGGCAGTGTCGCGCTCGGCCACCGGCTGCACGGTCACGTTCGCCACGAGCGACGGCTCGAGCGCGATCTCCTCGCCGGCGGCCAGCAGCCGGGTTCCGGTCGCCCGCGTCTCGAGCACCTTCACCGGCACGCCGGGGTGCAGACCGAGCGCGCGCAACCGGTCGTAGACCTCCCGCGGCTCGTCCTCCACGTGCACGACGCGCGCGGCCGTTCCGGCCGCGAGTCCGGCCAGCGCCATTCCCGAGCGGGGCGGCACCGTGCCGGCTCGCGTCGGGATCGGGTCGCCATGGGGATCGACGAGCGGATCGCCCATGCTCACCGCCAGCCGCTCGGCCTCGGCCTCGGAAAGCTCGTGCTCCCCGAGCTCGGCCCGGTCGTGCCACTCGCCCGGCGCGATGCCCGTGCGGTCCGCGAAGAAGCGCTCGAGCAGGCGGTGCGCGCGCAGCATCCGCATGCCGTAGGCGCGGCCTTCAGCGGTGAGCAGGACGGCATCGTCCTCCGCGCGGATGAGGCCTGTGGTCGTGAGGAGAGCGAGGATCTCGACCGCCTTGCCGCGGGAGATCTCGAGCGCGCCACCGACGCTCTCGACGGTGCCGCGACGCCCCGCCAGCTCGGTGTTCGTGAGATGCTTGAGCGCGTCCTCGATCCGAACGCGCTGGCTCAGCCGCGCCAGCCGGCGGATCCGCCATACCAGTCCGAGGCGCGGCCAGAGGGCGACGGCCAGCGCCAGCACGATCCCCGCAAACACGAGGAGCGCCGTCGCCGGGTCCGCCGGAACCGGGGCGGCCTGAAGCAGGCTGTTTAGGACTGGCATGGAGACTAAATTAGGATTACCTAAATCAAAAGTCAAGCAAGTCTAACGGCCGCCGTAGCAGAGCCTTACGGGATGGCCTGGCGGGTGGCCGGATTCAGGGCGGTGACCGGTTCCGTGAGGAGGCGGAGCATCGGCGTCACGATCCTTTCGGTCATGCCCCAGAGGACGCCGACGTCGAGGTGGTAGCCGAGGCTTCGGACCGTGGTGCCGTAACGGCTGTACTCGTACGGACGGAGGGTGGCGGGGTCGAGCAGCTGCTCCAGGGAAATCCACCAGGCGCCGGCCACCTCGGCATTCGGGACGAGGGGGCTCCGGCGCTCGAGTGCGAAGACGTACGGCCGCACCAGGATCGGAGGGAGGACCGGGCTCCGCGGCACCAGGTCGTCGAGCGCTCCGGCAGGCTCGCTTCGGCCAAGATCGACGCCGATTTCCTCCCGCGATTCCCGCCGCGCGGTGGCGATGAGGTCCTCGTCGCCCGGGCTCCACCGGCCCCCCGGCAGCGCGAGGTGGCCTGACCAGTGGTCGCCTTCGCGCTCGGCGCGGCGAATGAGCAGCAGCGCGTCCGGATCGGGGACGAGCACGACCGCCACCGCGGCGAGCGGACGGCCCGGCTCATCGGCCCGCTTCGGCGTACGCGAAGCGAGCCGCTCGAGCAGGGAGGGAAGTCGGCTCAGTGGAGGGGACAGCGGACTCTGGTGTCGGAGCGGACCAGCTCTTCGAACTCGGCTCCGCAGTCCGCGCAGGCAAAATCGTAAATCGGCATGGCTGGAAAACCTATTCTAATTCGATGCCACACAGGGCCTGAAGACCCCAACGCAGTTTGCGGCTTCAGGCGCTCCATGCACTTGTTCCAAGGGCCTCTAACCTTCAACTTCCTTCCCATCCTACGAGCGCCGCACGACCTCGCTGTCGCACCGAGCGCCAGTCTCACCGAAGTACCGAGTAGCCAGGTATCCGTCGAGCATCGCGAGCGCAGGCCTCGAGCACCTGCTCATTCTGGGCGTCGGTGGCAGGATTGCGTCCCATGGGTCGAACGGCTGGGGGCGAGTCCGAAGCTCTACCGAGGTTGCCGAGTTGACAAACGGCGCCGAGATAGTCACCTACGGCACCGACCAGCATCCCCAGAACGGGTACGCTGAGTCTTCCTCTGCTTCCATTGAATGCACAAGGTCGGACTTCGATAACTGGGTCAACGCTTCGCACTGGGCGACGCACTCCCTCGGGAGTCCAAAACTACCCCGTGAGAAGTAAACACATTGGGGAGATGTCGTCGAGTCTCGAGTCTCGCCGTTGTGCACGGGACCGCCAGGAAGTAAGAGCCCCGGTTTAGCTCGGTACGTGAGACGACGATAACCGGCCGCTTCTCGCGCGGGCCCACGCGCTCACGATGACGAGGAAGTCGCGCGGCTGTTGCGGACCGTCCTGCGCACCCGGCCGAAGCACGCAACCCACTGGAGCGTGCGCGGCATCGCCGAGAAGACGGGCATCAGCAAGAGCACGGTGCATCGCTACTTTGCCTTGTTCGGTGTGCAGCCGCACCGGACGCGCAGTTTCAAACTGTCGACCGATGCTTTCTTCGTAGAGAAGGTCCGCGACATCGTGGGCCTTTACCTGAATCCGCTCGATCACGCCCTGGTCTTGTGCGTCGACGAGAAAAGTTAGATCCAAGCATTGGAGCGCACCCAACCCAACTTGCCGATGGGCCTGGGATACGTGGAGGGGTTCACCCACGACCATACCCGCCATGGGACGACGACCCTCTTCGCGGCCCTCGACATTCAGAGCGGCGCGATCCTCACCCATTGCAAGCGGCGCCATCCCGGGCTCGTCGTACCTAACCTGATTCGTTAGCGGCTGCCGTTTCTCTCCTTACTCACCGTGTCTTTCAAAGACCGGTCGTAATCAAGGCCCAAGCGGCCTGATACGAGTTTCTCCTGAGCCGTCGGTGATTTGCCACCCCCAGGGACGCCGAAGCCGATCGTTCATCTCCGACTGACAGAGACCGACGATCGGCGGCGTGTCCCAAGGATTTCCCGCTGTCCGCCCGCTTGGTCCGGTTTCAACTCACCCCCCACGAACTGCTGCATACTGCCGGCGAAACTCGCGAAGCAGCTGAGACGGTGGTTTAGGGTGGTAGGCAGGGCCAAG
>JBOHSH010000286.1:0-2824 GCA_050733195.1 Gemmatimonadales bacterium
CGGGAAGTGCCCGCGGGAGCGACGGTCGCGGGAAACCCGGCGCGCGCCCTCGAGCGGAGCGGAGAAGGATGACCGGAGCCGCGCCGACGGAGGGTCCCGGGCTCACCGTCGTCGTCATGGCCTACAATGAAGCGGAGACGGTGAGCGGGGTCCTCGCCGAGCTCCTCTCGGCGCTCGAGGGGCTGGGCCGGCCGCACGAGCTGCTGATCGTCGACGACGGGAGCACCGACGGCACCGCGGCCGCGGTCGACGGCTTCTCCGCCGCGCACCCCGCGGCGCGCGTCGTGCGCCACGCGGAGAACCGAGGCCTCGGCGGGGTCTACCGGACCGGCTTCGCCGAAGCACGCGGCACGCTTCTCACTTTTTTCCCCGCCGACGGCCAGTTCCCCGCTTCCATCCTGGCCGACTTCTTCCCCGTCGCCCGGAACGCCGATCTGGTGCTCGGCTATCTCCCGGATCGGCGCGACACCCCGATCGGGCGCACGCTGTCCGCGGTCGAGCGCGGGCTCTACCGCATGCTCGTGGGGCCGATGCCCCGGTTCCAGGGAGTCTTCATGCTGCGCCGGTCGGTCCTCGACGGCCTCGCGCTCGCGTCGACGGGACGCGGCTGGGGCGTGGTGATGGAGATGATCCTGAGAGTCAGCCGGAGCGGAGCCCGCGTCGTGTCGCGGCCGACGCCCTACCGGCCCCGCCTCGCCGGAGTATCGAAGGTCAACAACTGGCGAACCATCGCCGCCAATCTCCAGCAGCTCTTCGCGCTCCGGGCGATTCTGAGCGCCGGGCATCCGAAGTAGGCGAGGAGCTCCGACCACGCCCGCACAGGCTCCCTGGCGCCGAGCCGCGGCACTGCTCGCGATCGGCGTGCTCGCGATCGTCGTGATGACCCGGTCGATGCTCGACCGGGAAGCGCCCACGGCCCGCCGGGCGCTCACTCCGCTCGAGCGCACGGTCGTGTCCCTTCCGCGCGGGCTCACCATCCCGTTCGGCGAGGGTCGCCCGCTGGCGCTGTCGCCCCGGGGCGATGCGCTCGTTTATCGGGGCCGGGACTCGAGCGGGACACGGCTCTATCTCCAGCTTCTCCCCGCGACCGCGGCCCCTCGCGCGATCGCGGGGACGGACGAGGCGCGCGACCCGCTCTTCTCGCCCGATGGAAGCGCCATTGCGTTTCGGGTCGGCGCCGAGCTCCGGCGGGTTACGGTGGGCGGTTCCGGGCAGGCGATCCTCGCACGCACCAGCACCGGCTTCGCCGCCTGGAGCGACCAGTCGCTCGTTCTCACGGATACCTCGGGCTCCCTGCTCCGGCTCGATGACGGCGAGGCCGGTGCGGGAACGCTGATCGCCCGGCCTGACCACGGGAAGGGAGAGACCGTGCTCGCCGTCCTCGGGTTCGTGCGGGACGGCTCGGTGCTGGTGGCCGAGCGCCACGGCGGCATCACCGATCGCATCTCGGTGCAGGACGTGACCACGCGGACCCGCACCCGGCTCCTGGCGGGTGGCGTCATGTTCGCGGCCTCGATGGGCGACCGCCTGGTCTATCAGCGGGACGACGGCTCCGTCTCCGCGGCGCCGTTCGATGCCGGCACCCCGCGGCTGCTGCCACCGCCGACCGAGCTCGAGCGCGCCGCGGCGATCGTGCCCCATGCGCCGGCCATCACCGTTTCACCGGCGGGTGTCGCCCTGCTCCCGCTTCCCGTCGCCGATCTGCTCGAGTTCTCCCGCGACGGCCGCTCCCGCGAGCTGTCCGCGGAGCCGCGCACCTATCATCACCCGCGATTCTCACCGGAGGGCCGCCGGCTGCTGGCGGACTTCGAGATGGGCGGGCGCCGCGAGGTGAGCGTGCTCGATCTCGCGCAGGGACTCTGGACCCGGGTCACGACGGCCGGCGACGCGAGCGACGCCGTCTGGTCGCCCGACGGACAGCGCATCGCGTACCTCACCCGGCGGGGCGGACCGCCCCGAGTGTATGCGACCGCCGCCGACGGCGCGGGCGCCGCGAGCCCGCTCGTCCGGGTCTCCGGCATCGGGACGAGCGGGGTCTGGCTCGACTCCGAGCGGCTGCTCACGACGCGGCGCGCCGGCGCGCGCGAGGGCACCGGCTTCGATCTCGTCATCGCCGCCGGGGACAGTCGCTCACCGGTCGTCGCGACGCCTGCTCATGAGTCCTGGCCGGCGGTGTCCGCCGACCGGCGCCGGGTCGCCTGGGTGTCGAGCGCGTCGGGCCGGTCGGAGGCGTGGGCCCGCGCGATCGCGCACAGCGCCGCCCCGCCGGTGATGATCTCGAGCGGCGGCGGCACCGAGCCGGTCTGGAGCGGCAATGGGGAGCTCTTCTATCTCGAGCCGCGCGAGGAGGAGCTGGTGGTGATGGCGGCACGCCTCGAAGCCACGGACGCCGCGCTCCGGGTCGTCGACCGGCGGCCGCTCTTCACCGTGCGCGGCATGCAGACGGCCATCTCCCACGCGAACTGGGACGCGAGTCCGGACGGGCGGCGATTCGTCTTCGTTCGCCCCCGGGCCGCCACTCAGGTGGTGCTCTGGCGCCGCCCGCCCTAGCGGCCGGTGCGCCAGGCGGACAGGAGCGAGTCGCGCCGCAGCGCCTCGAAGCGCGGGGCCGCCCCCACCGCCTGGGACGGCGGGCGGAGGAGGTAGACCGCGCGCCCGGGATGCGCGTCCAGCAGGAGGCTGTCGCGCGCGCCGAGGTCGCGGGCGTAGACGAGATCCTCACGGCGTGACAGGAGCAGCGGAGGAAAGAGGGTGAACCCGCGCTGGTCTTCCGCGAGCCGCGCGAGGCACTCCTCCGTGTAGACCGACCCCGGAAGCAGGCGGT